>NZ_PUJV01000052.1:0-7850 GCF_011189495.1 Photorhabdus stackebrandtii
ATGATTCACGTATCGTTCTGGACGGAGCCATTGAGAATTTGGCGTTATTCCGGCGTTTTGTTTTAAATATGCTGAAACAATGTGATTGCGGTGCGCCAAGTCAAAGGAATAAGCTTAAAAAAGCCGGCTGGAGCGATGGTTATCGGGCGAGAGTCTTCTTTGGATGATGATTAATCAAAGTATGCTCGCGCCCTAGTGGTGAGGGTGAGTTAACATTTGAGTTCAAGCATTATCCGTTAAGCAAACTGGCTGAAATGGAAAAACAGGAAGGGATGACGAACGATAAATTCATCATGTCTATTGCGAATGGTTGGGGGGTTTAAAGAACACGAATTTAATCAAGAAAACCTGGATATATTACTTGATAATTATCCTCAGGCTTACGAAGCCATAATCACCACTTATTACAAGTCCCTTGGCCTGTTCCGCGAAAAAAACTAATTGCGGTTGCGCGGGCATTATATACAAAACCTCCTTCTGAATTTGAATTGGAAATGCTCGGTGATATCGCTGATGACGTTGAAGTTTGGCCTGATGTGTGGGGATCATTTCTTGTATTCCAGGCTATGTCTACGCAATGGAGAACAGGAGCATGTGGGGCAACAGGGCTTGATTATAATGTATTGGCTCAAGTTATGGACTTAATTGATGTAAAGGACCGCACGACCGTATTTAATGATATTGGAGTGATGGAACGTGAAGCTCTAATAATCATGCATTCAGAAAATAGTTAATCAGCCTTGGTATTCACTGAGGCTTTCTTTTATATGCTTCACACGTCTGATGGTGTTGATCGTGAGCATGACACCGTAATTAAACTGGTTGATAGGAACAAAGCTGATTTTGATGAGTTTGGAACTATCGGATTTGAAATCCGCAAGTCTGGAGGTAAGCCACTTCGTGCGCCATTTCAGCAATGAGGCTGATCTTATTAACCGGATAGCCTTGGGTATGACAGCGGCTAAGTTCCGCGTCCATCATGAAATCGACAAGAAAGAGCCTATCAGTGACTATCTAACACCAGAGCAGATCCGCTGTGTCACTGAGTTGCAGAGAGCCAACACTGTTTTCATCTCTATGGGATGGGATTATGAACAGCATAAAAGTACACTGACGGGCATTTATGAAAAGAATCATAAGCGACCACTGCTTGAAGAACTGCATAGATTGGCTGCATAGTCGGTGTGGCAGGTTAAGGATAGCGTAATATATATATATTTCACTTTGGTATATTTTGGGCGGGCGCTTGAGACTATCTGTCTCTGGCGTGCTGGAGCGGATAGAAGAAAGCCCCAAATGATCTTTCAATCAATTTGAGGCCCATCTTTATGCTTGACAACATAAGATTAGCCTCTTACACGCCGAAAGGCAAGGAGACGCTAACCATGAAACAGCAAAAAGCGATATTTATCGCCATCGTTATTTGTATCACCGCTTTAGCGGCTGTGCTGGTCACGAGGAAGGACCTCTGTGAGGTTCGCATCCGAAGCGGCCAAACGGAGGTTGCTGTTTTCATGGATTACGAAACCAAGTAAGAGCAACGGCGGGGAGCAATCCCCGCCATCTCTTGTTGTTGAGCATGGCTCTCAAGCGCCCTTTTGACTAAATTAGAGCCTTTTTTGGGCTTTTCCTTGCGTGGGCAAAGAACGGCTTATTCCGCCTAAAACCATATCAACATCACATTTTAGATACTACCGCACAAAACATTAGGATAATTAATGTATTGTGCGGTAGTGATATGTACTTAAATTATGCAGTTGAAGATGACAAAGAGAACACCCTAAATTTTATTTAAAAACATAAAGTTAAGGTTAAAAACTATGGAAAAGAGATCCTCCTCGCTAAAATCTATTCCGTTGGATATTGATGTCAGGCAAGAGACTACAATCAATGGGATTGAAATGGGAGTCCTTGAGAATGGGATTCCTTATTTAACTCAGAATGGATTATCTAATGTTTGTGGGGTTCAGTGTCTAAGGATAAAAGAAATCACTGATGAATGGGCAGAGTCGTATGAACATGGAGTTTTCAAGAAAGGTAAAATGACATTCATTGGGTCTTATCTTTTATACCCACTTAACTTGAAGATGCAGGATTCAGAACCTGGAAGTTGTCATTAATACGGCACGACAGGTTCCCGGCAAGTTCCGGTAATATTTCCGTAAAAAAGTGATGTATCGCCTGCCTGAACAAGGCCGCCGAGGCGAAGTAACGATTATTTCTGACTTTTTCATTCATCACTTTCCATAGCCTTTCTATCGGGTTCAGATTCGGGCTATATGGCGGTAAGTCATGAAGCTCAATATTCATCACATAAGCCCAGTCTTTCACCAACTCACTCCGGTGATAACCGGCTCCGTCAAGGATAATATGAACCTTCTGACTGACCGGATAGGTTTCACGCAGGGCAATGAAAAATTCTGCGATGTGATAACTGTCGATACGATCATATTCGCGTACCACGGTTTTGCTGATATCGGCCAGATTCAGGGCCCCCATCAGATTCAGACGGGTACAGCTTCCCGTGGTTTTCACTGCGGTTTTCTGGCCTTTGCGTATCCCACCATTCTTCGACAAGACGGATAACCGCCTGTGTGGTGGGCAGAAGATCCGCGGTCAGATAAGCGATAAGTTCCTGCGTCTGTGTTTCGCTGAGGTGGCTCTGAGAGCCGCCATTTTCGGGCTTCAGTTTGCGGTGATTAAGGTCATCGCTGATATGACGATTAACCGTCGTTTCATGCAGACGCAGGGCCTGAGCGATCATGACAGAACTCCAGCCCTCAGAGGCCAGCAGAACCGCTTTGATGCGATCACATTCCCTCTTATCACGGCAGGTGTGATGAAGGTGTTCGAGTTCGGCTTTCTGTTCATCGGTAATGAATATTTTCATGACGGATACCATGAGCCTTAGTTTGGGGAAAATCAAGCAGTTTCAATAATCACGGGTATAAAAGAAGGATTTATTGAACCAAAACTATACATTCCCATAATCAAGAATGGAGTTGAATATCACGCCTATCCTGATATTGTCTGCATGGCAATATTAGAATACTCATAAACAGGATCTTTAGCGCCAACCGGTTATTTTAGATAGAAAAAAGGCTTTATTTATGATCTGATAATTGTCGCCAAACAAAATACCGAGATCAGAGAATAAAGCCGATGACAATTATCTCCACAAAACTTCAGTTAATGCCATTCTTCAGTCACACTTTTCTTGAAAAAACCGCCCGCCGAGGTGGCTTTATGGAACGACTCAGAAATATTGGGCCACAGTCTCTGGTTCTCAGTTTGATAGCCGCACTGAGCAAAGGAAACTGCACCTCCATCGCTGACCTGCACCGGCAATTTAACGGCATGTGTCTGAGTGAAAAACACACTGTCGCCTATAAGCCCTTCCATAATCAGTTGCGTAAAAGCGCTTTCGCCGATTTTATGAAGACGCGGGTGACGTTTGCCATGGCTCAGTTGATTGAAAAAGCTTTGCCCCCTTACCCAAAAAATTCAGCCAGTTTGACGATATCCTCTTGCAGGATGGCCGCTCATTCAACGTTCATCCCGAGTTAGCCGGGGTTTTTCCCTGTCGTTTCAGTCCCTTGACGGCGGCGGTTGAGTGCCATATGACCCTGTCTTTGTTCAGCCAATCGCCCATCGCCATGACGGTGACCGCAGACACGGCCTCTGAGCGGGCTTATCTGCCTGCCCCTCACACCTTACGCAATAAATTGCTGCTGGCGGATGCCGGTTACGTGGATTTCGGGTACTTCGAGCAACTTTCCCTGTCCGGGGGTTCATTTATCGTTCGGGGAAGCCAGTCGCTTAATCCCCTGATTGTCAGCGCCCGAAATGGACAGGGGCGACAATTACCGACACTGGCGGGCAAAAAACTCCGGGAGATTAGTCGCAAAAACAACCGTGCTGAAGTACTGGATTTCACCTGTCGGCGTGGCCGATTCGAATTTCGGGTCATCCGGCGTTGGTTTGCGTCGGAAAAACGCTTTTGTTTTTGGTTCACCAATCTGCCGCCATCCCACTTTACCGCCGATGACATCATGGCGGTCTATCGCTGTCGCTGGCAGGTCGAACTGCTGTTCAGGGAACTAAAATCCCACACCCACTGGACAAGTTTTGCGACCGGCCAGAAAGCGATAGCGGAGGGGCTCATCTGGGCAAGTCTGCTGGCGTTGATAGTCCGGCGCAGTCTGGCGAGGCGGTTTTTGCCTTCAGTTTCCTTTCTCAAGGCAGCCAAAAATGTTGATGTCGGGTTATTGCCGATATTGAGCGCGATTATTCATCATGCCGGGTCGGAAATAGAACACCCTCTGAATTGGGCCCTGAAATATCTCGCCAAAAATGCGTTGAAGTTGCCCCAAGGAAAATACAATAAAAATAATGGGTTGGAGGGTATTTTCGAGAGGCTTAATACTTAAGGTTCAGTGTATGATAAAATATTAAATTGAAAACGATATTTTGTTTTTTATCATAGCAACTTGTTTTTTTAGGTAATTATACTTCTCATAAAAAGAAAATAAAAAATTGATTTTCACATTAGTTAAAATCCAAGAAACAATATAACAAAAAAATATATATTATATGTTTTTGGGCATTATTATTAATGCGGTTTGTTTTTATTTCATTGTTATTTAATGTTTTTTTATTTTAAGTGAATCTCATTGATTAAAATTGAAAATCTTTTGCAAATTATTTGTTGAAATTTTTTTAAAAAAAGAAATTAATATCGTTTATGATTTAATGAATCCAAAAAATAGCTTACCAGCATTGACCTAAAAAGGAACTACTATGCTTTGGAAGAATACTTCTAACCAATTTGGTCATTTATCTGTCCTTTTACACTGGTTGGTTGCACTGACCGTGTATGGCATGTTTGCACTGGGACTGTGGATGGTGACATTAGGGTATTACGATACGTGGTATCACGGGGCACCTGAAATTCATAAAAGTATCGGAATAGTGCTGCTGATAGCGATGGTTGTGCGTGTTATATGGCGTTTTATTTCTCCACCACCAAAACCTTTAGCCAGTTATAGCATCCTGACTAGGATCAGCTCTGTTTTAGTACATATTCTGTTGTATATTTTACTGTTTAGCATTCTGATTAGTGGTTATTTAATTTCGACTGCTGATGGGCAGCCGATTTCTGTCTTTGACTGGTTTACTGTGCCAGCCACATTAACCGGTCAGGGCAAACAGGCAGATACTGCTGGAATGATTCATCTTTACCTTGCCTGGACTGTGGTGATTTTATCGCTATTACATGCTGTTGCTGCGTTAAAACACCATTTTATTGACCGTGATGCAACCCTGAAACGTATGTTGGGTTTCCGTCCTGAATAATACAAAAAACGATTATGGAGAATAATATGTTGAAGAAGACGTTACTTGGCCTGACTGCGGGTGCATTGTTATTGAATGCAAGTTCTGCATTAGCAGCCAATTATAAAATTGATATACCGGGTCAGCACGCCTTTATTGAATTCCGCGTTCAACATTTGGGTTATAGCTGGTTATATGGATCATTTAAGGATTTTGATGGTTCTTTCACCTTTGATGAGAAAAATCCGGCGGCGGATAAAGTTGATGTGACGATTAAAATAGCCAGCCTGGACACTAACCACGCCGAACGTGATAAGCATCTGCGTAGTAAAGATTACTTTAATACAGAGAAATACCCTGAAGCAAAATTTACTTCAACCGAAGTGAAAAAGGACGGGAATAAATATACTATTACAGGTGATCTGACTTTAAATGGTGTGACTAAGCCAGTGGTATTGAATGCAGTACTGATGGGAGAAGGTAAAGATCCATGGGGTGGTTACCGCGCAGGTTTTGAAGCTTATGGTAAAATCAACCTGAAAGACTTTAATTTCAAGGCAGATTTAGGCCCTAAATCACAGGAAGCGGATTTACTGATTTCTGTCGAAGGCGTTAGGGAAAAGTAATACCCCAATTACTTAGCGTAAACTGAATAAATAAAATAAAAACCTGGTTAATACCAGGTTTTTATTCTTAATTTGCAATGAACCATAACTGGCACGTGTTTGAGGTGAAGGGATCTGTCTGTTAATAATCACAATTGCGACGGTACGAGACGCAGTGATACACATAAACGTGACAAACAGCAAGAGCGCACTTAATACTCGCTCCAGAATAAAACCGTCAAATAAAATGATAATCGTGAGTACTGACCGTTTATTAAACGGCACGCTGAAAATAACGATTCTCAGCGAAGCAGGCAGCCAATTATTAGCGCCATTATTAGCTAAATTTGCCCGCCTTCACCCTAATTTAATGTTATTGTGTGATACGCAATTGATGCCACGTGATGTTATTGAAGATGACATTGATATATTACTGACCTTTAATCGTGAGCTACTGGAAAATAGTGCATATCATGCGAAAACACTTGCCCGTTGGTTTTATCTCACCAAGTGGCGCACCGGTGTAAAATCTGCCCCATAACGGCTCCTTCAATTGAATGGAAATTATCGTACCATCAATATCTGGGACTAAACATTCGACAACATTGCGGTCCTGATAAGCCTGTTCATCAAATTGCGTGCGACCATCAAGACTGCCTTCGTTGTCAAGTCAAGGGAGCGCTGATTGACTTTCATGGGCTTGCCCAGCAATCAAAATCAGGAGTAGTCAACGATATCCGGATTATGAAATTAAAGAATATTCAGATCCGCCTAGGAGTGGATTTTTTCATTGGAACTTTAATATGAAAGGCGAATTTGAATGGGTTTGAAATTACTATCTAAATCCAGCTACCGAGTATCCTCGGTAGCCTATATTGAACTAAATCTTTTTATATACTAAAAAGACCAAGAAATCTTAAAGACTTACCGCCATTTCAAGCCTTGGATGATACTCTTGATTTGTAACAATTGAAATCAGGTGCTGCGCTTTAATAAACTCATAAAACACACGAACAGTGGGAAAACCAACTGTTATCGCCGCGGATGTAATTCCAGTTTTCTGACGGAATTAGTTAAAATCAATAAATTAGGAGAGCAATCGTAATACTTATCTTTTAATTAATCCGGCCACTTTCTTACAAGGAAATGATTCGATAATCTTTGATGCATCCATACAAGCAACAAGTTTTATCGCGATTAAAGCCCATGCAGAGATTCTCCTTATCGCTTTTATGTTTACCTTATTCCTTTTACATTACTGATAAACTTCAACATTTAACTATTCAGGATAAGTGTTAAGTTAAATCTTACAGATAAAATCATCTGATATATAGGCAATCAAATAACTGTAATAATAAGGAAACCAATATGATATTAACAAATTTTAAACTATTTCTAAACCCTGGTCAAACCAGCGAAGCTTATAAAAATGGGAATATAGCCATTCCTATTCGGTGGAATAATATAGTAATAACAAACAAAGGCCAAGCAGTAATTAGGGTTTCAAATTTCTGGGCTTCTCCATTTGGAGAATATGAATTCTATAATTCTATTGATGTCTGGCCCGGAGAAAATAAATTATTAAATGCACCTCCTAACGCTATTTATTACTATAAAATTACAGCCACAAATTTGGACGCTACTCAAACTACCGAAGCTGAATTTACTTGGGTATAAAGATTCTTAAGAGTTAACTCTATATTTAGCAAGACCCGCCGTAAACCCTCGCCCAGTGCGAGGGTGTCGCAAAAGGCGCGTGTTATCCGTTAAGATCTGCGTACTTCTTTTAAGCGCAGATCTTTTATGACCTTATTCATTCGAAAACGGGAACCTTCTATTCATACTGGACGTCAGTTTGTCACCGCTCAGCACTTACCTGTCTTAGCGGGTTCTCTTTCCCTTTCTGATTAT
>NZ_PUJV01000053.1:0-7731 GCF_011189495.1 Photorhabdus stackebrandtii
TGGAGCTCACCCAATAACATTGGAGCACAAAAGTGATCTCCATCGATGTTATTAGGTGATCTCGTTGGATGGTATTAGATGATCTTGATGAATGTTATTGGGTGATCTGCTTGGATGAAAATACCCAGCTTTACGTAACCCGGAGTTCAGGGCCGTTTTGGCCTGCATCGTCTGCAACCAGGCGCGAAACTCCTTCAGCCACGGCCGGGCATAACGCTGCCGCCACTGACGCCGTTTATCCGGGGGCCGGTGTTTGATTTTTCGCTCCAGCTTGTACAGGTCACGAATACCGTCCAGTGCCTGTTTGGCTGTCGGATTGGCACTGGCCTGGTATTGGTCAAAGAACTTGCGGCGGGCATGGGCCCAGCAACCCGCTTCGGTGATATCCGCCCGGGCATGCAGCGCGTTGTAACCCGCATAATCATCCGTCACCAACGTGCCGCCCGACCAGTCTTTCAGCAGGCTCTGCGCATAACGGCCGCTGCGGCCGGGATACAGCTCATAGTACACTACTGCGGGCGAGGTATCAGGGCCGGTGACAGACGTCCACAGGTAAGCCCGCTGGGTCTGGCCTTTTCCCGGGGCCAGTATCGGCAACGGGGTCTCATCGGCATGCAGCACCGGGGACGTCAGCAGCGCCTGCTTCAGGGCGTCGGCTAACGGTTGCAACGCCACAGCCACCTGCCCCACCCAGTCCGACAGGGTGCTGCAGGCCAGGGTTACGCCCCTGCGGGCATAGATTTGCTGCTGACGGTAGAGCGGCAGGTGGTCACGATATTTGGCGACCACCACCTGAGCCAGCAATCCCGGCTCCGGAAGGCCCTTTTCGATAAGACGGGCAGGCTGGGGCTGGGCATGTACGCTCTGACAGGCCGCACAGCTGTACTGCGGACAGACATAACGCCGGACAACAAATGTCGCGGGGCGATATTCCAGCCGTTCACTGATTTCATCGCGCAAAAAACGCAGGGCATGACCGCAATCCGGGCAGCTCTCCGTCTCCAGCGCCAACCGGATATCTTCACGGGGTGGGTAATGTCGCCGGCAAAGGTTGACGTTTAGGATGAGACGCGGGCGCGTTTTCCCTGATATGCAGGCGTGACAGCTGGGTTTCCAGCCCCGCGATATCGGTCTCCGCATCTTCCTCAAACTGACTGCGTTTGGGACCGGCAGGCAGGGTTTTGCTGTGCGCGCCAAAACGCCAGCGTTGCGCCTGTTTCAGGGCCTCTTCCAGCTGGCGAATATAGTCGTGTTGTTGCTGAAGCAGCGCCATTAAGTCATAGAAAGTCATGCCGACAGTGTACCGGATAATGCCCTGCCGTTATCCGGTAAAAGTGTGACCGGGGCGGCAGAATTAGCTTTGCCAGCCGGACAGGTCATCCCCCTCGACCTGTTGCCAGTGAATGCCGCGGATGAGCCAGACAAAGTGGGCCCGGTGCAGACGGCGGGTACACAGCCAGACGCCATGTCGGTCCCAGCGCAGCACCTTGAGGCGGGAGCAGGCCTTGTTGCAGAAAACAAAGGCGGCTTCGTCCTGCCAGCGCAAATTCAATCCTTCGAGGTGTTGGGTCAGGGCATCAATGGACAGGCGATGACATAACCGTCCGGGGTATGCAGGGTGACGGTCTGCGCGTCGTCAGGCTGGAGAGAAACCGGCAGGATGGCGGGCAGTGTCTGGCTGAGAGGTTGGGGTATTTGTAAGCGGCTCATTTGAACCGTATTGACGATTAGATATTGGTAAGGTTGAGTTTCCAGGGAAGCAGCTCATGTACCTTGTTTGATGGCCAGTCAGCTATATGGCTGATGACGTACCGCAACCACGCTTCCGGGTCTACACCATTAAGCCGGCAGGTGCCGATTAATGAGTACAGGATGGCCGCCCGCTCACCTCCGCTGTCAGAGCCCGCGAACAGCCAGTTTTTTCGCCCAACAGCGACGCAACGCAGGGCGTTTTCTGCGATATTATTGTCGATCTCCACCCAGCCGTTACGGCAGGACTCGTTCAGACTGTCCCATAACTTCAGCATGTAGGCGAACGCCTTCGCTGTCTCCGAGTGCCGCGACAGCGTTGCCATCTGCTGCTGTATCCAGTCGAACAACAACTGCATCAGCGGAGCGCTGCGCTCTTTTCTTAATGCCAGTCGTTCTTCTGCCGGGCTACCCCGGATTTCTGCTTCTATGGCATATAACTCACCTATCCGCTTCAGGGCTTCCGTCGTGACTGCTGTTGGCGAACGAACGTGAACGTCATGGATTTTACGCCGGGCATGCGCCATGCAGGCGGCCTCAGTGATATTCCCTGTTTCATACAACGCCCGGTATCCACCATAAGCATCTGCCTGGAGAACACCGCTGTAACCGGCCAGATGCTGTTGCGGGTGAACGCCTTTGCGATCGGCTGAGTACGCGAACCACACGGCCGGCGGCATGACCGAGCCTGCATTTCTGTCATCGCGGACGTACCCCCACAGGCGTCCGGTCCGGGGTTTACCGCTTCCTGGCTCCTGAACGGGCACGGGGATATCATCGCCATGGACTTTGCCCGGCATGGGAGACTGGACTATACCGTCACACCGACCACAGGCCAGCTTGGGGCGTTGTGTTTCGATCACTTTAAAGGCGCTGCTGATGATCTCGAGTTGTTCTGAGATATCGCAACCCAGCGCATGCAGTTCCCCGCCACATTCAGGGCAGCTTTTTTCTGCCGGAGGGAGCGACTGTATTTCGCGGGGCAGAGTGGCGGGTAACGGTTTTCGTGACGAGGACTGCCGCAGCGCAGGAGGCAGTGCCGGGTCGGGTTGTTCACCCTGGATGTCGGCCATTTCTTCCTGAAGGTGACTGATGTGCTCCTGCACTTCGCGTATCTGTCGTTCAGTCTTCTGCCGTATTTTTTCTGAACGCTGGCCGAACTGCATACGTTGCAGTTTTACCACCAGGGCTTTCAGTCGGCTAATTTCGCTGGCATAAGAGGCCACCCGCTGGGACAGCAGGCGATTGTTTTCTGCCCGTATTTCGTTAGCTGCCATCTGCTCACGCAGCAGCACTTTCAGCTGGGCGATATCGTCAGGGAATGAGGGCGTCATTCCCTCACTTTACCGCAAGTTATATCCGTATGCCAGAGCGTTCCATCCGCTGCGGATGTTTCCAGTTTATGCCTTCAAGCAGCATGGACAGTTGGGCGGGAGTCAGATGGATTTTACCCTCACGGGTCACCGGCCAGACGAAGTGCCCACGCTCAAGCCGTTTGGTAAACAGGCACAACCCATCGGCATCAGCCCACAGTATCTTAAGCATATCACCCCGACGACCGCGAAAGATGAAGACCTGCCCGGAGAACGGATTATCTTTCAGTGCGTTCTGCACCTTTGAGGCCAGGCCGTTGAACCCGTTGCGCATATCAGTGATGCCTGCCACGATCCAGATACGTGTGCCTGCTGGCAATATGTTCATTAGACACCCCCCTTCATTTCACTGATCAGCATACGCAGAAGTTCGGGAGTCAGTTCACCCCGGATGCGCAGTATGCCGGAGGGAAGCTCCAGTTCACAGCAAGGCTCCCTGTCTGCGGGTTGCTGCATAGCGGGGATCGGCGGTTTAACAGGCACAGTGATTTCAGACAGTGTAACGGGCAGGAGCAATGAACTGTCATCCCGGGGACACAGAAGTCCGCGTTTATAAAGGTGACGCCAGTTAAACAACAGGTTGTCGTTGATGCCGTGTTCACGCGCCAGTTGTGCGACATTGGAGCCAGGTTGCAGTGATTTTTCGGCCAGGGAGATTTTAAACGCGAGTGGAAAATTCGGGCGGCGTGACCGCTTGCGTACAACGGGCTCATCCGCTAAAACCGGCTCAGGGATATCAAGCCTGACGGCATGGGTACGTCCGGGGTAAAGCTGCGATTCGAGCTTGTCGGAGGTCATGTTATCAGGCAACGGCCAGCTAATTCCCTGCTTTTTGAAGCGAACAAAGAGATCGCAAATGGTACTTTTGGGGATCCCAAGCCGACGACCAACATCGAGCCTGGATAGGTGTTCATCAAAATGTAAGCGCAGTGCGTCGAGGAGCAGTGTCCGATATTTCATAGCGATAGTGTCCATTAGAAATGATGGACATTATTTTCCCCGAACCGGAGGCATACCGATAGACGGTCTAAATGAGCCGTTTACGGGTATTTTGTGACTGTCGGCAATCCAGTCGCGGAAAGAGGAAAAACTCAGCTGATGCTGTTCACAATACTGTTTTCGGGTCAGGCTGCTGTGCCGCCATTGGGTCACAGGGTGTTGTTTTTGCTTCGGGGTATATCGGCTACGGCTCATGGCGTCAGTCTCCTGGTGAAGGTAAGGAAGCGATAGCATGCAGGGGCCGCAGGGAAAGGACAAGGTGAGTTCACCGGAGCCTTACAAAGAAGCGGCATAAATGTAATTTTATTACATCAGGCGACAACTACCTTGAAAAACGCCGTCTGATAAAGCAAGGTGAGATGACCGGACGCTTACAGTTCACCGGAACCTTACGGTGTTATTGCAGAAATGACCACAGAACCCCTAATAGCCTGGACTAGACCAAGGTACTGAGATACCTACGTAGTGATAAGGAAACGGGGCTCGGATGATATCATGGCGCAGGTGATTTAACCCACAATGACGCCGGATATATGGTCGCAAACCGTTTCAATTCAATGCTTGCACAACCGGGGACGCCCATATATGGTCTGGCTAATCCCTTTCTACGACGGGACTTTCACCCGCAAGATCAGTACAGCTTTGCCCAGCGCACCGTCCATCACATCACTACACTACCTTAAATGGAAAAACCGTCACTGAAAGTTTTCTACTCAGAAAAAGATTTCTCAGTGACGGCTTAAATAGGATTCGGGTTAAATTAATATCACACTGGCTCTGTATCACTGCTGATTAATAACGTTCTATTCATAGCTTCAGCTAGCGTGATTTTATTCTCATTCTCCTCCATCATACTTGAATGATTACCCGGAATAGCAATCAACTGTAGTAGTGTATCAGGCATTATTCGCTCCCAACCTAACGATTGCTCTATGTTCACAAATTCGGCCCCCTCATTTGTCACAAAAAAGGCATCAGGAGAAAATTCTATTGCATAGAACTGATGCAAAGTTACTGCCAACGTTGGTGGTTCATAATTAGCAATTAATTGTGCATAACGTGCAATTTGCTCCCAATATTTTGCGACCACATCGGCACGTAGAGTTGCCGGATATAATTCCAGTTCTTGTGCGGCCTCAATCAACTGAACTAAATTCAACGCTTCAATGTTCTGGTGCAACACCGATATCTCTTCTAGATGCTCTCCTTCTAACCGATGAGTGAGTCCAACAAGGAAACGATATTTCGGTTGCAGAGGATCTTTTCCTAAATAATGAGGCGCTAGTGTATCAATCATCCCCAAGAAATTAACCTGCTCACCGGCATTCAAAAGCTGCTGAGCAATCGCATAAGCTAATATACCGCCGGAAGAATAGCCTCCTATCCTGTATGGCCCTGTGGATTGAACAGCTTTCATCAGGGTAACCATTTTGGCAGCTAACTCTTCCATCGTTGACATCGGTTCTTCATTGATGGAAGGCCAAGGTAATGCATAAATCGGGTAACCCGATGAGATGTACTGGGACAGCCCGAAGGCATACGAATAGTCTCCCGTACCAGTGGGAATTAAAAATAGCGGTAACCCTGTTCCACCAGGCCGTACTGATATGGCGCTATTTTGTCTTTGAAGCAGAGGGTCTAAGGTTATTTTTACCGCCAGTTCGACCAACACAGGGAACTGAAACAGGGTATTTAGCGTGAAATTCAAGCCCTGCCCAGCAGCAAGATTCATCATTCTTACAGCTAATAGTGAATGTCCTCCCAGGGCAAAGAAATTGTCGTGCCGGCTAATTTGTTCAATGCCCAGCAGTTTATGCCAAATCGTCGCCAACAAGATTTCGGTTGCTCCTTGTGGTGCCTCATAGTGTTGACGGGCAAACGCGTCGCTATCCGGTGCTGGCAATGCCTGTTTGTCCAGTTTTCCGTTAGCGGTTAACGGGAAGCTCTCTAGTCGCACAAATGCCGCTGGCACCATATAATCCGGCAGAACCGAATTCAGGTGGATACGTAAGCTGTTAACCAGTCCCTCCTCAGCGTCCGCCATCACATAAGCCACCAACCGTTTATCCGCCCCGTCATCCAGTGCCAACACGACGGAACCACGCACTGCAGGATGTTCCATCAACTGGGCCTCAATCTCCTCCGGTTCAATACGGAAACCGCGAATTTTCACCTGCTGATCATTACGACCGAGGAACTCCAGATTGCCGTCCGGACGATAACGCGCCAAATCTCCAGTACGGTACATACGTGCATCCGGTTTATCACTATATGGGTCATGAAGGAAATGTTCAGCCGTTAATTCGGGACGATTGAGATAACCGTGAGCCACGCCAGCACCGGCGATATAAATTTCGCCGACTACACCAAGCGGGACAGGTTGCCCAATAGGATCGAGAAGATAGATCTGGGTATTGGCGATGGGACGGCCTATCACCGATACTTCCGGTATTTCTGTCTGAGTAGGGTATTCATACCAGGTGGCATCACCATTAATTTCGGATGAACCATAGAAATTTAACAGACGGAGCCAAGGGTAATCCGTCACAACTTGCCGAGCCAGTTCAGGAGCCAGCCGTTCTCCGCTGCAAACTAACGTCCTAATGGATTTCAATTTATCGCTATAACCTTGAATTAAGTGTTTTAACAGCGAAGGCACCACCACCAGATAATTGACGCCAAAACGACGTAAACCATCACTGAAACGATCGAAATCTTTCACTTCATGATCATTGAATACAACCAGTTTACCTCCAGCCAACAACACGCCTAGCATTTCAGTGACAGAATCAACAAAGCTGATGCTGGTTTTTAGTGCCCCGACCAATGGTGTCGTTGCGATATTCCGGACGAACCATAATAGGCGGTTACATAAAGCTTGGTGACTATTCATAACGCCTTTAGGCTGTCCCGTAGAGCCTGAGGTGTAGATTACATAGGCCAGATGGTGTGATGTCAGTCCCAACACCTGAGGATCTGGATTATCGGTGGAATATGACATCCAAAGTTGAGTTTGGGCATCAAGTACGACAGTAGGCACAGTGCTGGCTAGCCGGTCAACCCACTCGGTTTGAGTCAGTACTGCAACGGGAGCTGCATCTTCGAACATATAGGCCAATCTTTCATCTGGATAAGCAGGGTCGAGCGGCATATACGCCCCACCAGCTTTCAGGATGGCTAATACCCCAGTCACCATTGCGGGTAACCTTGACACACACATCGCGACCCGTTGATCTGGTTCAACACCCAGTTCAATCAACTGGTGGGCCACACGATTAGCCCGGGCGTTGAGTTCCGCGTAACTGAGCGACTGGTTTTCATACACCAGGGCAATGGCGTCCGGGGTTGTCGCTGCCTGCCGTTCAAATAACTGATGGATACATAAGTCTTCAGGATACGGCGTTTCCGTGGCATTCCAGGTGGTGAGTAACAAGGTCCGTTCCGCGGCCGGCAGGATATCCAGGGCACGCACCGGCCTGTCCAGGGTGTGCGCCAGCGCCTCCGCCAGACTTTCCAGTGCCTGCTGCATATAGTCACAGACCCGCTCCGGCCCAAACGGCTCGACAACCTGAGCGGTCAGCCCCAGCGCCGTCCCAAAATCCTCCACCGA
>NZ_PUJV01000054.1:0-7641 GCF_011189495.1 Photorhabdus stackebrandtii
TGGGGTACCGTAAGGATTCCTGCGTAAATGAGTAACACGTGTCAATAACTCAATAAATTTTCATTTTTGCAACATCGTTACAAACCGTGAAACGGTCTGTGATTTTAAACTTCCCCATGGCATAACTCTTTGAAGCGGATAAGAGACAAATATCCAGCGTTTAGCGCGTGTAATAGCTACAAAAGCGCTATTAAGCTCTTCTTCAAGTTCTTTCTTGGTATTAGCTCGATAATCTGGAAATACTCCCTCACACATACCCATGAGAAAAACGATATCTTTCTCAAGCCCTTTCATTGTGTGGACTGTACTTAATGTTAGACCAGTTGGATCATAGTTTTCTGCAACCTGCCCCAATGCAATCGCATTACGAAAGGACATGAGGGATTCACCTAACCCCTTCCTTTTGAAGGTAGTCCAGCAATTCCTGAAGTCATCTAGTTCTTGCAAGGAACGCTCAAGCTCATTGTCTTCTTTAGGCAAATTAACATCATTCAATCCTTGAATAATTGTATTAAAACGATCATATAGTTTAGGTATGTTTGGCTTTTCAATGTCTAATCCTTGAATTTCCTCAAGAAGGTCAGCTTGAATATCAGGGAATGAAATCGCTGAGTGGCGAACGGCGGCAGCCATATCAAGTAATAAATTATCGTTACCCCAGACAGAGGGAACTGATATCTTCAGAGCAGTACAAAGTTTTTTACCGTCAATCCAATCTTTTGGATTAAGACGAACTCGTATTGCAAGATCAAGCACCCTACCAAATAAAGATGATGGTTCTGCTTGACGCTCACTTTTCTTCAACGAGTATGAAATGCCTTTTTCACCAAGCATCTTCTCTAGCTTAAGGAAAACGAATCGATTTCGGGCAATCACAACCATATTGGTAAGCGATATATCGCCTTCAATTTCAATATTTGTTTTCTGACAAAGAAGTTCATTCACCTTATTACAAATCCAAGTAGCTTCGTCCTCTTCATTTTGGCATTTATGAATTTCATATTGTCCATCTAATACAAAATCAGCCTCTACTTGTGATCCTGGCTTCAATTTATTAGCTAAACTAATTACCGCCTTTGAGCTGCGATAATTTTCTTTCAGTTCGAAAACCTGAGCAGAAAAATCCTGTAAAAATAATTTGCATAAGTAATTGGACGATGAACCATTGAATCCATAAATCATTTGATTGGGATCACCTACCATCATTACACTCTTAATCTGGTCTCCACACAACACTTTGATAAATTCATACTGAGCTTTGTTTAAGTCTTGTGCCTCATCGACACATATATGTTTATATTTAGCTCTATAAATATTCGCGCACCATGGCTGCTCCATCAAAATTCTATGGGCGTAAACTAAAATATCATCAAAATCTAAGCCACCACTTCTCACTAAGGCACCTTGGTATGCTTGAAAAACACTTAAAAATGACTCATTAGAAGTATATTTTTCTTTTATTTCCTCTTCTGTTAAAAGTTCTCGTTTAACTACTGAGAATTGTTCTAAGTAATTATGAATAATACGCTCACGATTTTTTCGCGTTTTTTCATCTCCAGCATTAAGGAAATCATCGATACCAATGCCACTTTCTCTTAAAGATTGAAGAAAAACAGTTTTTCGATCTAAATCGCGTTCATAAATATGAAGTTCAGAAGGTAAGCCAATAGTATGACCATATTGATCTAAAATCCGCTGAGCTACAGCATGAATTGTAGCTATCCAGCATCGTTCGCTAAGCACATCTAGGTCAGCTAAACGAATTTGCATTTCTTCGGCTGCTTTATTGGAAAATGTCAACGCGATGATACCATCTTTGCGTGTGTTTTCGATTAAATAACGTACACGTTCAGTTAGCACTCTAGTTTTACCAGATCCCGCTGCTGCAAGTACCTGCATAGGCAGACCGATCTCAGCGTGGACTACGGCCTCTTGACCCTTAGATAAATTTAACATGCTAACCATCCTTTTATACAATCGAAACTAGCTCGAACATTAGGTGGTACTAAATCATCAACTGATTTTATTCTTTTATTTGCTAGAAGCACATCTGCTAAGAAACCAGCATAAGATGCTTTTTCCTTACTCATTTTTTCTAATAATTGTTCATCAGTAAGTTGATTAAATTCATTATATTTTGCTTCTCTAAATTTCTCGTTATTTTTATTTCCTGTTGTTGCAAGTAAAACAAAAGCATCAATAATCTCATCACGCAAGCCGTGGTCAATCAATTCTTTTTCAAAATCATTTCCATCATCAAGGAAATAAATATCGTAAAAATCTTTTGTCAGTGACAGACACATTTTTTTCGATAATTTTTCTATTTGTTGCGTGACATCATCCTGTGTTTTAGTCCCAGAGTTAGGATTAATGTCGTTATCACTGATAATACATATTGGTATACCGAAGCTAA
Source organism: Photorhabdus stackebrandtii (assembly GCF_011189495.1). Taxonomy (NCBI): domain Bacteria; kingdom Pseudomonadati; phylum Pseudomonadota; class Gammaproteobacteria; order Enterobacterales; family Morganellaceae; genus Photorhabdus; species Photorhabdus stackebrandtii. The sequence goes on from NZ_PUJV01000054.1 coordinate 2,414, forward strand.
ATGGCAACAACGCAAAATGAATATATGCATCTTTTCCACCAACATTGACACAAGAAAGGCCGACAGACCAAGGAGTAGCTGATGCATAAATCTCAAACATCGCGGGAAGCACCTGCTCCTCAGTGACTCCTTCACATAAAAGCATGCACTTAGCAAACAGCAATTCACCATTTTTAGCTAATATACTACGTGAAATTGATTTTTTCTCGTCATCGGTCATTGGGTGAGAAATTTTATGTGCCACAATCCCATTTTTTGTTTTTACCAATGATCTTATTTGATAAAGGTCAGCCATGGCAGCCAAAAATGGAGAATGCGTACTTAAAATTAATTGACCATTTGTATCTGAGAGTTGGCGATAAAGTGTTTTCTGTGCATTCGGATGCAAATGCGCTTCTGGCTCTTCAACTGTCAGAATTGGGAATAAAGGCTCAGATTCGGCAATATGTCTGTGACTCAAAATCTCGATGAAAGACTTAATCGTTAACATTGAAGCCCAACTGCGTGTTCCCATGCCGTGATATTCCATCGAAAACGAATTGGTATCGGTTTCACCAGAATAGACAGAAAAATTCTTTGACAGGTCCCGAATTTTTTTCGGAAAGGGAGTTACTTCTGCACCGCCAGTACCACCAATCGATTGATTCAGTTTTTCCAGGTGGGATTTTAGGCTTTTGAGTTCCTTGCTTTTGTCGACAGCATCATCATTGACCTGCTTGATTAGTGACTCAAGTTCCAATATGTCATTTTTGTCGTACTCAACACTAGCAAGTATCTTCCCGATGAATGATGAGCGATCACGTAAATCCTGATGAATATCTCTTTGCGCCTCCATAGAAACAAGCGGTAGGCTCTGTAAGCGGCTACCAAGCTTTGTACCTTTAACCTTAATAGTTGTCCAGGTTTCAAAAGGAGGCCAGATCTCTAAGGTGGTACGGTTCGTATCAAAGCCACCTTTAGTGACATTTTGTTCGGAGCGTGTTCTGATCGCAACAAATTGATTTCCATTGGCTTCAGATTGAATCTTATCCCCGAATTCGGTTAGCCATTCAATGTCGAAATTTGCAACCCGATCTCCATTCGCATCCGCCGGCACAATTCTGACATCAACAATTATTTCGTTCACTCGTCTTTCATCTGGAGAAATATAAAAATCCTCTTCCGAAAGATAGCGAGAATAATCACCTAAACTTAGCTGAAGGGCTTTGATTAACGAAGTTTTACCTGCATTATTTGGGCCGATAAGTACTATAATTCGAGACAATGAGACTTCTAAATTCTTAATTCCACGAAAACCAGCTATTCGAATTGTATCAATCAAAATACTCATGCGAAGTCCCTTATGTCTGTTTTTTAGTACATCAATGAATTGTGCTAAATCGGAAGTTTTTTTGCCGTCTGCCCTCAATCCTGTCATGGCACATTCAAAAGTGCCTGGCCAGCTTGCTTCAACGTACCATCACCATTTACGTAAGCATAGAGTGTCGTAGTCGTAATATTCAAACGACGGGCTACTTCAGCAGCATTAGCTTTGGGGTCGGCCATTGCGGCCATAGCCATCATTATCGTTGCCCGATCCATTTTGCGAGGTCGCCCACCAAGACGTCCTCTTGCTCTGGCTGCTGCAAGCCCTGCCTGTGTACGTTCGGCAATCAGCTCTCGCTCGAACTCAGCCAGTGCAGCAAAAATGCCAAAAAACAGTCGTCCATTCGAGGTCGTCGTGTCAATTTGTGCGCCAGCACCAGCCAGAACTTTTAAACCAACGTCTCTGGCACGCAAATCATCGACTGTGGTCACCAGGTGTTTTAAATCGCGTCCCAGTCTGTCTAGTTTCCAAATGACTAAAGTATTGCCTGGCTGAAGGGCTTTGAGGCATGCATTCAATCCTGGCCGATCATCTTTCCGACCTGATGCCAAATCTTCATAGATGCGATTTGGCTCAACACCGGCAGTAATTAAGACATCACGCTGGGGCGCAAGCGTTTGGCTACCATCATTTTTTGAAACACGAACATATCCGACAAGCATGATTGATTTTTATGTACAAGAAAAGATAAAACTAAGGCTATAATATGGCGTTGATTTTCTCAATGAGTTTTCTTGTGATTTTTTTACTTTATTTGGGCGTTTTCTTGAATACAAGATAAACGGTCGTTTTTCTTGTGCCATATTCCGTTTTGGTTTTCCAAATTGCAACCAAATGATACAGCTTATCCCCGATTCAAAAGCCGACTGGCCCAAACAGAATTGGAGCATTTTTACACGGTGACTGATGCTGAACGAGGCTGTTGCGACAGTACAACTCGTTCAAGTACCACGCGCTTAGGATTTGCTTTGCTGTTAAAAACCTACCAACGGTTGGGCTATTTCGTCACTTCAGAGCAAGTACCCAATGCCATTGTCGAACATGTTGCCATCAGTATCGGCGAAACCTATGATCGAGAAAATTTACAGCAGTATGACATTTCGCAAGCCAGACGTAAGCACTTATCGGTGGTGCGACAATTTCTTGAGGTCAAGCCATTCGGAGATGATGGTAAAGTTTTGATGCGGCAAACTTTTGCTGAAGCGGCATTGATCAGGGAAGATGTCATCGACATTATCAATATCGGCATTGAAACGTTGGTACGCCATCGTTACGAATTACCGGCGTTTGACACTTTGGTACGCGGAGCACGTGCTGAACGTGTTGCCGCTAATCTGGCGCTACATATGTCTATTCATGATGCGCTTGGCGATACAGGTCGACTATTTCTCGACAAGCTATTTATCGTTGGTGACGATCCCCGACGCGTAAGTCCTTGGAACGATGTTAAGCAGGATACTGCCAAGCCGACAGTAAATGGCATGCGTATTTTACTTGAGCGTTATGACCAACTAACCGAGTTGGCCTATCATACTCATCTGCTAAAACCCTTACCCGTCGTCAAAATTAAACAATGGGCACTTGAAGGTAACAGCCTTGATGCCGCCAGCATGGTCGATATGGCCGCGCCCAAACGCTACTCAGTTACTTTAGCTTTGATTCGACAACGCTTGGCAATTGTGACCGATGATCTCTGTAATATCTTTTGCAAGCAGATGGGCCGAACTTTACGGAGCGCAGAAGAAGCTCTGGAAAAATATCTGGCAGACAATCAAGAAAAAACAGATGAAATCTTGCGCCGTTTCGCGGCGCTGGAGGCACTCTTAAAATCGAGTCAGTCAGCAGACGAACAGTTAAAGGGAGTACGCCAAACTGTCACGGCACGCCCAGATTTATGCGAGTTCTCTCGCTTGCATGTAGAATATGGTGGTAAAAACGAGTGTCGTTTTATTTTGAAATTCTTCAAACCACGACGATCAGAGATGCTGCGGATTTTGAGGAAGTTAACGCTCAAATCTACCAGTCAGGATGTTAGTTTTGAGCGATCACTAGATTTTATGCTGGAAAACAGTCAACGACAAAACGAGTGGATGACACTCAAGGGCAAAGGCGAAACAGTATTAACTTCAGACGATCTAGTCTGGATCCCTGAGAAATGGTGGAAACTGGTAACAGGAGAAGCCAAGCGCGATATTGCTCTAACCCGAATCAACCACCGTCAATTCGAAGCATGTGTATGTTTGCAAATGGTTCGGGAATTGAAGTCCGGTGACCTCTGCGTGCTGGGTAGCGATGCCTATTCAGACTACAGGGACGAACTGGTGCCCATGAACGAATGTGAACATACACGCTCCGACTACGGCGAAAAAGTGGGCTTGCCGGTCGAGAGTGTTGAATTTATCAAGCATATTCGCGCCATGTTGACAGGGGTGGCGCAGCAAACGGACAAATCCTACCTGGATAATCCTTATTTCAAGATCATTGATGGCAGACCAAAGTTGAGTCGCCAAGATAAAAAAGAAAAACCACCTGGATTTAAGCAGTTCGACGACGCATTACGACGTAAGCTCGATAACTTGGGCCTTTCACTTCTGGATGTACTGACCGATACCATGCAATGGATTGGGTGGGGTAAACATTTTGGCCCGTTGAGTGGGCATCAAGGAAAGTTACAAGACGAAGATCGACGTAAAATTTTAACAGTATTTGCCTATGGTACTGGCTTGGGGCCGACGCAAATCGCCAAAAATATTGCCGACGTCAGTGCGCGTCAGGTGTCATTCGTCGATCAGCGTCAGATCACGACTGAAAAACTAGAGGCTGCTATTTGTTCTACGATCAATGGATACAATCAATTTCAATTACCGCGTTATTGGGGAGATACGAAACGCGCTGCGGCAGACGGTACACAGTGGAACCTGTATGAAAATAATCTGCTGTCGGAAAAGCATATTCGTTACGGTGGTTATGGAGGCATTGCTTACTACCATGTTAGCGACACCTATATCGCGCTGTTCTCGCATTTTATTCCCTGCGGCGTATGGGAAGCTGTGTATATCTTGGATGGATTAATCAAGAACAAGTCTGATATCCAGCCCGATACGGTGCATGGCGACACTCAGGCGCAAAGCGCGCCCGTGTATGGCTTAGCATTTTTGCTAGGCATCAAAGTAATGCCACGTATTCGCAACTGGAAAGATTTGAAATGGTTCCGTCCAACAACCGACGAAGTGTATCAACACATCGATGACCTGTTTACCAAAGATGCAATAGATTGGGACGTGATTGCCTGCCATCTACCTGACATGTTTCAAGTGGCACAATCCATTCGCGCCGGTCGTATTTCACCATCAACCATCCTACGTAAACTCGGTACTGCTAGCCGGAAAAACAAGCTGTACTTCGCTTTTCGTGAGTTGGGGCGTGTTGTCCGCACAATGTTTCTACTGGAATATATTAGTGACGATGCGTTACGGCAAGTCATCCAGGCGGCACAAAACAAGTGTGAGGGTTTTAATAATTTTTCACAGTGGGTTTATTTCGGGTCGGATAAGATTGAGGAAAATGTACGTGAAGATCAGTTGAAAATAATCAAATACAATCATCTGATTGCCAACTTAATGATCTTCCACAACTGCCACACAATGACACAGGCATTCAAAGAATTGGAAGCTGAAGGTATGAAGTTAACACCTGAATTAGCTGCCGCGTTCAGCCCATACAGAACACATCACACAAATCGTTTTGGTATGTATGAGCTACGGGAGCGAGATGTAGCGCCGATTGACTACGGTGTGACGTTTCAAATGTAGCGAAATTGGGGATGTTACTCATTTACGCAGGAATCCTGACGGTACCCCAA
>NZ_PUJV01000055.1:0-7315 GCF_011189495.1 Photorhabdus stackebrandtii
GCGGTAGCTCTGATATTATGGGTGATGTTTAGCCTGTTATTCGGACAAATAACAGGCACTAAAGAAGGGGAGCTGGATTCAATTTGACGCGTTGAAAAAATGACCTCAACCCTTTTGCGACACCCTCCGATGAGCGGGGTGTGGAAACGGGATTTATGGTCAGAACAGTAAGGCACCGTCAATCGAAAGAGGCGGAAACAGATATGCCTGACCTACAGAAATTACCGCGCCACATCTCGACTCTACCCCTTTCGCCAAACGCCCCCTACTACGGAGCCATCTGCCCCTGTGCCCCGCATCGGTACTCAGGCGCTTGCAGGTTTTCTGCTTGACGCCGCTCCCTTCACATCGAGACGACAGGTTCCCACGTTCCATGCCTGAGCCTGTGTTGTGCTCATGCTGTCTATATGCCGGATGCCGCCCAGCCAGTAACCAGATAACCGCTGGACTTATCACACGCCGCTTAGAAAGCGCGTTTTTGACATCATCTTGTTCCTTTCGACACTGCATCTACAGTTCACTCTCGTTCATCTTCACAACACATACATGGCGCATCTGACTGCGCCTTTTCCCTGACGCTCACCACCACCGCTCTTAACGGCAGCAGCTCAGGGTAGTTTGAAGGCTGTGTCTGGACACCGCCTCCGAGGGGCCGCCCCTCATCTCTCGCACAGCATTGCACCCTTTATTTGCCACAGGGTGCATTCGTGGCACACCTACGCCGGAACCCCAACCAGTACAAAATGGTATCTCTGGCATGGCAATGTGATTAAGGCATTAGAACAGCTAGAGGATTGTGCTGAGATGTGTGATGAGGACATCTCGCATTATGATAATAAGAAATCTTTATCAAAACATATCGATGAAAATGTACACCTACATTGAAAATAACAGCATGATGATCCCGAATTATGGTGAAATGTACCGCTATGGTGAACCCATGTCCTCTTCATTTGTTGAATCGACGATCAATGAAGTGATTGCCAAACGGATGGTGAAAAAGCAGCAGATGCAATGGGGCCAGCAAGGTGCGCATGACTTACTCCAGACCCGCGCAGCTGTACTTAATGATGATTTGAAAACCCAATTTGAGCATGGGTATCCGGGCATAAAATTAGGTGACGAAACGGAGCATTCTTGGACAGAAAAGATTGCGGCATAAGTGCCCCACAGATTTTTATGGTCTCAGGTCGTACCATTGATTTTTATCTATTATCCCGGCGTAACAGCAAAGCAGCATACCAGTTTCTGGGGAAAATTTTAAACAACGTGAAACAGTGGCAGATCCCGCGCTCTATCAATACTGATAAGGCTCCGACATATGGCCGGGCGCTCGCTTTGCTCAAACGCGAGGGGCGGTGTCCGCCTGACGTTGAGCATCGGCAGATAAAGTACCGGAACAACGTTATCGAATGCAATCATGGCAAACTAAAACGGATCATCAGCGCCACGTTGGGGTTTAAATCGATGAAGACCGCTTACGCCACAATAAAAGGCATTGAAGTGATGCGTGCACTGCGCAAAGGTCAGGCCGAGCCGTTTTATTTCGGCCATCCCCTGGGCAAGATGCGTCTGGTGAGCAGAGTCTTTGAAATGTAAAGCTTCATCACTGGAAAGAAGCTCGTCCGTTCTCATATTTGCAACAGTGCTAGCTAGGGAGGGGGTTTGCCGGGAATATTGACATCCACTTGGAAGTAGACATTTGGCACCAATCAGCCAGTTCGACCTTAATTTACCGGCGGTTATATTTTTTATTTAATCTGCCTGTAGAAGAATCGAGCTAAATTCTCCTTTACCTACGCAGTAAAGCGTAATTTTACTACCGGTAGAATAGGCCGTTAACAATCCGGAATAAATTAACTGTACATGCGGTTTGTCCAAATGATCAATATGTAGAATGTGTGCAGCAGTAGAATTCACCTCTTGAATTTTCACCTGCACTCGGCGCTCTCCACCCCATGTCGGCCCAACCTCAACAAGATAACCCGTTAGGTTCTGACCACGTCTTTCGCAATTGCTGGCGTGAGCTAAGGTAGGAAATATGAAAAAGCAAGCTAATGCAGTCTTGAGCAACCAGTTCCGGCCCATTGACAAATCTCCTTTATTTTCTGTATAGAACCCAGAATCCTAAACATTTTTCTTGACAGGGTCAATAGATTTTATCTCCTGCTTTTTTTAATATTTCGGGGTTCTACGCCGGACAATGGCATTCGGTTAAGGAAACAACGATGTGATAAAATAGGGTTTAAATGGAGAGCATAAAAATCTATGGTCGCCCCCGTTTTTGCAACACTCATTTTGATTTATGATGGGCTTGCTTAAATGGAGAGCATGAAATTGTGTGGGGCACTACATTGGTGTTTATGCTGCTATAGCTAATGTAGAACCATCAACCGTACTCCGACTAGCTCATTAATTCTGATGCGGAGAGCATTTAAACGATTGCCCCACGGATTTTTATGCTCTCCTTTTATTACTTAACCTGGCAAGAATATTAGGAAATGATTGTTATCACAAAGACGATGCGGGTAAGGGTATCAATGACAAGGATAATAGGGATAATGAACGGAAACTGAACTTTAAAAACTGTTTATTTTTTATTGTCAAACACCTCCCTCTGATCATTCAAAGTAGGTTAAAAAAGCATTTTAAATCATTTTATTACCTACTTCACAAGTATATAACAAAGATGACCCAACGGGTGAGACCAGGACGACACTATCCACGAAAATCGATGAAACCCCGAACACGGTGGAACTCTTTTGATGCGCCGGCAAGATCTTAACCGAATGCCATTGTCTTCCACTGGACCCCTAGCTGGTAAGGGGGAAGGGGTTTTTTGTCACACTGACTGTTATCAGAATTTTAGTCTAAGCCCGTCGGCATGCTCGAATTTGACAGGGATATGATATGACGTCCTATCCCAGATTCTGTTGCCATTCCCGATCACGTTTTCCATTGAGCAAACGGGAACGTCTCCCCCACTTACTTTTTCTCCCCTAGCTGCCGGCCGAGAAAAAAAGGAGTTGGTCCTGTTGTTTGGTGCGCAGTGCGCTAGCATTGCTAAGACCGAAGCTATTCCGTCTCGCCCGGTCAGTCTGATGTTCGAATTATTATTACCAGCATAGACACTTGTAATCGGTTGCCTTTCCTGGGTTAAGCCTCCAAAGCGCGTTGCTGGGCCGCTTAAGGCTTCCCAGTTAAGAGTCAAGGAAAATCCTGTTGCATTATTTCCGAGATTTGTGCTTTGCAGGGTGTAGTCTGCACCTGTATCTAGAGACCGACCAAAATCATCCGCAATAACGCGAAACCTAATGGCCTCAGCTACAACGGTAGCGTAGCTGATTATCGCCCTTGCTTGTTGTTCATCGAGAGCTATAGCGCCAGGAGCTATGCGTTCCAAATCTCCTGTTGCTCGCTCAAGGGAAGCTCTCGACATTGGAAGCGTACCTCGAGATAGGATGCCGTTTGATGCGGGACCCGTATTCGAAATTCTGGCCACTCTCGCCAATCTATTATAGTTACTGCTAGTTCTAAGGGTGTTTATGCTACTAACGCCAAATGGTAGTGGGTACTCAGGTAGGTCCTCGAATCTGTGGTAAACAGAGCGTCCATTCGATAAGACGATAAATCCAGCAATGTAAAAATCCCACCTTTGCATCACCAGTTGAACATTTGCACCATCTGAATTATCACCTTCGCGTGACACATTATATAATCTAACTATGCGGTAATATGAATCACCCGGACCTCCAAGTGAGTCGAAAGGGTACGTAAGTCGGACGGTGTGTCCCGAGGCAGACAGCATGTTATTAGAAGTGCCGCTCATGTTGCGTATTGCTTCTATATCGGATAAATAGTTCTTTCCTTTGTCAAAATGAATGTCGACGTAATAATTTTTACCTGAAATTGCGCAGTTATTTATTGCAAGCAAGAAAAAACACATGATGAATATAGGGATGCGTATCATGCTGTCCTCTATTTTATATCGTTTGGTTTCTTTGACCATGGTAGTTTAAATTCAGGTTCATAACAATCGCAATCGAGCCGCACGGTTGTAAAGCCGAACCATACGGGGCATAAGAACCTTTAGGAGAGCATAAAAATGTGTGGGGCACTTGAGTTGTTTGGCTGTAAAATAGATAATTCAACCGGATTATAACCCATGAATACTTATACCGTTAAGTGGCTCTCCTCCAGTCAACCCTCTGGTTTGGCGACGCTTTAGGGGTCCAGTGGAAGAACCCCCGAAAATGATGAGTGAAGGGTTCTTTCGCCGGAAATTGTGTCACTTGGTTGGCGGCCATTGCTGTGCAGCATGGAGGACGCGCAGCACTATCACTGAGCTGCTTTCGTCTTCTATGCGACAAACCATCACATAGTTCGGTCGCACCACGATTTCGCGAGTGCCCCGCACACGGCCCGCTTTGTAGAGTTTCGGGTTTCGTGCTGCGATCTCAACCTTGGCTTTGAAATCCTCATCCAATTCAAGTGCCGCCCGGGGGTTGTCCTGTGCAATGTAATCAAAGATGTTTTCCCTGTCAGCCTCTGCCATCGGTCGCCAGACAATCTTCATTTGTTCCCCATACTCTTGCGCAAAGCTTCGCGTTTCGCGGCAAACCTGGCTTCCACGACCTCATGCGGAATGTCAGGGCGCGGATCATCAATACTGGCCTGGATCTGTTCACGGAACCAGGCATCATAGGCGGCAGCCTCATGCGCTCGTTTCAGGGCTTCGGCGCGATCGGGTCGCCGGGCGGTAGTAATGGTGTCGGGCGTATAGTTCGACGAATCCACATCGAAACGGGCAATGCCAATGTCCTTTAGGTACGACACCAGTGTTTCAAAACGGCGGAAGAGCCGCACATTGCGACTGCGCTGCGCGGCCAGCGGGCGCTCCAGCATCCCGTACTGGACCATGACGGCCCATCCGCCAGGCTGGCCGACGATGTGTGCCCCCCGGACGGCACCGGCTTCAACCAGGCGGGACAGCGTAGTGTGATCGATGGTTTCTGTTGACATAAAAGTGGCCTCTGTAAGAAACGCGGTGCGTTTGATAGATATCATTATTGCAAATTACTATAAATCGCACAACAATCAACAGAAGCTGGCGGTTATTGTTTACCATAACACCACATTACGCGCCCTGACTCGTCATTTTCGAGGGTTCTTCCACTGGACCCCTGCAAGACGCAGATTTCGTAGTTGATCCGGTTGATGCGCTTTTCGCCCTGGTTGTCCTCATCTTGAGCAACTGGGTTTCCTCGAACTTTAAACTCCAATGCTCTGCAAGTTCATCAACATCCCAAATTCGTTTCATTGGCCATCATTCTCGTTATTATCGGACTTTAAATAGCGGTAAAAGGTGGAGCGGGAAATATCCAGCGTCTTGCAAATATCGCCTATTGAGTAACTTGGATCGGCGTGCATCTGCTTAAGCAACTTAATGTTTTTTGGCTGATCCAATGACTTGGGACGACCACCTTTCTTGCCTCGGGCGCGTGCCGCTTCCAATCCGGCGTTTGTCCGTTCCCGGATCAGATCACGCTCAAATTCAGCCAAGGCACTGAAAATATGAAACACCAGTTTGCCGCCGCTGGTTTGCGTGTCGATGGCTTCCTGGAGGCTGCGAAAGCCAATACCTTTTTCTTTGAGGTCGTTAATGGACTCGATCAGGTGCTGGATGGATCGGCCCAGGCGATCCAATTTCCAGACCACCAAGGCATCACCTTCCCGCAAAACCATTTCGGCGTCTTTGAGACCGGGTCGCGCTGTCTTGGCACCGCTGGCAATATCCGTGAAGATTTTGTCGCAGCCAGCTTCTTTCAACGCCTTGATTTGCAGATCCAAGTTTTGAGACGGGGTTGAGACGCGAGCATAGCCAACTAGCACAAAAATTGCTCCTGAAAATGTGTCATAATCCGTTCGGAGAGATAAATATTGACATTTTGTTTTTAAGATGAGTATTGAAACACAAAAACACTTGGTTTCACAGAAAAATTAGCGGCGGTCGCAACTGTGCAAAAAACGTTCGTATTTGATACAAAAGAGAAAGAGGAAAAAGTTGGCGGTTATCAGTGTGTCACGAACACTTCTTATGGAGTGGAACTGTACGTTAGATGAGGGAAGGCCCCTCGAAGCCGTTTTACAGGAAATGGCTTCAAACCACCTTAAGCGGCTGCCATTAAGAGTGGTGGTCGTGAGCGTTAAGGAAAAGGCGTTACTTTAAACGTCAGGTGGGATGCTGTGGAGACGAACGAAAGTGAATCACTGATGAGTTGTCGAAAACAACCCAGATGAGGTCAAAACCGGGTACAGATAACTACCTGGGACAAGGGCAGAAGAAACCTGTTTACTGACTGCCCGGCCTCCGGCACAGAGGTGGCGTGACCCAGCATCAGGCTTACGTGCGGAACGTGAGAACCTGTCACCCGAATGTTAAGGGAGTCACTCAAGCAGAAGACCTGCAAGAGTCAGAGTACCAATGTCGGGTACAGGAGCGGAACAACCTGTAGTAGTGATGAGCAGGCTGTAATGGCGTGGGAGCGAAGGGGTTGTATTGTTCAGTGTAATTTATTGGTCAACCACCGTTGGGAAGAACCAATGACAAACACAAAGCCATTTGATATTTCGAAAAGATTGGTATGGGAGGCGTGGAAACGCATCAAATCCAATGGGGGAGCCTATGGTGTCGATAACATATCAATAGAGGCGTTTGAAAGGAGACTTTCGAACAACCTTTACAAAATATGGAATCGTATGTCATCCGGTAGCTATTTCCCACCATCAGTAAGGCGGGTGGAAATACCCAAAGACAATGGAGGCACGAGACCTCTGGGGGTACCCACTGTTGGTGATCGGGTCGCCCAGATGGTAGCCAAAATGGTATTGGAACCGAAGCTGGATCCCTTATTTCATCCAGATTCTTATGGTTATCGACCCGGTAAGTCAGCCATCGATGCTGTACGGGAAGCACGGCGTCGTTGCTGGAAGTACAACTGGGTCATTGATCTGGATATTAAAGGATTCTTTGACAACATCGACCATGAACTGATGATGAAAGCTGTTGAAAAGCACACGAACAGTGAATGGATCAGGCTGTACATCAACAGGTGGCTCAAGGTGCCAGCGTTACTTGAAGATGGGACGGAGGAGACAAGAGATAAAGGAACGCCACAGGGTGGCGTTATCACGCCCCGAACGCAAAAGGTAATTTTATCTTCGAACGAATGATCTCATTTGATCGTTCATATTTTGTCCTTGATTCACGTCTTAAAAGGTAATATTTTTATGTCTTATGTCGAGATCAACAAAT
>NZ_PUJV01000056.1:0-7271 GCF_011189495.1 Photorhabdus stackebrandtii
AGCCGTGACCAGTTGACTGAGCGCTTGTGCTGTCTGGCGCATAGGCTCAGCAAACGCCAACAATGTTTCCAGTGAAACACGAATGGCAGGGGCATGCACATAGACACAGGCAATCAATCGATTTTTTTGATGAGAGCATAAAAAATCTATGGTTCCCCTCAGATGACCGTTCTGAATGGCAAGCTAAAGGCACAACTTGAGCGTTGGTATCCTAGCATCAAAATTATGAGCTAGCTGGAGTATGGTTGATAGTTCTACATTATCTATCACAGCATAACACCAATGTAGTGCCCCAAACTTTTTTATGCTCTCCACTTAATGGGGTTGTAAGCGGGAAGCCGCCAAAATTTTGCAGGCTTGCCATACGGCTTATGACAACGTCAGTCCCTCAATCATGGCGTCCAGATCTAGTTCTTTCCCTTCACTGATAAAGGTGTAATGACCATTCAGAAAAATATGCTGCCAGGCTACGGGGGACATTCGTCTGAGAAGAGCAAGGCCCCGGGTGTTACCAACCTCTTCATACTTCTGCAGCAACCGCGACAGCAGGGCTGAGTTATAATAAATAATAATGATGCTGAGCAGTCGCCCGCACTGATTACTGATCTCCAGTTCAATATCATTCTGTCCGGTCAGCTCTTTTTTGCCACCAACCTGCGCGATCGCTGAACGAAGCTGATGCCAGGATTCAATGCGATTTTGAGACCGGTGACTGTTTCTGGCCACCTGCGGGTTACGAAGATACCGGAGGATGTAAAGACTGCGGATCAGTTTATCAAACTCAAACAAGGCCTTCCTTGTCGGGTTTTCCGCTGAATAGGTACACAATTTGCGGATCAGGGCACCCTGAGTAATTTCTTTCATCCCCAGGGTGGCGACAATCTGGTCCAGATGCGGTTTTTCATCAATGATAACTTTCTGATTTATCTGACCTACAGGCTGGATAAGACATTTTTTATAACGCTCCGGATCGTCCGCGCAGTATAGCTCTTTCAGCATGTCCTCTGTCGAGGTAAAGCGGGGTTCGAAACGCAGCCCGAACCAGTGAAGAATTGCAAAATTAGCCCGGTTAATACTGTGCATGTCACCGGTTATCGCTGTTGGTACAATCCCACTGGTATTCCTGTACCAGATATCGAAAACGTGATGTGCTTCATACTCATGGGCTCCGATGAGATAACCATTTAGTGGAATATGGTTGCACAGCAGGGTGTAAGCCACCACGCCCTTCCCAAGTCCAAAATATTTTTTTGATGCCCGGGCTTTGATCGTCGGACGTTCGACGCTGAATTTTTGCCCATCGACAGCGCCATACAGTTCCCCCAACTCCAGTGAATAATACGGGAAGACAGGAAGCGTCTTAATTCCGTCGCCAATACAGTCACATGCAGCCTTCAGCGTGGAGAGACGCAGATATTGCTCGTAGGAATCGTTGAGCACATGGTAGGGAATATCACTGGTCTGGGACATCGTCAGATTACCGTGATTCATGGCCTGTGCCATTATTACCGCCATCAGACTGTCTGCATCAGCCCCCGTTTTTACATACAGCGGTTGTAGCGGTGTCAGCGCCACTAGGAATTGACACCGTTGATTCACGAAGCGAAAAATATCCGCCAGTTCACACAGGGGCAGCTGTGAATAAAAATCCGTCACACTGTCCGATTGCCCGGTCATGTCCGACTTACGCCAGCTAAGCCTCTGTGTATCATGATCAAATTCCAGATGTGACAACTTACCCTGCTTAAGCTCCCTGTTGAACGCTATCCACTGTTCATGCAGTTCGCTGGTCAGTTCATCCAGTTGCTGTTCGACTGGGGTACGTAAAAACGGGATATACATCTGGGCCAGAATGTCGGCTTTTTCCTCTACGGAAACCAGCTCATCTGAAAGGTGGCGATGCTGCAGGCTGTCATCAAGATAAAGCTCTCCCGCCTCAAGTCGTTTTCTTATTTGCCGGTACAACCAGAATTCATAACGGCTGGCATGAAGCCCAGTTGGTGTATCGTTTTCATCAACGCTCAATAACCAGGTTCGCAGTCGTGGCGGTAGCGTGGCCGGTGGGCATTCTGCCAGCGGCCGCTGCGTCAACCGCAACTGCTTTGAGAACGTCTCCCTGACCCATGCCAGCGCAGCAAGCCAGGGGCATTCAGGTGTCACGCTGGAAAAGTTCAGAGTACAAAACAGCGGGCGTAAATGGCGTCGTATATGAGCCGTCTGAGTGTCAACCGCCTCCCATTGTCGTGCCATCCGACTGGCAGGTTTAACCCGCATTCGCTGCGCGGTGTTCTGCAGGATCTCCCTGGGCATGATTTTCCAGGCCCTCTGGCGCACATCTCCAAAGGGGATGCTATCCGTCACATCATCATCGACAAACAGGGATAACAGACGGCCGACTTTATTATTCTCCTGTTGCCGCTGCAGAACATCTGCTTCAAAGTTTTTTCTGGCCTCTTCTTTGCAACGCTCTTCTGTCTGCTTCATGTGCCACATCATGGCGCTGGTGAGGTTATCTGACAGTTGCCGGTAGCGAAGCCAGATATAGCACATCATATATAACCAGGTTTGCTCTGTTTTGAGGTTCCGCAGATCGTGGATGGTATAAAAGTTGACCAGACTGGCGAAGTACAGCAAATTTTGTTGCGAGATCCCGAGTTCTGGTAGCAACTGTCGCGCCTTCTGATATATCGGTTCCAGCTGGTTTCGTTTCTCCCTTTCCCTGGACATTTGTCGCCATCGAAAATCTTTCGCTTCCTGTTTCAACACGGCCAGTCCGGACAGTGCATCATCTTTCTTCAGGAGTGAATTCAGTGCACTCTGTGTTTCTGTATCGAGGAAAGACAACAGTATGTCCGCCAGGCGCTGTCGTTCCGTTGACAGTGCTTTACTGATGATTTTCTGAAGCGTGGAATATCCTGGCCGAACGATTTTCTTCTCATTCAGCCAGCAGATAAGTTCGGTGGCAACAAATCCAGGAGTAATATCACGACGCACAATCTGTGCTGCGCGGGCATCGAGCTGCGGGCCAACGGAGCCGGACCACTGATGATACCCAAAGAAGTCTGTAATAAGCTTACGCTGGGCATAATATTCATGATCGGTAATGGTTTTGTCGGTGAGGGATATCTCACGAAAGTAACGCTGAACCACAAAATCGAAATCACTTTCCACGTCCTTCGGTGAAAAATGAAAGAAGGCGTGTTTGGCCTTGAAATAACCCGTCTGCAGGATACAATAAATCTGCGCCAGTATTCCGGGGCGGCTGATTGCCAGCGCCAGCTCCTCTGCCGTGAGCGACAAATACTCCAGTTGCTGGCCTTCATCAAAATCAGGCAGACCATACAGTGCGAATTTTTCTGCATCCGTTAAAACGGAGAGTCTTTTGCCTTTATCTTTACGACGGGATGTCATCCTGACCTCGCATTGAATATGTCCGTAAGAGGATCGTTCTGCGGACAGTAAAAATTTTAATTTGCGCTTCAGGGAATATCACTGCTGACGTTGTCTCATATCACTGGTACGATATCAATCTCTTTGATGGCCCCTTATACGGACATATTTATGACCGAAACACGCATTGGCTATGCCCGGTGTTCAACCGACCGCCAGGATCTGGCCGCACAGCAGGAAGCTCTGGTCAGCCTGGGTGTCTCCCCGGACCGGATTTATACCGATAAGGGGCTGACCGGTTCAAACCGCCAGCGCCCCGGTCTGGATCAAGCACTGGCAGCCGTTCGTCAGGGAGACACGCTGGTCGTACCGAAACTGGACAGGCTGGCCCGTTCAGTTCCGGATGCAAGAGAAATTGCCGATGCGCTACAGGCCCGTGGCGTGAAGCTGGCTCTCGGTGCCAGCCTCTATGATCCGGCTGACCCGATGGGCAAAATGTTCTTCAATGTGCTGGCGACCTTCGCAGAGTTTGAGGGGGATCTAATTCGTATGCGCACCCGCGAGGGAATGGCGATTGCGCGGGCGAAAGGAAAACTGCGGGGGAAGCAGCCAAAACTGTCTGATAAACAACAAAAAGAGCTGTGCCGGATGCATGAAACCGGTCAGTACTCAATCAGTGATCTCGCTGAGTTATTTTCAGTATCACGGCCAACAGTTTATCGGACTCTTTCCCGAGTAAAAAAGATTATTCAGCTTACAACCCTTGTGTAGAAAAAAATTAAAAGGCGGTTTACTTCATGAGTGTGACTATATTTAGAAAAATGAGAGGTCGAACTGTTCCTATTACTATTGATGAAGAGTATGCTTCTGAATATTTGGCAAAAGAATATAAAAAAACACCGAGACATCAGGTCAGCAGGAGTAAATTCGATACAACTATTTCTTTTACTGTACCTAATGCAATTTGCCAGAGTTGTGGCAAGAATGTTTTTTATTATGAAAATTCATATGGCTCACGCGTTCTATTTGACTCTCTGGGGCCTCCCTGGCCTATTCACCCGTGTTATAGCATGGAGACAATAACAAAAAATAAAGACAGTCATACTATTCCCTCAGATTGGGAACCTGTTTTTGTTGATAGGGGGGTTATCACATCTAATGGAGGGCTACGTGTTCAGGGGGAATTAGGTGGTGAAAATATAAGATTTTTATTTGAATCATTTGTTTTTTCAAAAATGAAAATCAATGTTAGTGATGTTTCCGGCCTGATTGTATTTGCTTCAAGAGCTAAAAGGAAAGTGCAAACACATAACGGGAAGAAAATTTTCATGAGTCGCTATGAAGTAGTCCCTGACACTGGAGTTAATGAAACTAAGGTACCAGAAAATAAAAATAGTTATGCAATAATTCAAGAAGCAAAGGGGGATGATTTCTCTATTCAGGTGGTTGAAAATGGAATTCCCGTTGTTAAATATGTTTTACCTCATGAGTCATATGAAAAATACTTCATAAAGAACAGTAAGTTAATCGTAAAAACCATCTTCGATAAAGAAATTAGAATCGATAAGGTTCGTTCTGATTCACACGGGATGTTTATTACACTGAATGAAATATCAAAGGATATACAATTTGCAAATAGTGAAAATAATAGTCAATGTAAAATTAACGAAAAGTCGTCTCATTTAGTAGGTATTTTGATAATAAAAAGCATTGAGATTGTTGTTGGTGATAATGAAAGAATGACTGCCATTGTTAATGGCAGTTTAAACAAAAAATTTAGAGTTACATACATTTTATCTGATGATTCCCAGGTTAATGAGATTTTTGAAGTATTTAGTGAAAGTTCATTTCCTGGCTTGATAAAAAAATGTTTCGTAAGAGACACTGAAGATAATATAACCTTAGAGGTGCCTGTTAGTGATGATAATAAATCACTTGCAGTATTTAATGTGCGGTATGTAAAAAAAAGTGTTGTTGATAAAATGATCCGATTAAAGTCAGAGGTTGATTTTTCAGAAAGAAATAAAACACTTGTCATCCATAGAAAGAAGAGAGAGGTCTCTCTAGAGGAACATATTGATAAGCTGGTAAAAACGATAAATTCATCTATGGCGGATGCTTTCTTTAATGCTAAGAAAAAATAGTATAACTGTACCCCCTGAAATTAAATATTATATTTGTATTTTCATGATTTATATTCTCGATTTGGATTTTTGATATTTTCATGTATTTTTAACACCTCAGCCCTTCAAATCCCTAAGTCAATTTAAGTTTTAGTCTGATTCAACGCCAAAATTTTGGCGGCTTCCCGCTTACAACCCCTATATCACCTAGAGAGAAAACCATTTTGTGCGGTGTATGGCATGATCGGACGTATATCCATGCTTATATGTTATCTCTAGCCCATATTAGTTTTTCTTCTCTAATTGATTTTCGCCATAACAGGTTACACTATATCAAGTTTCTGACTGGCTTTTCTTAAACGCTCATCCCAGCGTCTATCATATTTCTGTGTTGTCGCAACACTGGCGTGTCCCATCGCATCTTTCACTGTTATCAGGTCCTCTCCGTTGTCGAGTAGGGCGGAGGCGAACGTCCTGCGTAAATCATGGGGTGCACATTTATCGAGGCCGGCTTCGACTCGCCGGGTACAGAGAATGTGGTAAATCGCTTGGTCTGACATCCGGCTATCGGTTACATAATTATGACGGCGAATGCGAGGGAAAAGCGATCCGGGGTAGTCCCCTCGGACTTCCTCTACCCATTTCATCAGTCGCTCAAAGGTACCGGCAGGCATGTACGCAACGCGTTCCTTATTACCTTTGCCCAGTACTTTTAATGCCTGCTCACGATGAATAATGTCCTCATAACTCAGCGCAACGACCTCAGAGCGTCGCAGCCCACACCCGAGAAGGACACCAATAATAGCGGCATCTCTGAGCCCTTTTGAACTGTGATCATTTTCACATGTGAAAAGCAACGTCCTTATCTCTTGCTTATCCAGTGCTCGACCTTTCGGCAGACGGGAACCTTTAACCGATCGTACCTGCTTAATATGCTGAAAACTGTCGGTATCGAGCTGTTTCATGGTCCATGCTTCAAGGGCTACTCCTTTGAGTGCAGACAGGTAAGTATTGATCGTGGCCGGAGCCTTCCCGGCATCCCGCAGCATTTCAAGAACAGCCTGAACGTGGTGTCGTCTCAGTGCATTCCAGGCACATTCCCTAAGGTTCTGATACCCAATCATACGAGCAATGATATTGAGAAAAGACCCCATAGTTTGCCTACTACGCTTCGAACCGAGACTGATCAGGTAGGCAACGGCTGGATTATCCTGGATCTGGTTCAGAGCAGTTGAACTGATAGTTAACTCACTCATGGAGGATTGCTCTGACAGCACCATTGTACTGCCGGTGCAGTTATTACTATTCTTCATACCGTATAAAACTATCTCCCTGATACCTAAGGTTACGAGCAGTATATTTACCCCCGTTCCACGATGATGTGGGGGTAATCTGGAGAGCAATATTGAAAGGGTATCCCCATATGCAAACCTACTATGCAGCTCCATAAAAGTGGGCATTTAATCTTATTTAATAAACTCTACTTTTTCAAATATACATTTTAATAAGTAGAGTCAGTGAAAAAGAATATACCGCCACTTTAATCATAATTATCATAATTACGATAATTTTACAGAATTAGGGATTGAGGGGGGAGGGAGAACGTAAATCTATGGTCCCCCTCGTTTTTGCAACACTCATTTTGATGAATTTTAGGCTTGCTTAAATCTATCCGGCGTCACTATAGGCAAGGATGCCCGCGCCCCAATGAGTTCCGCGCCTGATGCGCCTAAAAAAACCGTTCGGCTTCAAAGAGCC
>NZ_PUJV01000057.1:0-7214 GCF_011189495.1 Photorhabdus stackebrandtii
GCAATAGCAACAAGATACGACAAACTTGAGCGAAATTATGCCAGTATGGTTGCCATGGCTTTTATAATGATGTGGTTACCCATGTGGGCTGTATAAGTTATGTACACGAAACGTCAACAGCCCCTAGAAACAATCTCTGATGACTGATTGGCACCTGGTGGCTGGCCATCACATAACGGGGCAATCGTCGGATATTACGTCGGTAGTTCAGTACACGTAGCCCCTGCCGGAATCGGAGACCTGATAACACGCCAAAACCTGCCGCCGTGACATAACTGACAGACGGCGACAATGCCACAGCCCACGGCGCTGCGATACAGACACCGGCGGCAACCGCCGAAACAACAGCAGTATTCAGCTCAACAGCCGGACGTAATCGCGCTTCAATCACATAACGATCGCTCATCTAGCCCACCATAACACCACAACTGCCAACAACAATCCCAACAAAAGCACGGTGAAACTGTGTGGTAACACCAGTTCGAATATAGGATGACGGGGCCACATCAACGCACCTGCTGGGTTAAGCCAGTATCAGTAATCAACACTGGATAATGCTGTAAGCGCAAACGACGAGCCAAATCACTACCGGAAGCGGGGGCTAATACCAATCCCTCTGCAAGCTGGCGTAGTTCATCCAGTTGTGTTTTATCTCGCACACTAACCAGCAACCCCACCGCCTGCTTTTTCCTAAGACCAATCAAATTTTTCTTCAGCCACTGCTTTGATAAGGCATCATCCCCAATCATGAATAACGCCCCCATTCCCGGCAATTGCAACGGACGGGCGTCAACACGTCCGGGAGACAATTCCGGTGTTTCCACCGGTAACATTCCGCCTTCGGTTAAATCCGGCGGGGCCACCGCCGCATTTGAAGTGGCGGTCAGTTCATCATCCTGAGCATTAATGGCATCAAAATATGCTGCCGTAGATTGTCCACCTAAATCAGCCACAATAGTCAGTGCAGCCTGAGAACAGGGCGTCAATATCATCATCATTAAAAATAAATGGGAGCGATAACGGATTAAGTTATGGATTAACATCTTCTTTACTTTTCCTTCGGTTCAATCCAGGTCAGTGTCGTATTAGCCACAGCAATATTGGTGGACAAAACAGGATATCGGGTCTCCAGCGTGCTCAGTTTACCTGCGACGATTTTCCGATACTTACTCGCGGGCTGACCGCCAGCGGGATGGTGATAACAGCCTGCCGCATTCAACCAACTCCCCGGATTGGATTGATAACAGTTTTTCAGAATACGGGCTGCCACATGAAGATTAGTATAGGGGTCCAATGCATCCCAATAAGAACGAAAATAATGGCCGTTCCAGCCTAAATTCACTTGAGTAATCCCCACATCAATACGTTTGAGGGGTACGCTGCGCATAAATCCCTGCAACGCCTGCCAGACCGCCTGTCGTGTTGCATAACGATAACTTTTTCCAGCCACATTGAGCGTCCACGGCCAGGGACGTTCATGTTTCTCCTGTGGCAAACGTTTTGCCGATTCAGCCAGTGCCAACGCATAAAGCATTTCAGCGGGTACGCCATGCACCCGCGCAATCTGCTGATACCCAGGCGGCACAGTCTGCTTTACGGCGGCGGCTATACCCTCGGTCACCCAAAAAAAGCTGCCCGCCACAGCGAGACTCAAAATGCCACCACACGCCATCCGTCATTCTCATGTTGTAGCACGACCGGCATTTTCCCCTGACCAAATTGTCGCCAGCGCCCGTTGTCATGATTGAGTGTGATTTTTCGACTACGGACTTTTTCTGATGGAATATGATGTTTACCTGCCCAGGTACGTAAAACATCATCGTTGCCTTCACTATCCACCAGGTAAATATCCATCTCACGGTCAGCTGACAAGGCAGCAGCCAGCCGGGCATCACAGGCCGCGCAATCCTCTTTCACAAACAACGCCAGCCGTCCCTGATTACCCTGTGCGATTCCGTCCCCCTTCCCTAAATTAACCGGCAAAATATTCGGTGCCAGACGTTTCCAGGCCGCATCCACAGCCCGCTGGAACGCCAGTTCCTTTTCAGTACGGACATATTCCTGCCTGACCCACAATTCTGCATAATGTTGACGCGCTTGTACTGTTTCTGCCTCAATGCCC
This sequence comes from Photorhabdus stackebrandtii, assembly GCF_011189495.1. NCBI lineage: Bacteria > Pseudomonadati > Pseudomonadota > Gammaproteobacteria > Enterobacterales > Morganellaceae > Photorhabdus > Photorhabdus stackebrandtii. The sequence goes on from NZ_PUJV01000057.1 coordinate 2,123, forward strand.
AATGCACTCAACGGATCAAGCCCTGGCGACTGAATACCCCGTTGACCCTGCATCAATTGCTGATAACGCTGAAATTCGGCTTCTGTCAGTCCCCACATTTGCGCCTGAATACGGTGATTTTCGGCCTGCATAACCTGTTGCTGGGTCGCTTTCGCAACCGTGGTTGTCTGTTCCGAGATAGCAACTTGTGCCACCGAGGCTGACAGGGGCATGACAACGCCAACCAGCATCAACCAACGCCTCTGGCTGAAAAAACCTTTTCTCATCATTATCCCTCGTTAACTGACAGGGTTTGACGGTGCCCTTGTACCAGGAACAAAGCCTGATGATCGGAGATACTGACCAGAGTCCACTCAAATGCGCTTTCACCCAGAGTCAGTAAGCGCATTTGAGATATTTGGGAATGAGGATCTGTGTCTCGTGGAACAATAACGGCATAAACTTGTTCTCCCCGACGTTCAATACCTGAAAGTATGAAAGGAGCAACTCTCTGTTTCTTAGTTCGAAGAACCTCCCGGTCAGGTGTGCCAGCTTTTTTACCAGCATACTTTTCCTGCTGAGATTTCCACGCGATTAATGCGTCAACGCGTATTTCCTGCTGTTTCCCGATATTTTTCAGTACATTCACTGCTTCGGTAAGATCCTGATGAGCACGGCTTAAATCAGTAACTGACTGTGCGAGCTGTTTTTGTTGGCCGTTGGCGGACCCCTGTTGTGCTATCAATGCCTGATGAAACCGGTCATTTTGCATTTGCCAGTCCTGGCGGGGGACAAAGCCGATATCTGCTTTATCAAGCCGTTCGTGCAGCTTTTGCACCTCATCAGGCAAATGCTGGAATGATCCATTTCGCATCAGTGACTGAAATTCCACTAACTGATGATGTTGCTGCCGTACCACGAATGCCAGAAACGCTATACTGACAATAACAAGTAATATTGACAGATACCCCAGACATTTTTTTAACGACAACAACCTAGGTTGGGTCTCTCGAGAAACCACCTGCCGCAAGCTGTCAATTTCAGCCTCAGACGTCGACGACAGAGACGGTATTTCAGTTGTCATACACAACATCCTTGTTTGTTTTATTTAGCGCTGTGCCTGGCGTACTTTTAGTATTATCGGGTTGCTTGACAAAACAACGGACACAGAAATGCGACTTATTCAGTAGTGATTAGAGTCTAATCATACGATTACCCGATACAGGGAAGAATACTGGGCAAAACCAGAGAGGATGACGATAAAAAACTCAATATGAAAAAATGAAAATTACACTCCAATATAGAGAGCATAAAATCTATGGTCACCTATATGAACGCATCCCGTTTGCAAGACAGAAGTTATTGTGACATTGAAGGTAGATTGCAGCGCTATATTCGTACATGAACTCCCGCTTATGTGCAAGATAAGTTCGTTGAATGACGGTCATAACTGCGTTCGTACATTCGGCTTCTGTGTTTGCAGGTTATTTTCTGCTGAGCCATGATGGATATATGCACACTTGCTCCTTATCGGCCTTCAGACCTTTATTCATTCTTGGTCGTCGGATATATCAGGTTTTGCAGGTGTCGGTTTGACCGATCTCCCATCTCACTTTTCCTGCGCAATTAGCAAGATCAATACAGCTAAAATAAATTTCATTCCTCTGTGATTACGATGTCACTCTGAACTTTTCTTCACCCGTTAATATCACCCATGATATTCTGGCGATCTTATTTGCCAGCGCGATAGCCACAATATTTACCGGACGACGCTGCATCAGTTTTTTTATCCAATCGCCATAGTTATCATGCCTTCGGTTTATATGGTAAATCACTGCTCTGACACCCTGAACCAACAACTTTCGTATATAACCATCACCCCGTTTCGTTATTCCAGCGAGTCTGGTTTTTCCACCACTGGAATATTGTCTGGGGGTTAACCCCAGCCAGGCAGCAAAGTGTCGGCCATTTTTAAACAGACGAGGATCGCCAACGCGACTGACAATGGCTGTGGCGATCACTGGCCCAACACCGAAAATGGTGGCTAACCGTTGACAGACATCGTTCTCTTTGAAATATCTGTCAATCATTTCGTTAAGCTCACCGATCCACGCCTGTAAACAGGATAATTGTTCAAGATACATCCTGCCCAGCTTTCTCAGGATAGGAGTTATCACGGACTCACCATCCTCTATAATCTCAAGGAGACCTTTTTTTAGCGAAGACAGCCCGATCGGAAATATGATGCCTTCTTCTGAAAACAGACTACGGATCTGATTTGATTTAGCCGTTCTTTCCTGAATAGCCCCTTCCCGTATTCGGTGCAATGATTGTAATGATTGCTGCTCTGCACTTTTTATGGGGACACAGTGAATATCCCGTCTTGTGACTGCCATACCGATCGCAGCAGCATCATTAGCATCATTTTTTCCGCCGACAACAAAAGGTTTAACGTATTGGGTTGGCAACAAATGAACCGTGTGCCCCAACTTTGTCAATTCCCGTGCCCAATAATGTGCACTATGGCAGGCTTCGATCCCAATCAGTGCTGGCTCCAGAGTCGCAAAAAACTTCAACACACTATTTCGACGTAACTTCCGTTTAATAATGGCTACGCCACGGTGGTTGGTCCCATAAACTTGAAAAATATTTTTAGCAATATCAAGACCGATGATGAGATTAAGCATAATCTCCTCCCAAAACTGGCTAGATTTTATTGATGAATTCCCATCTTACTCCGTGAGGAGCGGGAGTTCATAACATCAGCCTTGTTACAGCTAATACTGCGGGCCTCGATGTAATCCTCTGAACTGCTCCTTATTCCTCGGACGAGCTTGAAGCTCTGGTGACCATTCAGGTTTAGCAAGTCACGGTCTCACCTTTCTTTGTCATTGCTGTTCTTGCCTCAGCAACCTTTCTGCATTCATCTTTTTTAATTGAGTTGAAATGAATTTACCTGTGAAATACCTCAATAAGGTCTGACACTGACATAATCTTTTTGGCATTCCCGTTGATGGGCAACCAGTGCCCAGACCGTGCGGGCCGCAACACTGACCGGGCGTCGTTTTTTCAGTTCGCATACCCAGCGGTGGTGTTTTCGTGCATAACGTTGCGACTCTGGTGCCATGGATAAACAGTGTCCTCAGATACGTATCCCCGTGTTTACTGATACCCAGTAGCTTAACCCGGCCACCTGTTCCTATTTGTCAGGGAACTAAGCCTAGATACACGGAAAATTCTCTGCCTGACCGGAAAGCAGTGGGATCCCCCATCGTAGTGATAGCCGCTGTGGCGATCAGAACACCAACACTGGGAATTTTCATGATCCGCTGACAATCCTCATTCTGTTTTGCCCACTCAGTCAGTTGTTTTTCCAGACGTTCAATCTCTTTATCAAGTTCACTCAGGCGATAATATTGCTCTTCAATCAGTCTGGTCAGGAAGGTGGAGAGTTTTATCCTTAGCCGCTCAAGCACCTCTGGCATCGCTTTGTCCAACGAAGCCTGCCCCTTATGTACCGTCTCACCAAATTCCAGTAACAAGCCATTCAATGCATTAATTTGTGCGGTTCTGAATTTTACTAACTGATTGCGCATATGGTGCACAGAAAGTATTGTTTGTTGTTCTTCGTTTTTGATAGCTACCGATTTACCCGGTTGCTGAACTGCTATCCAGATTGCCTTGGCGTCCATCACATAGTTTTTGTTACCCATACGGAAAGCTTTAACAAATTTGGCCTGGAGTAAACGAACCTCGTGCCCCTGCTTTCTCTGCTTCCGCGCCCAATAGTGAGCACCACCACACGCTTCCATACCAATCAGACAAGGTTCCCAGTTGCTGAAAAAAGTTAAAAAATCCCGTCACCGTAGCTGCTTATCAATGATTTCACCGGTATATTCATCGACAAAATGAATTTACATTAGATACTTGGTGATATCGACGTCAACAGGAGTATATTTCATGATGTGGGTCCTCCAGTTATCAGGGAGCAACAAGCTTCCCGCTTAGGCCCTATAAGTGCCGGAAATCTGAGAGGATCTACACCTTACCTCTCAATTTCATCACAGTGCTGATGGTTATGTGGTTGGGATGCGTTCATACTAAGCTGTGTCCCGCAATAGATTGAGATAGGATAATCATCTGGCTCAAACTTTCGGATAAATCCTGTTATGGCTCGTTATGATCTGTCTGATGCAGCATGGGAATTACTGTATCCCTTATTACCTCCTGAACATGCTCAACGGGTGGGACATCCTTACGTTGAACACCGTCGGGTTATCAATGGCATGTTTTGGTTTTTATGTTCCGGTACTCCCTGGCGGGATTTACCCGAACGTTATAGTTCCTAGAAAACCGGCTATAACCGTTTTAATCGGTGGTCAAAATCAGGGATCATTAATCTTATTTTCAATACATTACTGTCGATTCTGGATGAGCTGGGTTTAGTCGACTGGTCAGCCATCTCACTGGATAGCAGCAACATTCGTGCGGCACATTGTGCGGCTGGCGCCCAAAAAAACATCACGATATCGCCGGAGATAATGGTCTGGGTCGCTCTCAAGGTGGTTATGGCTCCAAAGTCCATCTGGCTGTCGATGGAAAAGGACTCCCACTGAATCTGGGGCTCAGTGCAGGTCAGTGTCATGAAAGCCAATATGCACTACGTCTGCTGGATGGTCTTGGCATTCAGCGTAAAAACGGTTTTATGAAACGTCGTTCAAAAGCGGTTATTGCGGATAAAGGTTACTCCAGCCAGTCATTACGTAATCGGTTAAAAAATCAGGGAATAAAAGTGATCATTCCGTATAAATCAAACGAAAAAGCCCGGTCAGATGGACAGGTCAAATTCGACCATGCAACTTATCTAAGACGAAATGTTGTGGAAAGATGTTTTGGTCGACTGAAAGAACATCGTCGCATTGCCACACGTTATGAAAAAACAGCAAGAAACTTTATCGCGATGGTGAAATTAGGGTGTATCCGTTTATTCTTCCATATGAAAGGTTGAAACCACCGACTTTAGTCGGTCAGCTTTAGCTGAGATACTGTGTTGCATGGGAGGTGCAACATGGATTACAGATACGGTAGTCACACAGTATTTCAGATTGAATAC
>NZ_PUJV01000058.1:0-6622 GCF_011189495.1 Photorhabdus stackebrandtii
GTTCGCCGTAGCTGAGGGACTGCCCTTCAAACACCACAGCGGTAGCGTCAGGCGCCAGCTTAACCTGTTGTTCAAACCGTTCATGGATCAGGGCTTCCTGCGGGAAGTCGGTTTGGGGGGCGTTGAAGTCTGCCAGCAGTTGCTGCTGCTCTGTGACAGACAGCATCGGCAAGGACGGGATAGCGTGTGTGACATCGGTGGTCATCGCCGTCAGGACATTTTTGAGGTAACCGACTATGCGAACCACGGTCTCCTGATCAAACAAATCGGTCGCATATTCCAGTCCCCCCACTAAACCGGCGTCAGTTTCAGTCAACGACAACGTCAGGTCAAATTGGCTACTGCGCTGCGGTTGCTCAACGAGGGAGAGAGCCAGTCCGGGCAGCGTCAGCGCCTGAGCTGGGGTGTTGTTCAGCGCCAGCATGACCTGAAAGACAGGGCTGTAACTCAGACTGCGGGCTGGCTGCAATGCTTCTACCACCTGCTCGAAAGGCAGGTCCTGATGAGTATAGGCCGCCAGTGTGCGTTCGCGAACCTGAGCAAGCAGTTCTGCCATCGTGTGGCACTGACCGGGGTCGATACGCAAGGCCAGCGTATTGGCGAAGAAACCAACCAAACCTTCCAGCTCGCTGCGTGTCCGGTTGGCCACAGGGGTACCGATGACGATATCGTCCTGGCTACTGAGGCGAGTAAGGACAACAGCCCAAGCCGCGAGTAAGGTCATAAACAGGGTTGTACCCTGATGTTGACCCAGTGCCTTAAGGGAAGTGAGAATTTCAGCATCCAGATGGAAAGGCACCCGGCTGCCAGCATAGCTCTGTACCGACGGGCGTGGGCGGTCCGTAGGTAATTCCAGCAAGGCGGGCGCGCCCTGCAATTGAGCACACCAGAAATCACGTTGTTCGGTAAGCCGGTCTCCCTGCAACTCATTGCGCTGCCAGACGGCATAGTCGGCATACTGGATGGGCAAGGGCGGTAAAATTGCATCCTGACCAGCAAGAGCGGCCTGATAAAGCGCCGCCAGCTCACGGACCATGATGCCGATGGACCAGCCGTCGGAGATGATATGATGCTGGGTAAACAGCAGCATATGCTCCTCATCGGCCAGTTGCAGCAATTGACCACGTATCAGCGGGCCCTGAGTGAGATCGAAGGGTGCACAGGCCTCATATTCGGTAAGTTCGGCAACACGCTTGGCACGGGCCGTCTCGCTCAGGGTACGCAAGTCCAGACAGGGAAGTTCAAAACCACTGTCTGCGGAGTCAATCTGCTGGCAGGGTTGACCGTCAACCAGCGTAAAATGGGTACGCAGGCTCTCTTGGCGAGCGACAAGGTTATCGAGCGCTGCGGAGAGGGCCTGAGGGTCAAGCTGACCGGAAAGTCGCAGTACCATAGGCATATGGTAAGCTTGACTGGCGGCAGGATCGAACTGACCAAGGAACCACAGCCGCTGTTGAGCAAAAGACAACGGTAAAGACATATGGCGATCTGCTTTCCCTATCGGTAGATGCAAAGCATGATCCTCACGTTTTTTTAATTGCTCCTTAAGCTTTTTCTCTAAAACGGCACGCTTTAGCATCTCAATATTTATGTTAGCTTTGGTCATTAGTTAGTATCTCCATCTAAAATCGCCATTAACTCTTCTATCGACATTGAATCAAGATCGCTTTTTACTGATTCAACATCATTTCCCCATGCAGAACTCATTTGAGCAGAGAGAATTACCTCAGCTAATTCTGATAATTTTGGGAATTGGAAAATTGAGACTATGGGTATATCGATTAAAAATTCAGTTTGTATACGCGTTACCAATTGCACGACCATGAGCGAATGACCACCTATCTCAAAGAAGTGATCATGTCGGCCGACACGTTCCAGTCCCAGCAAGTCTTGCCAAATTTGAGCCAGCATAGTTTCCATTTCACCAATAGGAACCTCATAACCACGTACAGCCACGGCAGATTGTTCAGGGGCAGGCAGCGACTTGCGGTCAAGTTTACCGTTAGGGGTCAGCGGGAAGCTTTCCAGCGTCACAAAGGCACTGGGCAACATGTACTCGGCCAGATGCTGTACAAGCTGCTGACGCAGTTCAGCCGGCACGAGCTCGGCATCAGGCTGAGGGAGAAGATAGGCCACCAAACGAGTATCGCCTGGGATGTCTTCGCGGGCGATGACAACAGCTTCACGTACTCCAGAGCATTGGGCGAGGCGTGCCTCGATTTCACCGAGTTCGATGCGGAAACCGCGCAGCTTGAGCTGAAAGTCGTTACGACCCAGATACTCAATGCTCCCATCAGACAACCAACGACCGAGGTCACCCGTTTTGTACATTCGGGCATCAGAGGCCGTTGAGAACAGATCAGGAATAAAACGTTCTGCTGTCAGTGCCGGGCGGTTAAGGTAGCCGCGGGCCACACCAACCCCACCAATATGGATTTCTCCGGCCACACCGAGGGGCACGGGCTGACCCTGTGTATCCAGAATATAGATTTGGGTATTGGCGATAGGGTGACCAATGTAAGAGGAAGTTCGAGTCAAGCCATTTAACGCAGACCAGACCGTCGTTTCCGTTGGCCCATACAGATTCCAGAGCGTAGGAACCTGTTGGAGCAACTGTGTTGCCAGTTTTTCAGGTAATGCTTCCCCACCACACAGCACCTTAAACTTGGTTGGCAGAGAGAAAGTCGGCATTTGCAATAACATACGCCATGTCGAAGGCGTTGCTTGCATGAAGGATACATTATGATGAGCAATTAAGGCGGCCAGTTGCTGTGCATTCGTTGCCTGTGCCTGTGTCGCCAATATGATCCGAGCCCCGGTTAATAACGGCAGGAATAGTTCTAAAATGGAAATATCGAAAGAAAGAGAGGTAATACTCAGTAAAACATCCTCCTCCGTAATACCAGGCTCCTTGCTCATCGAACACAAGAAATTAACAATATTACTGTGTTCAATCATCACACCCTTTGGTTTCCCTGTTGAGCCCGAGGTATAAATCACATACGCCAAATGACGTGAGGTCAGTCCCAGTACCTGAGCCGCAAGGTTTTCTGCCGGCCCATTATCCAGAACTGATGAACCACGGGCATCGAGCACGATGGTAGGCAGGTGACTGTCCAGGGTTTCCAGCAGACCCGTTTGGGTAAGCAACGCCATGGGAGCGGCATCTTCCAGCATATAAGTCAGGCGTTCGGCTGGATAAGCCGGATCAAGTGGCACATAGGCTGCACCCGCTTTGAGGATACCCAATAACCCCACCATCATTTCCAGGCTACGTTCAATACAGATGGCGACCCGATCGTCCGGGCGTATACCCAGAGCAAGCAGATGATGAGCTAACCGGTTGGCACGGCGGTTCAGTTCGCCGTAGCTGAGAGTGCTTTCTTCAAATACCACAGCAGTGGCATCGGGTGTACGTACCACCTGTTGCTCAAACAATTCATGGAGCAAAACCTCTTTTGGGAAGTCAGCTTCGGTATTATTGAAGCCCACCAGTATTTGCTGACGTTCGGTATCAGGCAGGATCGGCAAGTCCAAAATAGTTCGCTGGGATTCAGTTGCCAGTGCTTCAATCAGGCCACTGATGGCGGTAACCAGATAGTTTGTGACCCGAGTGGGATTAATTCCTGAAATGGTCTGAGCCACTAGATTGAAGCCTTCCCCTAAATCATCTACCGAGAGGATCAACGGGTAATTAGTACGCTCCTCTGTCGCCAACAAACGCATGCCGTCCCAAGCTGTATCGTCTGCGTCTGGCTGGCTATGGCGGTAGTTAAGCAGAGCGCCAAATAATGGCATGGGAGGCATCACACCACTGCAACGCTGGGCCAGCGCCAAAGGGGCCTGTTCATGCTCCAGCAATGTTGTGAGGTTACGGTAGGTGGCCTGTACCACTTCCAGTACACTGCGATTAGCAAGGGATACCCGCAATGGCAGGGTATTAATAAACATCCCCATTACCCGATCAGCGCCGACAGAGCCTTGCAGACGGCCCAGCAGTACGGAACCGAAGACCACATCGTCACAGCCGCTGGTCTGCGCCAACACCTGCGCCCAGGCAACATGAAATATCACACTTGGGCTGATACCCAGATGGCGGGCCTGATTGCGGATCGCCTGGGCCAGCTTGGTATCCAGCAACAAACGAGTTTCGGTAATATCCCCGCCGTCACCTTGCACATTAAGCAAACCAAAAGGCGCTGTTGGGGTATCGACATCGGCGAGCTGGGCACGGAAATAGCCCTCATGCACAGAAACCGGCACGCTCAGTGTTTGGGCGATAAAGTTGCGGTATGGTAGCGAGTTGGGCAGTTCTCCTATACGCCCCTGCAACAGCAAGCGAATTTCATCAACGATAAGTGTCAGCGTCATATGATCGCCGATCAAATGATGGAAACTCAGCGCCAACAGCCATTCATGACTGGCCGGATCATGGGCAATATCGGCAGTGAGCAGCGGTGCCTGACTAAGATTAAGTCGGCGCTGTCGTGGATCAATATGGTCCTGTAGCTGGGCCAGCACATTGTTTTCTGAGGCCGGCACAAAGGTGTTTACTGACAACGGTGCCTGTCGCCAGACTACTTGTACGGGCTGGGAAAGTCCCTGCCAGCAGATGGCAGTACGCAGGATGTCGTGGCGGTCGATCACGTGTTGCAGGGCGCTAAGGAAGGCGTCAAGACGTGTACGGCTATCAAAAGCCACCAGGCTGTTTAACAGATAGGTATCCCCTTTTTCCTGCAAGCGATGGTGGAACAGAATGCCTTCCTGCAACGGGGCAAGCGGATAGATATCCTGAACATTGGCACCACCACCGGGAACGGTGTCGACAATGGTATCGAGATCAGTCTGGGACAGTGCCACCAGTGGCAACAGATCGGGTGTAAGGACAACACAATCTTTGCTAATGCAATTAGGGGGAACTATGAAGGCAGGCATCTCTTGAAGAGCCTGAATAGCCAGAGCCATTTCTGAAAGGATCGGTGCCGAGAAAATGCTGCGGACATCAAGTGTCTGCCCCAAAACGCGCAGTCGTTCAATCAAGCTGACCGCCATCAGTGAATGGCCGCCGAGTTCGAAGAAATGATCATGACGGCCAACACGTTCCAAGCCCAGCAGCTCCTGCCAAATCTGCACCAGCAGGGTTTCTAGTTCTCCCTCAGGTGCTTCATAACCACGTGTTGCCACGGCAGACTGCTCAGGGTCGGGCAACGCCTTACGATCAAGTTTACCGTTAGGGGTCAGCGGGAAAGTTTCCAGCGTCACAAAGGCGCTGGGCAGCATGTAGTCGGTTAAATGTTGAGCCAGTTGCTGGCGCAATTCAGCTGGCACTAGTTCAACGCCGGACTGCGATCGGAGATAGGCCACCAGGCGTTTTTCTCCAACAATGTCTTCGCGGGCGATAACAACAGCTTCGCGTACTCCAGAGCATTGGACGAGGCGTGACTCGATTTCACCGAGCTCAATCCGAAAACCGCGCAGCTTGACCTGAAAATCGTTGCGGCCCAGGTACTCGATATTGCCATCCGGCAGCCAACGACCTAGGTCGCCCGTCTTGTACAGACGGGCATCCAGTTCTGCTGAGAAGGAGTCAGGAATAAAACGCTCTGCCGTCAGTGCCGGACGGTTGAGGTAACCGCGGGCCACACCGGCACCACCAATATAGATCTCACCGGGCACACCAAGGGGCACCGGCTGGCCTTGCGCATCCAGAATATAAATCCGGGTGTTAGCGATCGGTTGTCCGATGGGAACGTTGTCAGTGATATTATCCTGATTATGCGTATCAAACGTGATGCAACCCACCACTGTTTCGGTTGGGCCATACTCGTTAACAATACGTGACTCAGGAGATAACTCACGCCAAAGTGCTACGATTGAATGGGTTAGTGCCTCCCCGCCAACGATGAAACAGTGTGCAGGGCAGGTCCATTTTGCAGCCAGTAATTCCTGACCAATTGCGGCAAGATGAGTGGGTGTTATTTTAACCAGAGTCGAGGAATCCATAGATGTGGATAACAGTGAGGGCGCCAATTCCGTCAGTTCCTGACCTTCACGGATAAGGCGTATTTTGCCCCCACAAAGCAGAGGCAAGTAAATACTGGTGACTGTTGCATCAAAGGCAAAAGATGATGACACGATGCTATCTATCTGTCCGGCAGTAACATAATGACTGAGAGCCCACTGTAGGTAATTTTTAAACCCGTGGTGTTCAACCATAACTCCTTTGGGCTGACCAGTAGAGCCGGAGGTGTAAATCACATACGCCAGATGGTGTGGCGTCAGTGCCCGGACAACCGGATTATTGTCCGCACAAGTATTGCAGGCCGGGGTATCCAGCAGCACCGTCGGCAGACCCTTGCCCAATTTTTCAACCAATGACGTCTGGGTAAGCAGGACCACCGGCGCCGCATCTGCCAGCATATAGGCCAGCCGTTCAGTCGGGTAAGCCGGGTCGAGGGGCACATAGGCGCCGCCGGCTTTAAGGGTTCCCAGCAATCCCACCACCATCGCCGGACTGCGTTCAACACAGATAGCGACCCGGTCATCAAGCTGTACGCCCAGTGCAATTAAATGATGCGCCAGCTGGTTGGCGCAGCGGTTCAGTTCACCATAGCTGAGTGAC
>NZ_PUJV01000059.1:0-6571 GCF_011189495.1 Photorhabdus stackebrandtii
CAGCAACTACTGCATTTGGGAAAACTAGTTTTTCACCAATTGACTCAGCCTCAGTTATAGGTAATGTACGATACAATAAGGAGGAGCCTGTGGATTATGTTCTCATCGGGGCGGATAATGAAGAAGGCACTGTTGCAAAGATTAGATAGCTGATACGCTTTGCTGATGATTTCGTCAGATGTGCTCATTATGAACCCATTTAAAGGTCGCCATTTCACCCACGTCATCATCCTTTGGGCTGTTCGCTGGTACTGTAAATACGGTATCAGTTATCGCGAACTGCAGGGAGATGTTGGCCGAACGGAGCGTTAACGTTGACCACACCACAATTTACCGCTGGGTTCAGCACTATGCACCAGAGATGGAAAAGCGCCTGCGCTGGTATTGGCGAAACCCTTCTGACCTGAGCCCGTGGCACGTTGACGAAACCTATGTGAAAGTCAACGGCCGGTGGGCCTATCTGTACCGGGCCGTCGAGGGGTTTGAGGGCCAACCGTACGAAAACGTACGGTAAGAGCGTAACCATATGATTTTAAGTCTATAAACCCGTGGCATCGTCGAGCTGGTTTACGTTGATTTCATTATCGGGTTTATTAACACCTGGAGTGCCGAAAACCGCATGGTTACTGGTGTCAACGGAAAGAGTAAACAAAACCCTCGTTTTCTTTGCTCGCCAAATCTGCTCAAAAAATGCACTTGGCGTACAGTTTCGTACGGTTGGGCTTCAGACCCCTAAACCAGATACGGCATAAGGCAGATCAACGATACAAGGGAGTATGCTATGCCCTGGTACTATGGCCGCTGGCACCGCTACAGTGAGGCAGAACGCCGCGCCTACGGCGAAGCCATGCGGGAAAAACACAGAAAAGCCTGGCACGCGAAATGGATCAGCAAACAGGGACTGAAGGAACGGCTCTGGACGGATAAGGCCATTGCGGAATTTTTAGGTAAACCCCTTAATGCCGGGCCAATTATGGCCTGGAAACGCGAAGACGTCCTGAAAACAGAAAAGAGTCCGGCGTTTAAAGCCTGGATGGTGAAGCGCCGGGCCTAGCTTATCGATCGGGGAAAGCTCCCGGAAGAACCGCAGAAAAGTGAAGATATGACAGGATTAATCAGCAGCGGCCTGAAATTACGGACCGTCTATGAAAATGAAAACGGCGAAAAGCGGTTAATTGTTTCGGTGACGGATAATGTTGTCGTCTGGAAAACGGCAGATCCGGATCTGCCTGCCGGGGCAAAGTCACAGGGCAGCGCCACACTGGCGAGTTTTCAGCGCTGGATAGTCAGTGAACATCTGGCTACAGAAGCCGAATGGGCCGCCTTCGACAGGGTAACACGTCTGCGTAAATGGGGTGTTTTGACTTAAAGAACGGTTTGTCCACCACCTCCCTCGGGTCCAGGGTGAGTAGACCTATCCGGTCACCCAGATAGGCCCCTCCGCAGAACCGGACTTGCAGAATTACCGCATCCGGCTCCCGACAGATCCGTGTCCCCACACATATTCAGCAAGAATTGAACATTGAATGTGTTTTCCATCGCGATGGATAACCCAGCATCTTCAGGATCAGTTCCAATTGTTTCCACGTCAGACGGCGACGGCCACCTTTCCGGTTGAACCATCTGAAAATTATTCGCCGGCTTTGATGGATAAACTGCTTAACTCGTCTCCGGTTATCAGAGATACCGTGATAATTTATCCAGCCTCTGACTACCCTGATGACGATATTTAGGATGAGCCTTTTGTCGGTCGTATTCATATCCTTCCAAAGGAAGTCCCTGAGTCCCTTCAATTTGGCTGCAAAACGGTCTTTTCGGCTGGTAAATTTCAGCCGCCAGAAGCCTTTTCGCGCTTTCCCCCAATAGCAGGTAAACCCCAGAAAATTGAACGTGGGCAAGCGTTTTCCCGACTGGTTGGCTCGCATTGCCGCGATGTGACCCGCCGGGATTAATTGCGATTTGTCTTCGTGCAACGCCAAGCCATACTTATTCAGTCTCTTAGGTAACACCTTATAGAAACGTTTTGCCTCTCTGGGATACTGAAAGGTAAACACCATGTCATCAGCGTACCTCACCATCTCTGCACGCCCGTGAATATGTGAATAGCTGATTTCATCAAACCATTCATCTATCACATGATGCTGGTAGATATTAGCGAGCACAGGCGACAGGATTGAACCTTGCGGGCATCCCCGATCGTTGCTGGAGACCGCTTTACCCATCATAACTGGTGCCGTTATGAGTACTTCAATCAATCTGAGGAAGCGGCGATCTGATATCTTCTTCCGAAGCAATTCCATCAACTCACTATGTGGTATCGTGTTGAAATACTTTCGGATATCGATTTCCACTACGGCACCCTTCCAGTTACTGTAGGTTTGTTGCTGTAGCGCCTTTAATGCCGCATGACAATTTAACCCCGACCGAAAACCGTAGGAGCAGGGCATAAACAGCGGTTCATAAATCCGGCTGAGGATATCACTGACCGCAAGCTGGACAAATTTATCCTCTGTGCACGAAATCGCTAAAGGCCGTTTACTGCCGTCCTCTTTCGGGATTTCGGTGATCCGGGCAGCTTTCGGGTGATACGTTCCTCTGCGTATTCGCAGGATGAGGTTTTGAATATTCTCATCAAGGTGTTCACCATAAGCGGCTTTTGTCATGCGATCAATACCCACGGCTTTACTCCCGTCCAGCCACAGGAATTGCCCTTTCAGCATGTCACTGTTCAACAAGTGCCCTAAGTTATTGAATACCTGTTGCTTGTTACTTGCTGATTTCTCGCCTATACGCTCAAGTTTTGTTAACCATGATGGTCCGTCTTTGCTGTGTACGGTCATTGTTGCCCTCTCACGTTCGATCTGTCTGCCCGCCCTTCGCTCCACGGTCATTACTCGCTTCAACGCTACTATGACTGGCTCCGACTTCCTGATACCCGTTTCTCCGGCCTTGTGTTTTGGCACTTGTGCCCGAAATACTCATTCCATTGAGAAATATCAGGATCTCCTGGGTTCCACACTGTTCCCTACAAACTCGCCGACGTCTGCGGCGCCGGTGTGTGCTGCTAAATGGATATTCGCCAGTCTGACCCTTCAGCCGCTGTTGCCTGCGGGTCTTCCAACACCATCGGCACACACAACTAGAGGGATTTCGGAGCTATCACGTTCATCATTTGATTTCGGCTCGAATGTTTCGCTGTCTACGCTTCGTCTCCTTTGTTGCCGCCGGATACGCAAGACTCGCTACGCAGCTGTCTGGCTAACCTTCTACGGCGGGTCTTTCACCCGCAAGATCAGTGCAGCTTTGCCCAGCGCACTGGAAGAACCCCCAGATCTGTAAACTTTGTGAATGCTACGAATTGTCAGTGCATTTAAATGTGTTTAAAACGCGGTAGATTGTTGCTTCGCCTAGCTTGAATTCCTTGGCTAACTGACCAATCGTGATTCCAGACAGACGACGTAGATAAATGTCATTTCGTATGGTTTCGGTTAATTTAGCAGGACGACCAAATCTGACACCATTCTCTTTCGCTTTAGCTATCCCCTCAGCTTGGCGTTCACTGCGTAAATCGTTTTCAAACTCTGCAATAGAAGCGAGCATATTGAACATAAGGCGTCCTGTTGACGTTCGGGTATCAATATTTTGATCCAGTACAACCAAATCGATATTCTCCTGCTGGAAACGGCCCGCAATTTGCGATAGGTGAACCACTGAACGGGCGAGCCGGTCTAACCTTGTGATAATCAACGTATCCTCTTCACGGAGGTAATCCATACAGGCTTGGTATTGTGGGCGGTGTGTTGTCCGGCCACTGCGTTTTTCCTGATAAATGCGTTCACATCCTGCCTGTCTTAATTTTTCCAGCTGAATGTCTAAACTCTGACCTGTTGAGCTGACACGTGCATAGCCAATTTTTGCCATAATCTATCATTATCTCTTAGACGATTTGATTAAGCACTTATGATAGGACTTTTGAACGTGTTTTGCGAAGGCTATCAAAAAGTATACTTTTTGATTGGTTAAGAATTAATCTTACATCCGATGCTGTGTGTCATTATGGCAAACAGATTGACGGTTGTGTTTTTTGTATGCCATACTGACACCAATATGAATTTATCAGCACCGTCAATAAAGGGTAACATTATGACCACTAATGCAGAGCGTAAAGATATTCGCCTGGTTGCGCGAACATCTACAGAAATACAAGAGATGATTCAAAGGGCGGCCGATTACTGCGGAGCAACTCTTTCACAATTCCTTATTGAGTCAGCAATGGATAAGGCCCGTAACGTAATTGAACGAACCGAAACATTGCATTTATCAATGTCGGGGGCGGATGCCTTGTTAGCTGCGCTGGATAATCCCCCAAAAGCAAGCAAGAAGATGCTTAAGGCGGCCCAGGATTACAAGGATGTAGTCAATGTCCATAACCATTGAAGAGATAACCCATCAACACAATCGCAAAGTGTTTGATTGTGGCATCAATGAATTAAATCAGTTCTTACAGCAGCAAGCCCGGCAGAAAACTGTAAAGCACATAGCAAAAACTTACGTGGCCTGTCGGAGTTCGGCGTTCACGACTATCATCGGTTACCATACGCTAACGGGATATTCAGTTACAGTACCGCCTGCCTGCAGAGAATATAAAAATTATCCTCATCCACTTAATGCGGTAAAACTGGCTCGACTTGCTGTGGATCGTTCGTACCAGGGACAGCGGTTAGGCGAAAAATTACTGGTAGATGCTATCTATAGAACAGTGTTGGTCGCGCAACAAATATCAGCCATTGGACTATTTGTTGATCCGATGACTCCGGAAGTCATTCCGTTTTACCAGCAGTATGAATTTTTATCCGCCGAACCCAGTGACCCTTCACGCCTGGAAATGTGGCTACCTATTAAAACCTGTATTGAGATTGCCAGTACCTTGTAGTGAGTGAACGATTGGAAAATAATAAACGTATCCAACTACTGTCAAATACCGAGGTTGAGGAACTTTATTCCCGGCCGGAGTTCAATGTTCATGAACAACAGATTTATTTCACGCTGACTCAATCTGAAAGGGTTGCTCTGTCTCAATTCAGTAATACCAAAACACGTATTTATTTCATTTTACAATTGGGTTATTTCAAAGCAAAACAGCAGTTTTTCAACTTTACATTAGACGATGTCAGCAACGACATTCAGTTTATTACAACTAGGGGTTCTACGCCGGATAATGGCATTCGGTTAAGCTTCTATGCCTGTGCGCCAAAACAGTTCCAGCGAGTTCGGGGCTGCATAGATTTTCTTGGATAGTGCCTTCCTGGTCTTAACCGTTGAGTCATTCTGCCAATTCGCATGTGTAATGAGTAGCAGTATGATTTTAGATGTGTTTTCTTTACCCCAAAGATTAGAAGAGTGAGGTTTTCTACAACCCAAAATAAACAATTTTTAAAGTTATACTTCACGTTTTTTTTACCGTTAGTTGTAGCGGCCCGCATTTAAAATATGGCGGGCTTGCATTTATCCGGTTTTTTAGCTCACATTAAGTGAAAATGAAATCGGGTTGAGGCTCATATTAACTGCAAATGAGCTTGCATTTACCTTTTTCGGCTCGCATTTCATTTCGACCGGCTCACGATAATTGCAAATTTGCGACACGAAGTTGTCTGTAGAAGTTGTTCCCACGGCGAAGACGGAGGGAACCGCCCGTATCACCGGGTGAATCTAAGGGTTTGAATAAAGAGCGACCCTGACAATGAAACGAAGCGCCGTACGGCGCGGGGCATAAATCGTGAGAAGCATGCCCTTCTGGGAGCCACACACCCCGGATGAGTGCTAGATAGCGGGTACGGTGAAGATATCTGAATCTGTGATAAAGATCGTGATTATTGACAAGCGGAAGTGGCTACCACGCTTGACCAAAAGGTAATGGAGAGGGGAAGAGTGACTATTTGCTGCGCTCTCGTGATCCACATCTCTCCCGGTCAACAACAGACACCTAACCCCGCAGACTTCACAGACGGAACGTGGAAACCCCGTATCGCTCCCCACTCCGGGGACAGTTGCCTGTAAAGGTCGCCTATGGCGGTGCGGGTTTGGGAGGTCGGAAAAAGCGAAGGCCGGGCTGTAATGGTCCGGATACGGGTTTTAACGTTACCCGACACGAAAGTGCGCCCACGTCCGACAGGTCTTACTTCGCGAGAGAGTTCGCAGAATCGTTATGAGGAGGAAAAGCAAATGACAGCAGCGGGTAAACCGGTGACTGGTGCATCCTTCGAGGCTATTCACTGGGATGTCATCAACTGGCGAACCATTGAGCAGCATGTGCGGCGACTGCAAATGCGTATCGCGAAGGCAACCCGGGAAAGGCGCTGGGGCAAGGTGAAAGCCCTGCAATGGCTCCTGACCCACGCGTACTCGGCCAAATTACTGGCAGTGCAACGCGTAACGCGCAATACTGGCCGTAACACCCCCGGTGTGGATGGCCAAATCTGGAAAACCCCCACGCAGAAACTCAAGGGTGTGCAGTCATTGCAACGGAGGGGGTATCGACCCCAACCGTTGAGGCGCATCTATATCCCCAAAA
>NZ_PUJV01000060.1:0-6525 GCF_011189495.1 Photorhabdus stackebrandtii
GCAATAGCAACAAGATACGACAAACTTGAGCGAAATTATGCCAGTATGGTTGCCATGGCTTTTATAATGATGTGGTTACCCATGTGGGCTGTATAAGTTATGTACACGAAACGTCAACAGCCCCTAGTCTACGTACCGGAATTAATTTTTCCCACTGACTGATTAATGGTGCCAATTCTGGATCATTCAGCGTCATATCTGTCGCTATGTATCCCGGATTAATGGTATTGACACGCACATCTCTATCCGCCCATTCAACGGCCAGATTTCTTGACATGGCTATTACACCGGCTTTCGATGCCGCATACGAACATTCTTTCTGGGGAATATTTGTAATATGAGCTGACATAGAGGCAATATTGATAATTGAGCCTCCACCCTGTTTTATCATCACTTTTCCGGCAGATTGTGCAGTTAAAAAGGCACCATTTAAATTCACATTGACAACGTTACTCCAATTTTTCAACGTATCATCCTCTACCGCGACTACGTGTCCGATCCCTGCATTACAGAACGCAACATCCAGTCGGCCAAATTCCTATCGTGTCAATCATTGCATTGATCTCATCAGGCTGGGTAGTATCTGTTTTAATGGCAATCGTCCTCTTATTTGTTGCCTGAAAAATCTCTTTTGCAGTTTTTTGTGTCGCTTTTATATCGACATCAACGATTGCAACCTCTGCGCCTGCTTCAGAGAGAGACATAGCTAATTGTTCTCCAATCCCTTTGGCACTGCCTGTAACAACTATTTTTTTCTCATCTAGGCGCATTTTTTCTAGAATACCCATGCTATTTTCCTTTTCCTGGATAGATAGGATCAATATGCTGAGCAAACACTTTTATATTCTTGGTCGCACTGGAAATTGGCGCTATGTCTGTGTATTGAGCAGAAAAAATAATATCAACCCCATATTTTTCACAGAGTTTGTCAGCCTCTACTGCCAGTGCCATTGCGTCTTTTTCGAACAAATAAGCTTTAGGACTCATTTCAAAAAATGGTTTACTGATTTCAAAAACACGCTTCACAAAATCCCCTAATTCAACATTTTCTTCAAAAATATTGCGGTCTCAGGCAATGTTTTAGATGGCTTTCCACAGGTACTACATTCCAGATTGAGAAAACCATTATATCCAACCTCTTTTAACGCATTAAAACCCGCCTGCCAGTCAATGGCTCCATAGCTAGGAAGCAAACGGTTATTGTCACCTAAATGGACATGTTTAATAGCGTCTCCAGCATATTTAATGCTTTCTGTGATGTTTGATTCTTCTATTGACATGTGGAAAAAATCAGCTAAAACCCCTGTATTTTCCCTATCTAACGTATCAATAATATCCGTACATTCTTTGATACTGTTCAAATAAGGGCTTTCATACCGATTAATCCCCTCTAACAGCATTTTTCCTGTTGTTCCCATGAGAGGCGCGGTAACCTCTTTGTACATTTCAAGAAAATCCTGTTTTTCAGTTTCTGTCATTTTCTTATAGGGATGAAACAACGGCAGCGGATTTTGTGTACCGTATGCAAATTCCAGTTCAGTGACCGCGCCAATTTCACCACTGATTTCGGCTGCTCGCTTATACATTTCCCGGCTTTTTTTTCTGAGATCGATGTTGTCACTCATTAAATGTCCGTAAATCTCATCGGTAAAGGCAAATTCACACGGAATAATGCCCGTATTTTCCCTTAAATTCAGAACTTCTTCATGTAACTCTTCGTTCCATTGGCAATAATTCATAAATAGAGCAATGCCATCGTAGCCCCATTTGTACAACAGGTTGGCCTGTTCAGTTAAATAATTCCCCGGCAACATTAGGTTCGAACATGATATTTTCATCATAAAATCCATTTCAAACGTTGTAATTTTTAAGTTAAAAAAATATGTACTGCTGTTTTTAAAAAGTATCAGTTTCCTGACTTTTCACGTGTAATTTCCAGATTTTGATCCGGTTAATTAACCGTTATATAGGAAATATTCTATATGATGAGAGTCAATCTCCAGAAATTCAAACGTTATAACTCTAAGCTTTAAATAAAGGTCATCATTAGTCAAGCAGGAAGTTTACAGTCTGATAACAAAATCTGCTTTTTGTGATAGCGTTCCATTTTTTTGCAACACTAATTTTTATGAATGTTGGGCTTGCTTAAATCTATCAATCTATCCGGTGTCAATATGGGCAAGAATGCCCGCGCCTCAATGAGTTTCTCGCTTGATGAACCTTAAGGTCACTATCTGACAGAAGTTGTTGCAGCATGAATGCCCCACCGTTTTCGTGTTTTCTCGCCTGTTCAATTACACGTGCCCGCATTTCCAGGCTTTCTTGCGTTAGCAATTTTCTGTAATTAGGCATAATTATTTCTCTAAGTTGTCCAAATGACGACGGTACTCAAAATCAGCTTGTCGGATCATTTCCTTGTAGAACCGTTTTTCATTTACCCCCTGTTTTATTGCAAAGCAGCTACATCTAATTGTTCTCACTTTTAATCAACAAAGATACTAATATTGTTAAAACCACACACAGCTGTTCACCAAAAAAGAAAGGTATTGACCATTTAATGAACGTTAACTAGGCATTAGTATGATGAAATTGTGAAATTGACAACGTTGTAAATATATTTTACTCTCAAATCAATCAACAACACCTGTGTTATTCCTCCTTAATTAGAGGAAAAGGGTATACCAGTAATGACATATAAAGCTAACAAGCCTGTTACGATTAAATCTATTGCCAAAGAATTAAATATTTCGTTTTCAACAGTTTCGAAAGCACTGAACAACGATCCTGCTATTAAAGAAGAAACCCGACGATTGGTTTTAAATAAAGCAAACGAGATGGATTATATGCCCAATTCACTTGCAAAGGGGCTTCGCAGCCATTCTACCAAAACTGTTGCTGTTATTTTCAGCGATATCGAAAACCCTGTACTGGCCTACATTTTCTGTAAGATCCTAACCCAGATGGCGGAGCATGGATATACCACCATGATTTTTGATTCGCAGTTCAATGAAAATACAGAGCGTGCCAATATATTGACCGTCCTGTCCAGACAAGTGGATTTTATTATTCTCGAGCCGACATCTATGAACCCCGATAATTTACGTCTGTTATCAAAGATGTCCAACCGCCTCACCCTTCAGGGTGTTCATTATGAAACAATGAATTGTCACCATGTCCATGTTGATTACGCGCATGGTGGTTATCTTGCCGCGAGGGAAATGCTGTCAAACGGACATAGAAACTGTCTGGTTATCACAGAGTCATTATCATTTCCTACGAGCAAAGAGTTTGTATTAGGGATCGAACAGGCTTACAACGAATATGGCATTCCGTTCAACAAGGATATGGTAAAAACAACACATTCATCTATTACAAACGGATTTCAGGTTATTCAAGAATTATGGGATCACGACAAAAATACCTTCAGTGTCCCTATAACCGGGGTGTTAACTTTTGACGATATTCTGGCCTACGGAGTATACAAAGCAGCTATACAATATCATTTTAGAATACCAGACGATATCAGTGTGATTGGATTCGATGATAACCCAATTTCTGCTTTTTCCATGCCGCCTCTGACAACCATACACCTGCCTAAAGACAAAATGGCGGAAAACCATATTAATATTTTGCAATCAACGTTATTAAATGAGAGCACTGAAACACGCTTTTTTTCTACTGCGCCCACTTTGGTTGCCAGGGGTTCTGTACGCAATTTATTAGAAAAAAAGAGATGTTAGCCTGATGAATATCATAGCTATTGATTTAGGGACGACTAATATCAAAGTTTCTGTATATGATAAAAGTCTGACCCCACTTAATACACTATCAGAAACTGTCAACTACAACCGAAACGGTGAACTTGTTGAATTTGATTACGAGCAACGCGGCGGACTGCAAAACGTGATGTTCCATTCAGACTAGGGTAGCCAATATGCCAGCCGTTCATTCCGGCAAAGGCTGTGGCGTTATCGCATGAGGCAAAGTATGAGCCGCCGTGGCAATTGCTGGGATAATGCCCCAATGGAAAGGTTGTTTAGAAGCTTGAAATCAGAATGGGTGCCTCCGGCAAAAGCTGAGGCTCTCGCTAATTTACTGTCCGGAATTAGTTGACCACTACATATGCCCATTACTTACTCTTTTACCATCTTTTAATATTTCAAAGTTAGCCTGTATACCAGTATTAGTAAACTCTGCCGGAGTATTTGGTTTTTCTTTGGGAAAACGGTAAACGCGAGTACCATCAGCATTCACCCAACCTTTACCATCTGTAGTTAATTTAGCACCATCACCTACCCATATTTTTCCTAATCGATCAGCTTCCTTCTGTGTTCCTGAACCAACAGAGAAGTTTGGATTTCTTGTACCACTACCCTTGATTGCAGCCCCTAACCTCGGATCTTGCTTCGCAATATTATTCAAATTTTGTCTATTCAAGTCCTCTTTGAGTTTTGGATAAGTAGCGACATTTTCCGCTCCACTTGTGTTTTTCCCTACGGACTCAGACTGAGCACCTTTGCCGGCATTATTTTGCGATGATTTTGGTAACGACTTCGACCCTTTGGCTCCCTCCATAACAATAGGCAGTGTCATCGCCATCGCCTGGGTAGTTTCAGGATTCATTCCCATTGCCTCAAAGCGTTTTGACCAGCTGAGTTCGCCCACCTTGCCTGTGACCGCCTGACTTAACGTATTCACCGCCGACAGGTAATTTCTGAACTCAACCGGCAATGTGCTATCCCTGTCCATATTTCTGAGGGTACGTTCAAACACCGGTTATTAAAGGATTATGATTTTTACATACCTAACTATTCGCAAGGCTTAGACTGGACTCTATAAAGGTATGGTTATCTGGTTGATCAGTGGCCGGTTGAGTCGATGACGGTTAAACTTAACGCGATTGAATTCGTCGATGAATTCTAGGATGTCGCCAAACGTTGTACTGTCATCACTTTCGATAATGGCTTCCAAGAGCTTCAATGTTGCTTCGGTTTCATCATATTGAGTGGCATCAGGCATACCTTGCCTACTGAGACAGAACGGCGTAATGTTATTTGAGTCATGTCCAATCGATTCGATGCGGATATCCAGTAATCAATGCCGATAGAAATTATACTCATAAGTGAATTTGTCACGGTTTTCGAAATGAAAAGACGCAAGTGAAACTGCCCAAGGATCATCCGAAAAACTTAGGCCACCTTCATAGCTGATACCATAGTCTTTACAGTAGATATGAAAGGTATGGAGATGGTCATTATCCCAGCCAAAAGCAAATTGCAGTAGAAAATGAAAGGTTCCCAATGGCATCTCACTCTGAATTCGAAAACGTCGCCAGATCATAGGGCTGACACCCCGAATAGCGGCTTTTACTGTGTATACGGGCATAATTTTTCTTTTATCATGATAATAAAAAGAACGATCATATTAATAGGAGAAAAGAATACCCCATAAATTTTTATGCTCTCTACTAGAGGTCTTTTAACGAATTTATAGTGCGTTTTATATCCTTTAATGCTTGTTCGTATTCCTGATTTTTTTCTTTTAGGGTAATTATTAGATTATTTTCAAACCCATCAGAAAAGTTATTTTTGTATAACATTAAAACTTGTTCGGCAAAAAAATCATCACCAATGTAGAAATAACATTCTGGTACATTCAATATCTTAGCTATCTGACACGCTATTTCGTATGGAGGAAATACAGTTCCTTTTTCATATCTGCTGATTTTTTTTCGTGCTTGTTCCGAATCAATGATTCCTAATGCCTCTCCTACTTCTCGTTGAGATAAATTTTGTGCTTTTCGTGCCGCTATCAATCGCTGTGGCTTCATATGTAAAAAATATAAGTGGTTTCGATGGTTTCACCTTAATTATTTTTTACCATTGTTTCAGAATAGGCGTTAGGCTCACATTATGACACAAGACCCATATAATGAACCTTTTCAGTTTCATAGGTGACGCCGTAACATAAAGCCAAGGTAAATCTTATGTATATATATAAGATTTACCTTGGAAATCCCATGAGTTTACTTAATGGCTCGCCTCAGCATTTTTTTCACCATGATCCCTCTTAGTACTACAGCCGTACTTATCCTGTGGGTGGGCTCCATCCTCTGCGACGGTAGTGACACTGCTGAGCGCAGTACTGGTGCCTTCGCCTCCAGATAGACCAATGTAGAATGTGTTCAACGACATCCTGGGTTTTCCACATCAGTCGTGACAGTAGCCTGCGCAACACCGGGACGCTCAACGCTATCCAATGGCATTCGGTTAAGGAGTTTACTATATTTATGAGAGGTATCCTCCATTGAGTGGTGAAGCTATGGATATATTTAATTCTCTAAATCAATCGTTTTTTGAAACATGTGAAAAAAATTGATAAACTTTGGCAAAAAAGGAGAAGAACCATAGATACCAAGATGGTGGTTCTATTCCTTATGAAAATAATCACGGGCAAGAACAAACATGGATACGGTTACATTATTAATGAAATATGGGATAGCTGCATCAGAGAAAAAATACCTTT
>NZ_PUJV01000061.1:0-6394 GCF_011189495.1 Photorhabdus stackebrandtii
ATTCCATACTTCATCTGTTAACATAGTTCTTGGCATGATGGTGAGGTAGAGTCGTTTTTTGGCGAAAGCAATTATACCCCATCATCATGCTGTTCCGTAATTCCTCTCAAAACGTCAACAGCCCCTAGGAAAAACGGAAGACCTCGCGGCTATTGCTGTTTTATCTTGCTGGCGACATGAGTTCTTATACAACAGGCGCGGATTTCTGCATTGATGGAGGCTACACGTGTCTTTAATGTAAACAAATTGAATAGGGATTCACTCGCTGATACAGAATAAAAATGAAGAATATAAAAAACCATTTTCGCCAGATCTTAAGAGATCGAGAAAATAACCTTAAACAGTTTCCCATAATACACAATAGATTATAAAAATTGAAAAGACGCTTGCAATATAACGTCTGTCTGGTAGTGAAGTAAAACTAAGCTTAGTATTTAAAAATTTTGAATGCTGAAAAAATATTTAATTGTAGGGTTTGAAATGAAGCAGAATACGAGTGGTTTTTTAGGGCAAATAGGTATACCCAGCACATTATCATGGGGATATTTGGGTATTCTAGCCTTTATGATTGGTAATGGAATAGAAATAGGCTGGCTAAGCCCCTATCTGGTAGATAATGGATTAAGTATCCAGGACGTTTCCACACTATTTAGTATTTACGGCATAAGTGTAGCCATATCTTCTTGGTTTGCTGGCGTATTTTTTGAGGCATTTGGGGCTAAACGAACCATGCTAGTAGGCACAATTTTTTGTGTTGTTGGCACCGCAGGTTTCGTCAGCCTAGGCTTAAAAGAAATGTCGTATCCACTGTTGTTGATGGCACAGGCCATTAAAGGTTTCGGATATCCGCTATTTGCCTACTCATTTTCAGTGTGGATTGCCTATAGAAGTCCTGTTGTCAAACTCAGTACAGCATATGGATGGTTTTATTTTGTTTTTTCAGGAGGAATGCAAGTATTAGCTACTTTTTATGCGAGTTGGGCAGTAGAAGAATTAGGTCATATTAATACGTTATGGACAACACTGATATTTATTATTTTTGGCGCTTTTTTTGCTCTGGTTCTCAATCGCGATAACATTAAACCCCAAAGTAACAATAATACCCTTGAAAATATAAAGGAGGTTTTGAAGGGAATAACTATTCTTAAGGAATATCCAAAACTATTTATTTCTTGTATCCTTCGAATCATAAATTC
The DNA here is from genome assembly GCF_011189495.1 of Photorhabdus stackebrandtii. NCBI lineage: Bacteria > Pseudomonadati > Pseudomonadota > Gammaproteobacteria > Enterobacterales > Morganellaceae > Photorhabdus > Photorhabdus stackebrandtii. Next base: position 1,197 of record NZ_PUJV01000061.1, read on the forward strand.
ACTTTCTCAATACGCCTTTCCTGTTTATTTACCGGTATATATGATTTCTCAGGGTTTTACTACAACTCAGTGGCTAAGCATTTGGGGAACCGCTTTTACGAGTAATATTCTATTTAATTTGGTCTGGGGTATAGTAGGAGACAAAATAGGTTATAAAAGGACGATTATTTGGTGTGGCGGGGTCCTGACTGGCGTTGCTTCATTGCTTCTGTTTTTTGCACCACAATTTGTTGGAACAAATTACGCCATAGTACTCATATGTGGAATTTGCTGGGGAGCGGGTGTCGCAGGTTATATCCCGTTGGATGCGATGTCCGCTAATCTGGTAGAAAAAGACAAAGGAGCTGTCATGTCAGTACTGAATTTAGGGACGGGTTTATCTGTAGTGATTGGCCCTGCCATTGTTGGTTTATTTATAAATAGCCTAGGGGCAAGTGGCGTCACTTGTATCATTGCTACGCTTTATTTTGTCGGTGCTTTGATTACTAATTTTCTGGATGAACCTGAGAGGGTTTCTAAAACCATTATTCAATCCGACTCCATTACAATGAATAAGTTTCCAAACTCATAAATGAGTGTTTAATTGGTCACGTATTCAAATTGTATATGATTCTGTGTTCATGGATATTAGTAAGAAATTTTTTTCCGGTGTGTCTATTATCGCCCTTTTAATAAAGGTTCTGGTGGAAAAGGTTTTATTCACCGGAAATGAACACTGGCTCATAGAGCCTGTTTGAATCACCATCATAAACCAATAGGAGAAGTAAGTCGATATGATAACGACTCAAAACGACTGGCATCCAGCGGATATTATTGCTGAATTACGTAAACGTGGCACAACACTTGCCGCATTATCACGGGAATCGGGACTGAATTCATCGACACTATCAAATGCATTAGCTCGCGGATGGCCTAAGGGAGAAAAAATTATTGCGGACAAACTCGGAATACATCCTTCAGTTATTTGGCCCAGTCGATATTTTGATAAAAATGGAAATCCTATTAAACGAAAATTTTATAAATAATGGGATTAATTATAATGATAAACATTCTATCTATTCCTGATTCAAATTCAATATGATTATTCCGAGGTGGAAATATAAAAAATATGTTTCATTAGAGCAATCTATGTATAACTCAGGTCTGGCAATTTCTTTATATGAGGTGATCCTTGAAAAAGCCGCTAAAGAATGTTCAGAATCATTGTTGAACCTTATTCCATTAATCTGTGATATAAATGAAGACGTTCATAGTGCTCTTGCCGCACATGATGAGAAAAAGAATATTGATGTTGTGAATAACCCAGAATTGATTAAAAAACTTTCAAATATTTATTCGAGAGAATGGTAAGTATAATTTAAGCGTTACCTTTGTACCTTTATTTATATGTTTTAATTAAGGTTGGTAGCGCTTTTTTTAAGCTGTTTTTCGTACATATAAGTTTAGGAGCTGTCCTGAATAACTGATCCTAATTAACCCGAATTCTGGATAAAAAATTGACATGAAGCCTGTTCCAGGAGCAGTGTTTTGGTGCATGCCGAAACAGCTCCGGGGAGGAACAGGCTATGGACAACTTAGTTGAAATTTTCTGTGATGTCGATGATTTTTGCCGTTTTTTCATCCCTCAATGGGAACAAGTTTGTCTCGATAGCGGGCATCGTTTACGCCGCCGACAAGGTCACCTGTATCCCAGTGAAATCATGACCATTTTGATCCTTTTTCATCTGTCACATTACCGGGATTTTAAACATTTTTATCTAGAACACATTTGGCAATATCACCACAACGATTTTCCCACCTTGCTCAGCTATCCCCATTTTGTCAGTGTGGCCCCTTCCGTTTTGGCACCACTATGTAGCTATCTGACTCAATTAAAAGGAAAACCCACTGGCATTGCTTTTATTGATTCCACGAGTTTGAGTGTCTGCCATAACATTCGCATTCCTCGGCATAAGGTCTTTGCCGGGATAGCAAAGCGCGGAAAAAATTCAATGGGCTGGTTTTATGGTTTCAAATTACACTGGGTTGTCAATCACCAGGGGGAAATTCTGGCGCTTAACATCACTGCCGGTCATGTGGATGATCGGGAACCTGTTCGCGAATTAACAACAGAATTAACGGGTTCGCTTTACGGCGATAAAGGTTATCTCAGTCAGGAACTGGCAGACGATTTAGGCAAAACCGGCGTCACTTTCGTCACCCAAAAGCGCCGAAATATGAAAGCACAGCTGCTGGCTGAGTGGGATAAAATAATGTTATCAAGGCGTTTCATCATCGAAACGATTCATGGGCAATTAAAAACCGTTTCTCAAATAGAGCATTCTCGCCATCGAAGTATAAAAGGATTTATGTTGACCGTTTTAGGCGGTTTGATTGCTTATTGCCTTAAATGGAAGCAGCCATCACTGAAAGTTTTCTATTCGGAAGACGATTTTTCAGTGACGGCTTAAACAGAATTCGGGTTAATTATGCTACATTTTGGCCATACCATGTCCGCCTCTAAATAAAGTTTCATAATAGTGATACATCTCCTTTTTCCATTCTCTGCTGTTGTTGCAATGAGGCCGATTCCAGGAAGGTTTCAACACCTCTAATTAGCTGCCACATAAGGGTTCCGGGTTACCGTTTCATGTAGAGATTGCCATAGACGTTTTATTTAGTCAGGGTGAATAGACGGGTAAAAACCGGAGATTAACCTGAGGATTTCTCGTCAGCCAATTCATGACTTAATTCCCTATTGAGATGATTCGGGATATCCAACTCTGTTTTTTCGCCATTCGCTTTGCTATCACTTCATTGACGGTTGATTCAACAAATGCCGTTGATATCGGCTCTCCATAGCGATACCTTTCCCCATAATTCGGGATCATCGTTTGGTTATTTTCAATATAAGTCATCATTTCATCGAAATGGCGCTCCATTTTTTTGTTATTTTTATAGTGAAGCTCTAAATCGGGGTCTGATGCTCAATGGAACGAAAACTCACGTTAAGCAATATCCTTTTCCTCTGACGCCTCTTTTAATGGTCTCAGATGACCTTTCGTCACCTGTTCTGCCAACGTGAAGGAATAATGGCCCAGCATATTGATATGTCCATAACAAAGCGGGGAAAGGCGTGCGATATCATCATCATTCAGTGCTTCGCCCTGAGCACGAAGATGATCCAGGGTTGCCTGCATATAAATAGTGTTCCATAACACGACTGCGTTGGTGACCAGACCCAGTGCCCCCAACTGATCTTCCTGACCGTCGGTATAACGCTTTCTTATTTCACCTTTTTGACCGTGACAGATTGCCCTAGCAACAGCATGGCGACTTTCTCCCCGATTCAGTTGAGTCAGAATACGCCGGCGATAATCTTCATCATCAATGTAGTTAAGCAGATACAGCGTTTTGTTGATGCGTCCCACTTCAATGATTGCCTGAGTGAGACCGGATGGTCGTTCACTTTTCAGCAATGAACGAACCAACACCGATGCCTGTACTTTTCCCAATTTTAGAGAACCTGCTGTCCGGATCATTTCGTCCCACTGAAGCTCTATTTTTCGGGGATTAGACTGCCCTCTGGCAATATCATTCAACGAACCGTAATCGGCATCACTGTCCATTCTCCAGAAAACCGAAGCACCAGCATCAGCAAGACGCGGTGAAAACTGGTCCCAGCAACCAGAAAAGGCCAAAAACAAGATCACTGGCACCTGCCGTATCAGTCATAATTTCGGTGGGATTGAGCCCGGTGTCCTGTTCCAGAAGGCCTTCCAGCACAAAGATGGAATTCCTCAGTGTCCCCGGTATAACGATGCCATGAAATCCGGAATACTGATCGGACATAAAGTTGTACCAGGTTATCCCTCTGTTGTGACCAAAGTATTTGCGGTTCGGCCCGGCATTGATTGTTCTGACTAGCGTAACGAAACGCATTCCATCTGCAGAGGCAACTTCTCCACCACCCCACATTTGTGCGAGTGGTAGCGTTGCCTGAAAATCAACCAGTCTGGCATTCGCACTGGTGATGGTTTCTGCCCGCAGATAGTTTGCCTTTGTCCAATTCAGCCGGTGTCGGGTCAGTGCAGGCACATTTGATCTGATCAGCGGTTCAAGACCTATATTGCAGGCTTCTGCCATCAGCACGGCGCTGATGCTGACTGGCAGGTCATCAACTCTGGCGTTGGCTTCGCTGGCATGGAAAAACTCATCAGCGAATCCGGTATGAGCGTTAATTTCGAGCAACAATTCCGTCAAATCCACAGTTGGGAGCAGATCGCTGACCATCTTACTCCGTCGTTTCAGGCTATCTGGCTCATCAAGACTGGCGAGAGGGGAAATAGTCAGTTTTGGCTTCTGGCCAGAAACGTCAAGCTGAACCGCATCATTATCATCAAGTCGTGCAGCAACCTGTCTGTAGCTGGTATCCAGTTGATGACGTAGTGATTTAATCGCCTCCTGCGGGTTTGTCGGGTGCCCCAGTGATCGATAGACCTTAATCCGGTTTGCCTGCCAGTCAGCCTCCTGTAGTAACCTTGCCCGTGGATCTCCCCACCGGTTACTGCCTGCCACGTAAATATCCCGTCGTCTCAGGCCATCCTGAAGTGTACTTAGAAAACAGAGCGTGTATCCCTTGCGGGTGATATGCTTTTCTTTATTAATAACAAGTCTTTTCCATGAGCGACTGATGATTTCTGTCGGAGCATCGTCAAAAAATTGTCGCCGCGAACTGAACTCTCTACTGAGATAGTCACAGGCATCCAGAGTGGTAATCCCGGCAGGTGCTGCTGAAAATTTAACAGTATTCAGTAAATGGGGCAAGAAACGACGAACACGCCCGTACTGCTCCACCATTTCATCATGAAAGTTATCGTCTGATGGCCGGGCAATTTCACGGACAAGCGCGATGATGTCGGCCAGTTTTTGCCTGGGGATGTGGCTGAACCAATGGCATTCGGTTAAGGAGTTTACTATATTTATGAGAGGTATCCTCCATTGAGTGGTGAAGCTATGGATATATTTAATTCTCTAAATCAATCGTTTTTTGAAACATGTGAAAAAATTGATAAACTTTGGCAAAAAAGGAGAAGAACCATAGATACCAAGATGGTGGTTCTATTCCTTATGAAAATAATCACGGGCAAGAACAAACATGGATACGGTTACATTATTAATGAAATATGGGATAGCTGCATCAGAGAAAAAATACCTTT
>NZ_PUJV01000062.1:0-6315 GCF_011189495.1 Photorhabdus stackebrandtii
TTTTAGCACTGATACTGACAGCAGCGGGTGAGCGAGCGAACCCGGTGCGCCTCTGGGGCTGAGAAGCTCAACCCGGCGGCCAGCCGCACGCTGTTGTTGAGGTGACCGCGCAGCGCCCTTGGGTGGGCGGCGCCGACATAATGTTCCGTTACGCGTTGGCGGGCCGTTCAGGCCCGCTTTCGCGTAATGCCACATTATGTTCAATGGCGGCCGACCGGCAACGATTGTGACAGAGAACGCCGAAGTTCAGCGCCGGGCGGGCGGCATTTACCGCCGGGCACGCCGATGGTAGGGAGGCAGTCCGTGCGCAGGGACGCGCACGGTCTGCCTTTCACTGCACCCCACACGCTCACAGGGAACCGGCTAACATTCAAGATTGTCCGGCTGCTGGGTGCGGTCAGTTCGGCTGTTTACTGTCCGGCTTGTCGCTATTCACAGACCCGTCATCGGGCGGCGTGTTCGGTTTGGATTTCCGTTCTGCCGGATGCGTCTGTTCGTGTACTTCCTTTAAGTGACCGATTGCCACCCGCGTATAGATTTGGGTGGTTTCCAGCTTTTCATGCCCCAGTATCGCCTGGATGTGCCGGGTGTCCGCGCCGTTCTCCAGCATCTGCGTCGCCATTGAGTGGCGGAACAGATGGCAGGCCCCCGGTTTAGCCAGTTGCGCCTGTTTACGGATGCTGTCGGCGGCTATCTGGGTTAACGTGCCTCTGGCCAGTCCCCGGCCTTTCTTAGTGATAAACAGGTGACCGCTGTCCCCCCGCCGCGTTAACTCGGGCCGGACGCTGAGCCAGCGACTTAACCAGTGCAGCGCCTGTTCGCCGATGGGCACTACCCGGTCTTTACCGCCTTTACCCTGTCTGACCATCACCACGCCGCGCCCGAAGTCCACCTCGCTTAACAGCAGGTTCGCCACTTCCATCCGCCGGATACCGGTACTCCACAGCACTTCAAGGATAGCCCGGTTTCTCAGGCCCGTGAGTGTGTCGATACTGGCGGCGGCTAATACCGTGTGGGTTTCGTCTTCATTCATCACCTGCGCCGGCAGCCGTTTTTCTTCTCTTGGCAATACCATGTTATCCGTCGGGTTATACAGGATATGGTGACGTTGCAACAGCCAGCGGAACCACTGACGTAAGACACTCAGGCGGTCCCGCTGACTGCCCGGGCTGTAGGGCTGGCCGTTCGCTTTACGGGAGCTTCTCAGCCAGCGCTGGTAACTTTCCAGCAACGGCAGGCTGACCTGCGGTGCGGTCATTACTCCACGCGCTTCGCACCAGTTGACGAACGGCAACAGCCGCTCTTCATAGGACTCTTGAGTCCGTTCGCTTAAGCCCTGTCCCCGCACGGCTTCCAGCCAGGCGGCCAGATGCTGGCGTAAGGTGGCGAAGCGGGCCGGTATGGCGTCGGGTTGACCGTGGGTCTCCGTCACCGAGGGGCGTTTTTTTCTGTCTGGCGCGGCCAGTGTTGCCGCCGGGCTGGTCGGGATAGCGTGCTGTTGCTGCAACCAGTCGAACCACAGGCGTAAGGCGCGCAGGCGTCGGCGCTGACTGTCCGGCGGGTAGGGCTGGCCGTTGGCTTTGCGGTACCGGGCCAGATATTGCTGCCAGTTTTCCAGTAACGGTTCGGTGACCTGAGCCGCAGATATTACGCCCTGTTCCTGACACCAGTTGACGAACGGTGACAGCCGTTCATGACGGGCGGACTGGCTCTTTTGACTCGCCCCCTGCAACAGCAGGTTATCCAGATACGCGTCCAGATGCTGGCGCAGGGTCAGCGGGCGGGGGTTGGATTGATGTTTAACGGGTGATGACATGATGGGATTTCCTGTAGGGAACAGCGGTTAATGGTTATCGGTGTGTGATGCATCACTACGGTACGATGGCTTGATTGTTAAGTGGCCGGAACAGTCCTTTTCTGTCTGCCCAGACTTGCGAGTTATTCAACCCTTTGCTACTGCGGCTTGCAGCCGGTTTTGGCGAACCAGACTTGACCCCGACTTGGGGCAGACTTGACCCTGACTTGCCTTCATTTGAGCCAGACTTGCACAAGTCATATTCACACTTTCCTGTATCCGGCTTTCGGGTTCGTTGATGAAGGGGGAGTACGGTACGACGGCCTGATTTTTAGGAGGCCGGAACAGTCCTTTTCAGGCTCGCCCGACTTGTGAACCATTCAGCCCTTTGTCACTGCGGCTTGCAGCCGGTTTTGGCGAACCCGACTTGGCCCTGACCTGGGGCAGACTTGACCCCGACTTGCTTTCATCCGAGCCAGACTTGCACGAGTCATACACACTATTGGCATCCTGATTTTCCGGTTCAATCAGACCGCACAGGTGGGCTTCCTCCGTTTTATCGCCATCCCATAACAGTTCATATTGCAACAGATGGCCGCGGCTGCCGCCATGTATCAACAGATATTCCATGTCACTTAAGCGCTGACAGTGGAGTTTAAGCTGGCTGTCACTCCAGTGGGTATAACTGCGGATATCCCGGCGGGTAAAACGGACTGCGTTCACCGGGCGTTGCTGCATTGCCGCCGTCTCTTTCACCATTGCCTGTATCAGCAACAGCAGCTTACGGGTCTGCGGCGGCATCTCATCCAGCGTGCGGCCTAATATCTCGTGGGCCAGCCGGTTTGCTAAGCTAATATCGTCTTTGGTCACCTCGATATATTCAAGCCGTTTGCCCCGGTGTTCCGCGGTCTTCACCTCGCGCTGGTATTGATGCAGCAGGGCGATACTTTGTATCAGGGTGAGATATTTCATGTGGTCGCGTCGGGTGCGGGTTTTATCGCTCATGAACGTTAACTGTGACGCATAAGGGTTAACGACATTCAGCGGGCGTAACAGCCGCTGGGCGTTCTGATGCAGGTCGGTGATATAGGTCTTTTCATTCTCCGCCAGTAAGCCTTCGAGGGTCTGCTTATGGCGCTGCAACGCGTGGATAGCTTCGGTCTGTTCCCGCGATTCGTTCACGGTCAGCACCAGACAGCGGTTTAACAGCTCTTCATCGACATCAATCGCCGTGGTGGTGAGCATCAGCATCACCGGCCCTTTCACCGTGTACTGTTTGGTCACCAGATTCCCGCTGGCGTCGTCTTTACCGGTGCTGGCAATGGTCAGTTCGCCGTCGCTTTGCAACAGTTTGAGCGCATAGGCGGCCTGCCGTACCCCTTCCTCTTCGGCAATGGCTAAGATTTTATGCTGGAGATTGGTTTCGCCCAGATAGAACAGACTCTGGCCGGTCATGGCGCTGTATTGCAGGCGTTCTTCTTCCGGTATCAGATTGAGTACGGCATCCATCAGTGAACTTTTCCCGGCGGCGCTACTGCTCTGTATCAGCACGGCCAGCGGACGGTCCAGCTTGCGACTGACCGCCGCTAAGTAACCGGCCAGCAGGTTGGTGCTTTCCCCCACCACGCCACAGGCGGCTAAGTCAGCGGTGATACGCTCGCTCAGTTTCGGGTCTTGCAGCAGCGCCAGCGCCGCTGCCCGCTGGTCCTCGCTCAGTTCGGGAACCGGCTGGGTTTCGGTTTGTTCACCGACACCGGCCTGTTGACACTGTTCCAGTACCAGCAACACCTGCCCCAGCGCCCGGCGCAGGTCGCCTTCGGCCAGCCCGAGTTCGGTGGCGGCCAGTCGCGCATACCCGCCCCGGCTGCGGGCGCTCATCATGTCCACGCTGTCCGCGAACATCACGCCGCTGTCGGTATCAACCACCTGAACATTCACTTTCATCACCGCCGCCCCGGCTTTCACCTGTGACAGGCCGCGGATACCCCACTGTTGTGTGCCGAGGGTGAGGGATATCTCGCCGTTAGCGCCGGTTTCCCAGACCACATTCGGCATCGACGGCAACGCCGCTATACTGGCGGCTAAGGTGCTGACTGTGTCCGGCACCGGAACCGGCTGGTGTTCAGCCAGCGCGGCCCGCTCTGTGGCGGTGGTTGCCTGTATTTCCGCCGCATCCTGCATCGGCACGGCACTGTCGAGCAACAACCCGAAGGCCCGTTCCGGCTCGGCGACCTGACACAGATAACCGTTGGCATCCATGCCCTCGGGGAACACCACCCGGAACACGGTGATACCGACGGCGGTTAGTTCAGCGGCCAGTTTTACCGCCGCTTCATTGCCTGCCGGATCATTGTCGTAGGCGATCAAGACCTGCTTAACGCCATGCCGCTGAAACGCCTGCCGCATCTCATCGGTGAAGCCGTTCACCCCATAGGCGGCGGTGACATGGCGGTGACCGGCTACCCAGAACGACAGGGCGTCGATCAAGGATTCACAGAGGATGACCGCCCCTGAACTGATCAGCGCCGGCTCATTCCATATCCCGCCATGTGCGCCGGGAAGGTACAGATGCAGCGGCGTTCCGCTGCGTAAGCGGTCGGTGATTTTGCGCCCGTAGATCTCACGGATCTGGCCGTTCGGGTCGATAACCGGTATGACCAGCGAACCGGTAAAGTGCTCGTGCCCGCTGTCGCGCATCAGCCCCACGGCCCGAAGACGGGCGCGGATCTGTGCGCCGGCCTGCACCGCCTTGATGGGCAGGCGATAGGCTAACGTGCGGTTGGCAAAGCCCAGTTTAAACCGGGCGACTAATTCCGGGTGGTTGAGCCGCCGTTTTTCCAGATAAGCCAGGGCTTCGGGGGCATTCAACAGCGTATGATGGTAGAACCCGACGACCCGACTGAGCAGCGCCTGCCGTCCGGCGTCATCATCGGCCAGCATGGCGGGCTCATCCGGTTGCACCAGCGGCGCCACCGAGGGGTTATCTCCCAGTATCCCGCGCAACTGTTCCACGGCCCGGCGCAGACTTAAGCCTTTGGTTTTCATGACCCAGTCCAGCACTGAGCCGCCGGCATCACAGCCAAAACAGTGATAAAGATTTTTTGCCGGTGAGATAACCATTGACGGGGTTTTCTCCTCATGGAACGGGCACAGCAGCACGTAATCTTTGCCGCGTTTAAAGAGCTGTCGCCCCTGTTGCTCCACCACGGCAACTAAGGAGACGGCGGCTTTCAGGTGCTGTAATTCTGCTTCCGGGATGCGTGCCATAAGTTTGTTCCTTTAGAACCTTGTCAAGACCACTAATATGTTTTATTATGGCACATATATATGTACTATCGTCAAGTGGATATTAATCAAGGGGGTAAAATCATGAGTCACTCGGTTTACTGGTGCTTATCTATGCCCTTATCTGAACGACTCATTGCTTTACGTAAGCAACGTAGCTTATCTCAGCAGGCGATGGCTGATGCTATTGGGATTCATGCTAATAGCTGGAAGAAGTACGAGACAGGGCAGGCTCAGCCTTCCCTCGATGTATTGAAGAAGATCGCGACTTCGCTGAATGTCAGCACGGACTTTTTGTTATTTGATGAACATGAACGTGTGCCAGTTGATGAACTTTCCTTGCAGTTTGAAGCCATCAGCCAGCTTCCTGATGATGAACAGAGTATTGTTCGTGAAGTGCTGGAGAGTTTAATTATCAAGTATCAGTCCCGACGTTGGGATTCAGCCAGACAGGCAGCGAAGAAGAAAGAAGAGTAACGAATAAAGCTAACGCGGGTTGCCAGTGCGCCAACACTGACAACCCGCTCACCACAGCAACTATAGGAGTAGTGACTATGGCTAAGGCGCATTCTAAGACAGAAGTGGCAGTAAATAAAGCTGCAAAAACAGAACGTTATTACACGGTGGGTTATGTGCCGAACGGTAACCGGGTAAACAAGGCCACACCGGCGATACATCTGAAGGGGCAGTGGCTGAGACAGGCGGGGTTTAATACCGGGGGTCAGATTACGGTGAAGGTGATGGACGGTTGTCTGGTGCTGATTCCTGACAGTGAGGCCACGCAACAACAGCATCAGCAATACCAGCGACAACAGGCCCAACTGCGGGAGATTAAGCAGCAGATGCGGGCGTTGATAACCGGTTTTGTGGGTTAAGGGGAGAGCATGAGATGACGATAGCGATTGAACATTTACAGGACATTCAGTTAACTCACATTGAAGCGCTGGCCTTAGCCCAACTGGTTAAGCGGCTGTGCTGGGCGGAGATACGGGCCTGTGCCGTGAATGACGAGGAAGCGTATCAGATTAAGGATGCGATCTCTAAGCTCCAATCGGCATTGGCTTACCGTGGGTATTCACCAAGATAGATCATGAGAAGACCGGAAGATCTCGAAGGGTCTTCCGGTTTTGATTCGAATCATTATTGAGTTAAAACATCTAAATCAAAATGTTCTGGTTGGAAACCTCTGCTAACAACAAATTCAAAAAAATCCTCTTTTATTGATTCAATGCTTC
>NZ_PUJV01000063.1:0-5983 GCF_011189495.1 Photorhabdus stackebrandtii
TGGCAAAACTTGCTGCCTGAACAACAGGAGCACGCATAAACGCCAGTGCTATCAATACAGGCAAAAATAATCGTTGTCTCATCCCATGATCCCAGTCTCAAAAATCGGTACTGTAGAGAAAAGTCTGTCCACGTCGCTGACAACAACTATAGGGTTGCCACAATGCAAAGACATAATTCCCGTCCTTTGCCACTTCCCCGCGGTTATCCGGAAAAACAGCACAAGATGCGCTCATTTTAGGCGCTATATGTTGCCATTGATGATTTTGGTTACCCGTATTCTCAACGACTTCACCGGGTGGCCAGTAACCCTGTTTGCGGTTCCCTTTCAGGGGTTGATAAACATGCCCCTGTCCTGTGCGGGTGATAATGTCAGCTACCCGTTGCGCTACCACCGCAACCGCTTTATCCTCATCCTGTTGCGTCACAAACCCGCTTCGCGGATAAATATTGCCCCGAAACGAATAACCTAGTTCACGTTTACCAGGAATCAGCGCTTCGGGATAAAACGACTCTGGCACACTAGCCCGCCAAACCAGGCTATCCAGAGTACTCAAAAAGTAAGGCACAAAAGGCGTGGCGGCACTTTTACACGCATACCCCGAAATTTTCCCGTCCATCATTGCAGTTGCCGGATGCCCAATCGCATCGGCATATTTGAAATGCAGATTGTTTTTTCGGTTGCCTGGGATTTTCAGCCGATGATTACCGCCACCCACGGCTATCCCGGAAAGTGCACCGGTGACCGTATTTTCCACCCCACCGGCTGCCTGGCTGACTGGCGACATTTCTCTCCAGGGATTGCCGCCAGGAGTGTTATAGACGGAGACCACTGCCTGAGGAATAAAATGTTCCACTTTCACCGAGGTACGCACTTTGCACCCCCAGGGAGAACACAACAACCAATAACAAATGCCTTTTACCCGCCAACTGATGCACGATACTGACGCGGCACTGGCCACAATCTGGGCCGTATTCACACTAGCAACGGCCACAGGCGCCAGAACAACCGTTAGCAGCAGGGCTATGCCGAATTTTTTCAGCCGGGAATGCCATGTTAATGACGGTAAATCCGGAGACTTCATGGCTGTTTCTCCCGCTGATAGGTGTCCCAAAGTAACCGGGCATGTTTGACGTCTGTCGTACCGTATACAACATAATCATCATCAAAAACCACTGCCGGGAACTTCTCAAGGCCCAAAGTCCAGACACGGATACCGGCATTAACAACGGGAAAAGCGTCCAGAATACCCTAATATTCATAGTCTGCCCCCCTGCATGGATAAGAGATCCTCATCACACCCATCCGCCATTTCCCCAGATATCAGACCACGGGTACGGTCCAGCCTTCGCACCACAACAAAAGCGGCATCCAATTCGCTGCAATGAAGCGCTTTCATAATCGCCCTGCGCTCTGCCTTTTCCTCTTTTTCCGTCATGCCCAGCGCCAGATACACACTGGGCGGCACCACCCGAAATAACTCCTCCACTTTTTTCGACAACACCACGCCTTCGGTGTAACAACCCGGGAGTTTGCTGGCTGATAGCAACACCGATTTTTGTTCTTCAGACAGCTTTTTAAAACGCGCTATCTGCTCAACTTCATCCGGCGGCATCGTCAGACACAACCACCACTCCGCCATATTGAGCATCTTCTCAGCCGTATCCGGATAGTCCGCCAGGTTCTGGGTGGCCAGCTACAACCAAGCGCCTAATTTTCGCCACATCTTGACCACTTTGGTCATATAAGGTGACAACAGTGGATTAGTGGTCAGAACATGCGCCTCATCCACGACAAAATTAATTTCCCTTGCATCAAATTGATCACGTTCCGCCATATTGTTGATGGTATTGACCAGAGACACCATCGCCAAAGCCATCTGCGCCACGCACCAGTGTACCGAGGTCAATTAGCGTTACATCTGCTTCTGGCCACGGGGTTCCCGGACGATTAAACAATTCCCCCTCAAAGCCACTGGTGAACATTGACATCGCCCCCGCCATCTCTTCGGCACGGGCCCGACGCTGCTCGGTACACAATGATCGCCCCTGTTCATCCCGCCGGCTGTCCCGGGCAATCACAGACAATGCATTTTGCAAATCTTCCGCGATCATCTGTCGGCCATCATCAAAGCTGGCTTTCGCCGCTATCATGATGGCTTCACGTATCATGCCCCGATCCGCCCGCGTCAGACGTTCTTCCTCTTTCTTTTCTCCACCGGTGATCATCATGCGCGCCGCAAGTTCCATTTCACCCAGAATATCGCGCTGCTCATCGGTCCCGTCGTCTTCAATTTCCTCTGCCGGCTTTTCACCCGCCAAATCCAGCTGAGAAGATGCCACTTGAAGCAATTGGGGGGCATCAGCAAACAGCGCCAGACTGACACCACAGCCTGGTTTGATGCTGATTTTGTTAACACTCAGCCCCAGACGTTGACAGTAATCAGCAAACAACCCAAAACTGTTGCCCGCTTCCGCCACAAATAATCGGGGACGGTGCACCACCATCAGCTGCGATAAACTCGCACAGAGCATAGCCGACTTCCCCGCCCCGGTCGGTCCGAACAACAACAGATGGGCATTCTGGGTGCGGTCATGTTTATTTTGCGGATCAAATGTCAGCACATCACCGCCCCGGTTAAAAAAGCTAAGACCCGGGTTACCTGTGCCAGTTGCTCGCCCTGTCACTGGCAACAACCCGGCCACATGCTGCATCCAAGTCAACCGGGTATACCAGTGATGCTTGTCTCGTTGCGGGTTAAAACACATCGGTAAGGCACACAGATAACCGTTTAACGGTGCTACATCGCATTCGGGTTTGACCGGCTGCAACCCCGATACCAACAAGGTTGCAGCCAGTTGCTGATGCCGACGGTTCAAATCGTCAACATCAGCCCCCTGTAACAAAAAGGTCAGTGCAGAACGGCACAGTTTATGTCTCAGACCCAGATATGCCTTCACTTCTTTTACGTCTGCACGTACTCGCCCTGATTCAGTATTTTCTCCCACGGCATTTTTTGACAACCGGTCGAAATCCTGTTCTGGCGTGTCTTGTGCTTGTGCTTGTGCGACCACAGTCAGCGAAACAATAGTTCCTGAGGGTAATAAGTCCATCAGTGCATTGATATTCTCCCCTCTAACCATTTCACCGGTCAGCGTTCCCGGCTCTGGTGGACGACGTAGCCGTTCAACCGGTACCGCTCGGTGAGCAATATTATCAAACCACCATACACCGTTTTTCACGTCAGAACGTGGCGGGGTAAACCACAAGGTTTCCGTGAAATCATTATCTGGCTTCCTCTCACCAGCCTGTGCGGTCGTATAACTAGCGGCCTGATACAACGTCGCTTTGTCTATCCAATCTGGGCCAGGATTGAATAATCGCAGTAACCAGTGATGAACCTGTTCACCATTTTGTCGTTGGCACAAAATGCCTGTACTCGCCAGAGAAGCTGTCAGTCGGTCACACACCTGATTAAGCAACACAATGGGCAGCAAGCTTTCTTTCTGTCCGACAGGGACCCAACGATAAATGACCATCCGGGTACGGCGTTGCTGTCCCCGCCAGGATTGACCAGTCACCAATGAATCGTTAAACAGCCCTCCTGGTCGGGCTATCCCCTTCAGATGACGTTCGGTTTCAGCCAACCAAGCTTCAGTGAAGACTGAACCCTGCGCCCAAGGTTTAATATACTGACGAAGTTGTGTCAGATATAACGCGGGATCATCCTCATCCTGACAAAAAAACTGCACTATCCAAGGAGAGGTATCCTCTTCCTCCAGACTATCTTGCAACGCATCTTCCACTTGGTCACGAATGTCTTCCAGACGGGCTGTGGGGCGTCCTTCTATCGATACAGGAGAAACCGTATAAACAGCATCGACTGAAAGACCATCATCCAGCAACAAACACTTCTCATCGTCCAAATATTCGACCCAAGGCAGGTAATCAATGATAGACGGCCAAGTGTCATACAACGCAGCTTCATCCGTGCTGGTCATTTTACCGGGACGCCTCAAAGGTTCACGCCCAACAACGGTGGAAGACGACGGTAGTATGACCTCAGTTTCACCCAAAATTTCCGATAGATTACTCCGTTTACGCAAGCGGACTTTATTCAACAGCGACCACATCACAACGCCTCCGTCCGTTCACCCGGCAAAGCATATTGCACCTGGTTGTAGAACGGAAATACCGTGCTGTATCCCGGTACTGGTGTGTTCCCCGCAACTAAATGTGGAAAGAGATACATCACCATGTCCGGATTAGGTAACCGAGGGAAAGTCTGACTGATTTCATTTTCCTGTGTACGACTATAACTTTCCGTGTAATTCAGCGTAGCCTGCTGTTCCCGTTCGCTCAGCTCCCGGCGCAGTGTTTTACGGGCCACCATCGTAGTCTGAGACGACGAGGCTTTTCCTTGCCACAGAGCTAACATTGTGCTGTCTCCCGGCGGAAGCATCTCTTCTTTAGACGTACTGCAACCGGTCAGGATCGTTATCACCACCAACATCACTATTTTTCGCGCTTCATTCATGCTCGTTTTCTCAGTCCAGACCATCACGGACCTCCTGTCCAAGACCAAAGTTATATTTCACCCTGCGTCCCCGTCCTTCATAATCAATCGGTATTTGCTGGGTAATGTGCACAGCTACTCTGGCACCCGGCGGTACGTAAACGGCATCAAAAGTTTGACCATAACGGGTTTTGACCCATTCGGATACGGCCTTAAATCCTCCGGCAGCGGCTTGCCCCAAAACCGCTTTACCAACATCCCCGGTTAATGATGACGTCGTACCACCATAACCGTTAGTCTGGGAGGTAAGCTGACTCTGTGACAGAACATCGCCCGCTGCTGTACCGCCAGAAAGAGCAAATAAGGTTGGCAAGTAGCTGGATGCATTGGATTTCCGTGGCCACTAATACACGGAATACCACTGTCGTCAGACAACCAGCCGATACTGCCGCCGTTATTATCCTGAACGTGATGGCTGCTATTGGTGCGATTATCCGATTTCGGCACAGTTCTAACGGTACCGTCTGCAAAGACAAAAGTTAAAGAGGTGACATTGCCGCGTACGCAAGACAAGGTCCAGTCACCGGTAGCTATACCAGAAACAATCGCGCCTTCTACCTCCGGCAGTTCAATGCCGTTGGCAGTCAGATTATCTTTACCAATCAGTATCTTAAATGGGTATGGATCAGTGACTTTGTCATTCACTGGCACCCGGCCTAATAATGCCGTCATCGCCTGGCTGCCGACCAGAGTCGTATTCTCGGGCAGGGTATAAACGGGCCGGACAGTTTCGTTTGTATGACTATCGGTAATGGCTCGCTGATTTTTAGTCATACCGTCATATTCCACTTTCTGATGGCTCAATGCATTGTCCTCCAGAAATGACACTGGAAAACGGGGGATCGCTGGTTGACCGTTCATTGTAGCCTGTGAGTCAACCGGTAACACATCCTGTGGGGTAATCCAGACCAGCCTGTCCGCGCCTGAGACCGTATTTTGTCCTGTATCGTCCAATCCTAATCCCAGCGGAATATCACGCTCAACCAGAGGGGGGGCCGTACTCATGCCTTTATTGCTTAACTGGCGAGTTAGCTGATCAAGCCGGCTGAACAGCGTTTGCTGCTCCGCTTTCAATACCTGCTGTTGCTTTTCTGTTTCCTCACGGGTGCCCGCTACCACCTGATTAATCTGGTCAGTCATGCTCTGACTCCCGTTTCGCCATTTCTCATTGTCAGTCAGTAATTGTGCATTTTGTTTTTCCAGTGCCGCCTGCTGAACACGGATACTGCGTAAGGCACCGATCAGCGTGCGTAACGTGTCTTCCGGGGTATCTCCCTCAACAATGGCATTCGGTTAAGCTTCTATGCCTGTGCGCCAAAACAGTTCCAGCGAGTTCGGGGCTGCATAGATTTTCTTGGATAGTGCCTTCCTGGTCTTAACCGTTGAGTCATTCTGCCAATTCGCATG
>NZ_PUJV01000064.1:0-5719 GCF_011189495.1 Photorhabdus stackebrandtii
GGGCCTGGCGCCAGACCACTTGCGCCGGCTCTGACAGCCCCTGCCAGATAAAGGCGGTGCGCAGAATATCGTGGCGGTTGACCACCTGCTGCACCGCGGCCAGATAGCGGTCCAGCACCACCCGATCCGCAAATACCATCTGACCGGTCAACAAGTATGGATCGCCCTCACTTGCCAGCAAATGGTGGAATAAGATCCCGTCCTGCAGCGGTGACAGGGCATAAATGTCCTGAAGGTTGCTGAGGCCGCCCGGTACCTGCCCAACGATACGGTCAATATCCGCCGGCGTCAGGTTTATCAACGGCAGCATAGCCGGCGTGAGCGTACAGGTATCCGGGGTAATCACATTGGCAGGCACGGGCACGGCCGCGTACTGCTCCAGCTTTTGTGCCAGATTGGCTAACACCGGAGTCTGAAACAGGTCGCGTACCGCCAGTGTAAGCCCCTGCTGACGCAAATGCTCTATCACCCGCACCGCCAGCAAAGAATGCCCGCCCAGGGCAAAGAAATTGTCATGCCGGCTGATTTTTTCGATACCCAGTAACTCACGCCAGACCGCCGCCAGGGCGGTTTCGGTGGCGCCCTGCGGGGCTGCATAACGCTGGCGGGCAAAGGCGTCCTCCCCGGGCACCGGCAACGCCCGGCGGTCCAGTTTGCCGTTCGGGGTTAACGGGAAGCGATCCAGGCGCACCACCGCCGCCGGCACCATATACTCCGGCAAAACTTGACTCAGGCGCTCACGTAAGTTATTCACCAGCCCTTCTTCCACGTCCGCCGCCACATACGCCACCAGCCGTTTGTCCAGCCCTTTCCCGTGAGCCAGCACCACGGCTTCACGCACCGCCGGGTGTTCGGCCAGCCGCGCTTCGATTTCCCCCGGTTCAATGCGGAAACCGCGGATTTTCACCTGTTGGTCAGTGCGGCCCAAAAATTCCAGATTGCCGTCCGGCAAGTAGCGGGCCAAATCCCCGGTGCGGTACATGCGGGCATCCGGTTTATCGCTGAACGGGTCAGCCAGGAAACGTTCTGCCGTCAGTTCAGGCCGGTTCAGATAACCCCGTGCGACACCTGCACCGCCAATGTATATTTCACCCACGCAACCTAACGGCACGGGTTGTCCTTTTTTATCCAGTAAATAAATGTAAGTATTCTTGAGTGGCCGACCAATAGAATAATCATCAGTTGGGGATAATATTTCCTGACAGGTTGCTGTAACGGTAGTTTCTGTCGGGCCGTATGCATTTAACAACCGGGGACAGTGACCATCCTGCATAAACCAGTTCTGAACGGCACTCTTATTGATGACTTCCCCTCCGATGATAATAAACCTGAGGGTATCAGGTAGTAGCAGTCTTTTTTCTCTGGTCGCCAGTTCAGACCAAAACAACATCGGCAAGAATAGAACTGTAATACGATTTTTCCGGGCCAAAATAATAAACTCTGGTATAGATGCCAACCAATTAGCGTTGCGAATCACCAGCGAAGCACCATTACATAATGCTAAAAAACATTCCTCCACGGAGACATCGAACGCAAAAGCGGAAAATTGCAATACCCGATCCTGTGCTGTAAAAGCATAACGCTCATTAATGCTTAGGTAATGTTGGTACAGCGCCTGATGTTCGATCATCACCCCTTTTGGTGTGCCGGTCGAGCCGGAGGTGTAAATCACATAAGCCAGGTGCCGTGGTGTCAGTGTGGCTATCTGCGGATTGTTATCCGGTTGATCAAATTGTATATTCGGGTCAAGCACGGTTCGGTCTGTTAATTCGGTTCTTCCCAAGGCTGCCCGTCCGATATTATCCGCCAGCACAATCGCCGAGGCAGTATCGGTGAGCATATAAACCAAGCGCTCACCGGGATAAGCTGGATCCAACGGTACATACGCCCCGCCGGCCTTCAGTATGGCCAATACCCCAACCACCATAGCCAATGAGCGTGACACACAAATTGCCACTAACTGGTCCGGCTCTACCCCCAGCATCACTAGCTGATGCGCCAGCCGGTTGGCCCGGGCATTGAGTTCTGAGTAGCTGAGGGTCTGCTCTTCATACACTAAGGCAATGGCGTCCGGGGTTTTTGCGGCCTGCTGTTCAAACAACTGATGGAGACACACCGTGTCAGGATACGACGTTTCCGTGGCATTCCAGGTTTCCAACAATAACCGACGCTCTGCCGGGGACAGAATATCGATGCCCTCCACCTTCTGTTGTGCATTGGCCACCATCGCTTGCAGAGCGGTCTGCAAATAGCCCGTGTGCCGCTCAATTGTGGGTCGTTCAAACAGGGCGGTACTATAATGTAATGCCCCGCTAATTCCGCTGGCCTCTTCATACAGTTCCAGTTCGAGATCAAATTTGACAGTATCTAAAGTTTGGTCAATCGGTGACACCATCAGTCCCGGCAGTGCCCAATCCGTGTGTTCATTATTCTGCCAGGCAAACATCACCTGGAACAGCGGGGAATGGGCCAGCCGGCGAGGTGGTTGGACAATCTCGACCACCTGTTCAAACGGCAAATCCTGATGCACCTGTGCCATTAATACCGTCTGTCGGACTTGTTTCAGTAATTCTGTCACAGTGAATTCACCCGAAACAGCTATCCGCAAAGCCAGCGTATTCACAAAGAACCCAATCAATGGCTCCACTTCCTGCTGGTTACGGCCGGCACTGGGGGTACCGATAATGATATCTCCTTGACCAGACAGTCGTGATAAAACGACGCCCCAAGCCGACAGCAATGTCATAAACAGCGTGACACCGTGCTGCTGACTCAAGTGTTTGAGTGCGGCGGTCAGTGCCGGATCTAAGCGGATCGGCACAGCATGACCGACAAATGACTGCACGGCCGGCCGGGGTCTGTCCATGGGCAGTTCCAGCAGCACCGGTGCATCTGCCAACACAGTGTGCCAATAGTCCGACTGCACCTGGGTACGTTCGGCGGAAAGCCATTGATGCTGCCAGGCGGCATAATCCGGGTATTGAATTACCAACGGTGGTAACGGATCCAGCCGCCCGGACAAAAACGCTGCATAAAGCGCATTGAGTTCATGTATCAATATATTGATCGACCAGCCATCGGACACAATATGATGCTGGGTCAGCAAAAACTGATAGTCGTCATCTGCCAATCGGATAAGCACTGCCCGGATAAGCGGTTCCCGGCTGAGGTCAAACGGCACAGATACCGCTTCGGTAACCAGTTGCTTCAGTACGGTGTCCGCCTCTAAATGTCCGCGTAAATCATGCTGTACCAGTGGCACCCCGCTCTCTTTCGCCAGTAGCCGGATCTGCGGCTGCCCGTCAACCGAAATAAAGACTGTGCGCAATGCTTCATGGCGGGCAAAGACGGTATTCAAAGCCTGCTGCCAGGCGACAATATCCAACTGACCGCGCAAATGCAGCGCCAGAGGGATATGATACGTTTCACTGACACCGTCGAGCTGAGCCAGAAACCACAAACGCTGTTGGGCAAAGGATAACGGCAAAGTTTTCGACCGGGAGACCGGCAGTATGGCAGGCAATGCGGGGCTGTCTTGTTTCTGTACCGCCTGCGCTAAGGCTGCCAACGAAGGTGAGTTAAACAGCACCATCAGCGGTAATTCTACGCCCAGTACCGCCATTATCCGGTTTATCATTCGTACCGCCAACAGGGAATGCCCGCCCAGGGCAAAGAAATTGTCATGCCGGCTGACTTGTTCAAGGCCCAGTAACTCACGCCAGACCACCGCCAGGGCGGTTTCGGTGGCGCCCTGCGGGGCTGCATAACGCTGGCGGGCAAAGGCGTCCTCCCCGGGCACCGGCAGCGCCCGGCGGTCCAGTTTGCCGTTCGGGGTTAGCGGGAAGCGGTCCAGACGCACCACCGCCGCCGGCACCATATACTCCGGCAAAACTTGACTCAGGCGCTCACGTAAGTTATTCACCAGCCCTTCTTCCACGTCCGCCACCACATACGCCACCAGCCGTTTGTCCAGCCCATTCCCGTGAGCCAGCACCACGGCTTCACGCACCGCCGGGTGTTCAGCCAGCCGCGCTTCGATTTCCCCCGGTTCAATCCGGAAACCGCGGATTTTCACCTGCTGATCAGTACGACCCAAAAATTCCAGATTGCCGTCCGGCAAGTAGCGGGCTAAATCCCCGGTGCGGTACATGCGGGCATCCGGTTTATCGCTGAACGGGTCAGCCAGGAAACGTTCTGCCGTCAGTTCAGGCCGGTTCAGATAGCCCTTGGCGACCCCGTCGCCACCAATATACATCTCTCCGGTGGCACCCAACGGTACCGGTAGACCATTTGTATCCAACAGATAAACCCGTGTATTTGCGATAGGCTGTCCGATGGGAATACTGTGTGCTTCCGGTGCCAATGCCGTGATACGGTATATTGTCGAAAAGGTGGTCCCTTCCGTGGGACCATAGGCCTGCAATAAGTGTTGAGGTCGGTTGTTCTCCAACAGACTGGCAATCACGTGTAAATCAGGAATATCACCGCCAAAAATAAGGGTTTTTATTTGAGGCAGAACAGATGATAGTTCTAACACCAACCGGTTAAACAGGCCAATAGTCAACCACAGAATAGTAATGTGATGAAGCTGTAAAGCCCGCTCTAACGCTGGCGGGGTTAATAAGGTGGCATGGTCTATCACCACCAATGTCCCCCCATTCAGCAGCGGAGCCCAGACTTCAAACGTACTGGCATCAAAGGTCGGATTCGCGGTAAAGGCCACCCGATCTTCCGGCCCAACGTCTGCATAACCATTATTGACAACCAGCCTGACAACCGAACGGTGGGATACGATAACCCCTTTCGGGGTACCGGTAGACCCGGAGGTGTACATCACATAAACGGCATCTGACTCCAGACGGGTTAAGTTGAGATTTGTCCCTTCTTCTTCCCTGCCTGAGCCAATTTTTTCCCTTATTCGCAATAACGGTATCGTCAGATTGACCGGTATGCTCATTTGGGTATCGGTCAACAGTAACTGAGCTGCACTGTCCTGTATTATCCAGAGTTTGCGCTCATCCGGTACACCCGGGTCAACAGGTACATAAACCGCCCCCGCTTTAAGCACTGCCAATTGGGCGACCACCAGTGCTATTGAGCGTTCAAACAACAGCGCTATATGTCCACCGGGACGCACTCCCAGTGCAATGAGTTGACGAGCCAGTCGGTTCGCCCGGGCATTGAGTTCCGCGTAACTGAGCGACTGATTTTCATGCACCAGGGCAATAGTGCCCGGGGTTGTTGCTGCCTGCCATTCAAATAACTGATGGATACATAAGTCTTCAGGATACGGTGTTTCCGTGGCATTCCACGTTTCCAGCAATAACCGGCGCTCTGCCGATGTCAGGATATCAATTTCCCCGATCCGCTGTTGGTGGTTAACGACCATCACCTGCAACACAGTCCGCAGGTAGCCAATGTGTCGTTCCATGGTTGTCTGATCAAACAGGGCGGTGGCATAACGTAAATTACCTGAAATCGCGCCATTATCCTCAAACATATCCAGTTCGAGATCAAATTTGACAGTATCTAAAGTTTGGTCAATCGGTGACACCATCAGGCCCGGCAATGCCCAGTCCGTGTGTTCATTGTTCTGCCAGGCAAACATTACCTGGAACAGCGGCGTATGCGCCAGCCGGCGCGGCGGTTGGACAATTTCCACCACCTGCTCAAACGGCAGATCCTGATGGGCCTGGGCCGCTAACGCGGTTTGCCGGAC
>NZ_PUJV01000065.1:0-5638 GCF_011189495.1 Photorhabdus stackebrandtii
CGTTACGGCCGAGGTATTCGATATTGCCATCTGGCAGCCAGCGGCCAAGGTCGCCGGTTTTATACAGCCGGGCACCAGATACGGTTGAGAACGGGTCCGGAATAAAGCGTTCCGCGGTCAACTCTGGTCGGTTAAGGTAGCCGCGGGCCACACCGGTGCCGCCAATATAGATCTCACCGATAACGCCGAGAGGTACGGGTTCACCCTGTACATCCAGAATATAGATTTGGGTGTTGGCGATTGGCCGACCGATGCTAGGCTGCGACAGTGATAAATTAACCGGACAGATACTAGCATCTACCGTACATTCTGTTGGTCCATAGACGTTGATGAAGCGGGTGGTTTTTATATGTTGCAATTTTGACCACACTAAAGGAGGAATGCTATCACCACCGATCAATGCCAGCTTGGGTTGATAACCGGAGGTTGTTCCCAAACCTGCTTCTAGTAGCCATTGCAATTGGATCGGTGTGCAGTCAAACATATCCACAGCATGGCGTGCAAAATAGCGCCAAAGTGTCTGACCATCGGTACGAAGGGCTTCAGGGACGATGACCAATGTATGGCCTGAAAGCAACTGGAGCCAGCTTTTCACCGATGCGTCAAATACAATACTGGCATTCATTGCTATGCGGCACGGTTGCTTGAGGGCAAATGCTATATTTAATCCTGTGTAAAGATTGATAACATTCCTGTGTTCCACCATTACCCCTTTGGGCCGCCCTGTAGAACCGGAGGTATAAATCACATAGGCCAGATGGCGTGAAGTTAGCCCCAGCGTCTGAATATCAAGATTATTTTCCAGTTTCTCATCAAAGATAGATGGCAACTGGACATCAAGTAATATCCTGGGCAGATTGCTGTCCAGCATTTCAACCAGTGTGGATTGAGTGAGCAAGGCCACTGGTGCAGCATCTTCCAGCATATAAGCTAGCCGTTCAGCTGGATAAGCCGGGTCTAGTGGGACATAGGCGCCGCCAGCCTTGAGAATAGCCAGTAGCCCCACCATCATCTCCAGGCTGCGTTCAACACAGATAGCCACCCGATCGTCCGGGCATACACCTATGGCGAGCAGATGATGAGCCAGGCAATTGGCACGGCGATTCAGTTCCCTGTAACTGAGGGACTGTTCTTCAAACACCACGGCGATAGCGTCTGGGGTGCACACCACTTGTTGTTCAAACAGTTCATGGATCAGAGCTTCCCGAGGGAAGTCAGTCGCTGTGTCATTGAAATCCACCAGTAACTGCTTACGCTCAGTAGCAGGCAGGATTGATAGATTCAAAGCAAGCTGCTGGGGTTCATTCTTCAGGGCTTCAACCAAGCCACTGATGGCTGTGACCAGATAACCCGCTACCCGAACGGGATCGACTGCGGGGACAGTTTTGACTACCAGACTGAAATCTTCCCCAAAGTCATCGACCGAGAGGGTCAGCGGGTAGTTAGTGCGCTCTTCTGCCACCAACAGACGCATGCCGTCCCAAGTTGTATCGTCTGCGTCTGGCTGGCTATGGCGGTAATTGAGTAGAGCACTGAACAATGGCATCGGCGGCGTCACACTGCTGCAACGTTGGGCTAGTGCTAAAGGAGCCTGCTCATGTTCAAGCAGTGCCGTCAAATCATGGTGGGTGGCCTGCACCACTTCCAGCACACTGCGGCCAGCAAGGGACACTCGTACTGGCAGGGTATTGATAAACATTCCCATCACCCGATCGGCCCCGGCTGAGCCTTGCAGACGGCCAAGCAGCACAGTCCCGAAGACTACATCGTCACGGCCGCTGGTCTGCGCCAGCACCTGTGCCCAGGCAACATGGAACAACACACCCGGTGTGATACCCAGACGGCGGGACTGACTGCGGATTGCCTGTGCCAGTGCGTGATCTAGAGGAAGATGCGTTTCGGTTATGCCTTCACCATCGCCCTGTACGTTAAGTAGGCTGAATGGGGCTGTTGATGTGTCGATATCGGCCAGTCGGGCGCGGAAATATGCCTCATGTGCCGAAAGCGGCACGCTCAGAGTCTGGGCAATAAAGTTGCGGTAAGGTAACGGGGTTGGCAAGGTTTCTGCTTGTTCCTGCAACAATAAACGGACTTCGTCAGCGATAAGCTCCATCGTTATATGATCGCCGATCAAATGATGGAAATTTAGGGCCAATAGCCACTCATTGCTGACTGGATCGAGAGCAATATCAGCGGTGAACAGAGGTGCCTGACTCAAGTTAAGCCGACGTAGGTTGGTGTGCGCCTGTAACTGAGCCAACACATTATCTGAGGAGGTCGGGACAAAAGTGGTGACCGACAACGGAGCCTGACGCCAGACCACCTGCACAGGTTGCGTCAGTCCTTGCCAACAGACGGCAGTGCGCAAGATATCGTGGCGGTTAATCACTTGTTGCAGGGCATCAAGGAAAGCGTCGAGACGCGCACGGCTATCAAAGGCAATCAGGCTAGTTAACAAGTAGACATCACCTTGTTCCTGTAGCTGATGATGGAACAGAATACCTTCCTGTAACGGAGCAAGAGGATAGATATCCTGCACATTGGCAACGCCGCCAACCACAGTCTTGACAACCGTGTCGATTTCCGCCTGAGATAATGCTATCAGTGGCAGCATGTCTGGCGTAATGGTGTCACAATCAGTACTAATGAGGTTGGGTGGTACATTCAGTGCAGTATTTCCAGCTGCTTCTGTTGTCAAGCGAGCAGCCATCGCCGTCAGGGTCGGTGATGCAAAAACAGCGCTAACATCAAGGGTCAGATCACGTTGGCGTAGTTGTTCAATCAGGCTGACGACCAGCAGTGAATGTCCCCCCAGCTCAAAGAAATTGTCGTGACGTCCAACCTGCTCCAGCCCCAGCAAAGTTTGCCAGATAGCTGCCAGTTGCTGTTCCATTTCACTCTGAGGTGTCTGATATTCGCGGCTGGCAATGGCGGTCTGATCAGGAGCCGGTAGTGCCTTGCGATCCAGTTTTCCGTTCGGAGTCAGCGGGAAGGTCTCCAGCATCACAAAGGCGCTGGGGAGCATATAATCCGCCAGGCGGGTACTCAGCTGTTCGCGCAGGTTGATGGCATCCAGCATGATGTCAGGCTGTGGCACGATATACGCGATCAAATGTTTTTCGCCATTATCTTCTTCACGAGCGATAACTACAGCATCCTTAACACCCGCGCAACCGGCCAATTGTGTCTCTATTTCCCCCAGTTCAATGCGGAATCCACGGATCTTGACTTGGAAGTCATTGCGACCGAGATAGACGATCGTACCATTTGGCTGCCAGCACCCCAGATCGCCGGTCTTATACATTCTGGCATTCGGTTGAGAACTGAATGGGTCGGAGACAAAACGTTCGGCGGTAAGCTCAGGGCGATTCAGATAGCCACGGGCAACTCCCGCACCGGCAATATAGATTTCTCCAGTGACACCGAATGGCACAGGTTGTCCTTGTGTATCGAGAATATAAATGCGGGTATTAGGAATCGGGCGACCAATTGACAGCGTTTCTGTTGCGTCCAGTACCTCGCCGCCGCCCTCCAAGGCCAACGAAGTGGTGATAACGGTGGTTTCGGTTGGCCCGTAAGTATCGATCCAGCGGCAGTGCTGAGTTTCAGGCATGGATTGCCAGTCGATAAGATGACGGTATTCGGCTTTCTCACCACCAACCGTGATTGAGCGCAGAGAATGACTGATATCACAGCGGCCAGCTTTCATCTCTTGTACCCACTGGTGCCAAAAGGCAGTCGGTAGATCTACCACGCTGATGGCCTGTTCTTGCAGGAAATGGCTAAAGGCGGTGTCTGGTATCCGAATATGCGCTGGGCGCAGAATTAAGGTGGCACCGACAGCCAGTGTTGGGAAAATTTCAGACACAGCCGTATCAAAGGCAATCGTGGCAAATTGCAGGATACGATCAGTGGATTTGAGTTCACTGATCTGGCATTGGGCATGAGTAAAGTTCACCACGTTACGGTGCTCGATCATCACGCCTTTAGGCAGCCCAGTGGAGCCGGAAGTATAGATAACATAAGCCAAATGGTGCGTTTGTAATCCCAGTTGTGCCGGATCAGGATTGGCAACAGATTGTTGAGCAACCGTGTTCAAGTGTTTGACATTGTCCAGTAACCAGACAGGGATATCAGCTATCGGTAAATGCGTCCGTAAATGCTGCTGGGTGAGTAGTAATTTTGGTGCACTGTCAGATAAGACATGCGTCAGCCGTTCGCTAGGGTATGCGGGATCGAGCGGAACATAACCCGCCCCGGCTTTTAATATGCCTAGTATGCCAATCACCATATCCAGACTGCGTTCGACACACATTGCAACGCGATCATCGGAACGCACACCAAACTCAATCAGGGCGTGTGCCAGTTGGTTAGCGCGCTGGTTCAGTTCGGCATAACTCAATGATAAACCTTCAAACACCACGGCGATGGCGTCAGGGGTACGCTTAGCCTGTTGTTCGAACAGTTCATGGAACAGGGCTGCCTGCGGGAAGTCCGCTTGTGTGTCATTAAAATCGACCAAAAGCTGCTGACGCTCAGCGGCAGGCAGGATCGGTAGGCTCAGAATAGGCTGCTGCGGCTCGGTTTTCAGCGCTTCAATCAGGCGGCTGATGGTTGTAGCCAAATAATCCACCACTCGGACGGGATCAACGCCTGCAACACTCTGGGTTATCAAATTGAAATCCTCCCCCAGATCATCCACTGAGAGGGTCAACGGATAGTTAGTGCGTTCTTTTGTGGTCAATATACGCATACCGTCCCAGACCTTATTGTCCGTACCTGGCTGGCTATGGCGGTAGTTAAGCAAGGCACTGAAGAGCGGTAGCAGTGGGTTCACACCGCTACAGCCCTGTGCCAGCGTCAGGGGGGCTTGTTCATGCTCCAATAGCGCGGTCAGATCGCGATAGGTGGCACGCACAACTTCCAGTACACTGCGATTAGCAAGGGATATCCGCATCGGCAGGGTATTGATAAACATCCCCATCACTTGATCAGCGCCAGCTGAGCCTTGCAGACGGCCAAGCAGCACCGTCCCGAAAACTACGTCGTCACGGCCGCTGGTTTGTGCCAGCACCTGAGCCCAGGCGACATGGAATAAAACACTCGGGCTGATACCCAGACGGCAAGCCTGCATACGTATTGCTTGCGCTAGTGTGGTATCCAATAGCAAATGGGCTTCAGTCATATCCTCGCCGTTACCCTGTACATTAAGCAAGCCAAAGGGGGCGGTTGGGGCATCGACATCAGCGAGTCGGGCGCGGAAATATTTCTCATGCACGGAGGCTGGAACGCTCAGAATTTGAGCAATAAAGTCGCGGTAAGGTAGTGCAGCAGGTAGGGCTTCTATCTGCCCCTGCAACAGCAAACGAACCTCGGCGACGATAAGCTCCAGCGTCATATGATCGCCAATCAGATGATGGAAGTTCAGGGCCAACAGCCATTCACTGCTGGCGGGCTGTTGAACAATATTGGTGGTAATTAATGGAGCTTGACTCAAATCAAGATGGCACCGACGCGGATCGGTGTGCGCCTGCAATTGGGCCAGCACATTTTCTGTGGAAGCGGGCACAAAAGTGGTCACTGACAGTGGCGCCTGACGCCAGACCACCTGCACAGGCTGTGTCAATCCCTGCCAGCA
>NZ_PUJV01000066.1:0-5543 GCF_011189495.1 Photorhabdus stackebrandtii
AGCATAAGGGAAGGGATTTATCCAGGAGTAAAGCACGTTGGGTTACCGGGTCATTATCAGGCCTTAGTAAGGCTTGAGCCGTGTGCGCTGAAAGGCGCACGCACGGTTCTTAGAGGGCTGGAGACAGGTAACTGTCTCTGGCTACTCTGCGAAATCGTCATATTGGCAATCCCACAGCCAGCATCCTGTTGTGTAATGTGGTTGTTACTGAAGATAATTCGACATTGCTACAACTCATTGGTGGGCTTTGAAATCCGTGTCCTTGTTGCTGGCAACTGACCCTTCCTTGCTTTACTATGATATGCGCTTCGTTGTACTGACTTTTCAGGAGGTGTCAGCGGAACCCTTGGGTTGAGCTGGAAGTAGCGGCTATTCCGGATTACCTCCCGCACCATGACTAATCAATGAAGCTTATCAACTAATCATTTTATTTCATAACATCCAACTTCATTATTTTTGTTTATCGTCTACCATATAAATGAACAACCACGCTGCAAGCCAGCATGATTGTTCATTTATATAGCTCAAGGGGGAATTATGAAATTTTTAAAAAAATCACTAACGAGTAAATTTTTTTTACTTCATCTTGTTCGTTTCGCTGTATGCGTGATATTCACTCTAGGCACCTCCCAATTACATGCTGCAGGTGGCTATCTTAGCTTTTCACCGCTTGGAAAAACACCAGGTACTTTCAGTAAAGTTGATTTTTATTTCGATGTGGTGAGAAATCCCGGGCCGAGCTCGGAAGTCTATTACGCTCATAATTTCAGCTTTAAAACCACTACTGGAAAAATACTTAGCGGCTATATTGGCCTCCAATCTACTGATATTATTGGGACCGGCGCGTACGCGCTCGTATCGCTATGGCCTGGTCATGGTGAAGTGGTTTCAATGGTTCCGGGACCGGACGCGAAGTGCTGGGAAGCTAATGACACAGCAGAGGGACACGTTGCAAGTTGCGATATAACGAAAGAAAACCCATTAGCAAACGGTATCCAGAATGGCGATAGATTTCGGATCTACATAGACTCCGTGCAGGGGAGGAAAAATACTTATGAGTTTGGGATTGAGAATCTGACGCAGAAGAAAAATAACGTCCTTGGACAAATAACATTCACCGATGTCATAGGCATAAATCCTTCTGGGCTGTCCCATTTTCTCGAATATTTCGGTAGCAACGCTTCCCATTGCGGTCTTATCCCCTATACAGCGTATATTGAGAAGGGGCCCATCGGTTATTCAGGAGTCGAGACTGTAAAATACCAGGTTGTACCCAATCCTGATGGGCCTTTTGGCCCGTGCCAGAATAACATTACTTTTATAGATAACTATGCATCAGCGAAAGTTGAATTCGCCATACCGAAACATCCGTTCACGCCAAATGATCTCGGCTGTAATAATGGCGATGACTGTCTGTTAAACTCAATAATGGACACACAATACGAATTTTCGACCTTCGACGGTAACTGGAGCTTTAATCTCAAGCTACCGCAGCACTCACTCAGGAATGCTGAACTTTCCGTAAGTTCTCATGCGGGATATACATCCGCGCTCTTCTCTGAGGGAAGCGGTATAGTATTGGTATTTCCTTTCGGCACTATGCGTCTTGCTACAAGTATTATGTTCCACACCAATGATAAGTATACATTTGTAAATCGGGGCAGTACTGATACTTCTGCTTGGGAACCGGGCGGTAGTAGCTTCAAATCTCTCTCGCCAAACCAGAGCGGTCCTTATATCCCAGGGGCGCCCCGCTTGGTTGTTTACAAGATGTCAGACGGGGACTGGAACAGTACTATCTATTTACCGGACAATCCAACAGCGGATCAACTCGTCATCATCCATTCCGATGCCTCATGGTCATCGCAGTTGCACAGCTCCAGCACCGGACCGGTGGTTGCCACACTGGCTACCGGGAAAACAGTCGTCTATCAATACGGCAGTAAAGGGTGGAAAAGAATAGATTGGCAGAGTGTAGAAGCACTGTAATCGATTCATGGGTAGGCGTAATGGTAACGGTCCGTTTTTTTACTTCTTGTGAACTCGTATTTATTCCGTTTTTCGGTTCACATTAACGGCAAATAAAATCTACCGTTCTGTTTGGGTTAACTCCATAAAGACAATGCAATGAGACAGTTTTTGTGTCTTATTAGGGTTGTTTTTGTCTCATCCACATGCTACGTTTCATTCATCTAAAGGTAAACGAGACACTTTCCCCATTATGGCTCTTTATGGCTATGCCCGTGTATCAACTAATGATCAGGATCTCGCCCTACAGTCACAAATGCTTCGTGTTGCCGGTTGTGAAATCATCCGAGCCGAAAAAGCCAGCGGAACCAAACGGGATGGGCGGAGTGAACTGCAATTGTTGCTGGATTTTTTGCGTCCGGGCGATACGCTGATTGTCACGCATATAGATCGTCTGGCTCGTAGCATCAAAGATTTGCAGGATATTGTTTATTCTTTAAATCAGCGGGGGATTACCCTTAAGGCTACAGAGCAGCCTGTCGATACACGCACGGCAGCCGGAAAAGCCTTCCTCGATATGTTGGGGGTCTTCGCTGAATTTGAAACTAACCTGCGCCGTGAACGTCAGCTGGAAGGTATTGCGGCGGCAAAAGCGCGAGGTGTGTACCGGGGACGAAAATCATCCATTGATCCTGCCGAAGTGTACCGCCTGTATATAGTTGAAAAAATGGGGGCTACGGCGATTGCCCGTCAACTCGGTATCGGACGGGCCTCAGTTTATCGTGTGTTAGATAACTATGGGCAGCCAGCGTAAATCTATTCCTGTTGATTCTCTGTTGCAATTACGGCAACGGCTAGACCGCCTGCCGCCCAAAAGCCCGGAACGGGCAACACAGATTGCTGCAATGGCGCACTTGTACGGCGTTTCTGCTACCACCGTTTACCGGAATCTCCATGTTGTCCTTAAGCCTCGTACCGTTCATCGGTGTGATCATGGCATTCCCCGCATCCTGCCCCAATCTGAGCTGGAGCATTATTGCGAACTGATCGCAGCCTTAAAATTGCGTATTACCAATAAATTAGGGCGGCATTTATCAACCGTAAGAGCCATTCAATTACTTGAAGAGCATGGTGTGGAAACTGGACACGGGTTGGTTAGGGCACCGAAAGGATTACTGCGAAGACAAACGGTTAATCGTTGGCTTTCTCTGTATCGTCTCGATCAACCTCGGCTGTTAAGAGAACCCCCGGCGGTTAGGTTTCAGGCAAAATACAGCAATGATTGCTGGCAGTTTGATATGTCACCGTCGGACCTCAAACACATCGAACAACCGGACTGGATTGATGCGGCTAAAGGACAGCCGACCCTGATGTTATACAGTGTTGTTGATGATCGGAGTGGTGTGACTTATCAGGAATATCGTTGTGTCTATGGTGAAGATGCTGAGTCCGCACTTCGCTTCCTGTTCAATGCGATGGCACCAAAACCTAACCCGGAATTCCATTTTCAGGGACGTCCCAGGATGCTGTATCTTGATAATGGCCCCGTGGCGAAAAGCCATGTGTTTCAGAACGTGATGCAGGCACTTCATATTGACTGGCAGACTCATATGCCAGCAGGTAAAGATGGTACGCGCACCACGGCACGTTCCAAAGGTAAGGTTGAACGCCCTTTCCGGACCATTAAGGAAGCCCATGAAACCCTGTACCATTTTCATCAACCGGAAACTGAGCAGCAGGCCAACGAATGGTTATGGAATTATCTGATGCACTATAACTCTCAGGGGCATCGCAGTGAAAAACATTCCCGACTGGAGGACTGGCGGGCAAATCTTCCCCCGGATGGCGTGCAGGACATGTGTACCTGGGATCAATACTGCCGTTTTGCCCGGGAGCCTGAATCGCGTAAGGTTGGCATCGATGCCCGCGTCACGATGGAAGGGACAGTCTGGGAAGTTGAGCCTGATATGGCTGGCGAAACGGTTATTCTGTTGTGGGGACTGTTTGACGACGAAATATTTGTGGAGTTTGACGATGAAACATGGGGACCGTATTATCCCGTCTCCGGGCCCATTCCATTACACCGTTACCGGGCGTTCAAGCGTGGCAAGGCGGCTGACAGGTCTGATCGTATCCATGAGCTGGCCAGTCAGTTGAATTTGCCGATCAGTGCTCTGTCAGGCAGTGATATTCAGCTCCTGATGCCTGATATAAAAAAACAACCAAAACTGCCCCATCAGCCATTTGACATCGCAGAATTTGAATACCATTTCCCCACTATTATCGCAGCGAAGCTGGCCATTGCCGATGATCTGGCCACACCACTGGCCAAATTGTCGAGTGAAGAGCGGGCGTTTATTGACAGTATTCTGGCAGAAACGCTTATCCGCACTGAAGTGTTCATCCGTATAAGAGGCTATTTCCGTAACCGACAATCAGGAGAAGATCATGCGGGTTGAAGTGATGGAATATTATGGATTGGCGAAGCCAATTGATCAGGCAGGCTATTATGAAACGGCGCATCATAAACAATTTATCAAAGATATCAAAGGGGCTATCCGTGGAGGACGACTGGTTGCTGTCTGCGGCGTAGTCGGAAGTGGTAAAACTGTCACCCTGCGTCGCCTGCAACAGCAACTTAAGGATGAAAACAAAATTATCGTCGCCAAATCGTTGTCAGTCGAAAAACACAGTGTCAAACTTGCCACGCTGATTAGCGCACTATTTTACGATCTGACACAGGATAAGCTGGTACAAATCCCCAAACAAGGGGAGCGCCGGGAACGTGAACTGCAAGAGTTAGTCAGGAAAGGCAAGCGAACAGTGGCCTTGTTCGTTGATGAGGCACATGATCTTAACGGACATACTTTAACTGGACTCAAACGACTAATGGAAGTTGTAGAAGACGGTGGAGGCCGCTTATCGGTGGTTTTAGCCGGTCATCCCAAACTGCGTAATGACCTGCGTCGTCCAACGATGGAAGAGATTGGATACCGCACCGATATTTTTACGCTGGATGGGATCACTGGCAGTCAACGGGAATACATTCATTGGTTACTTAAAACCAGTATAGGCAAAGGGAAAACGGAAGATATTCTGACGACTGATGCTCTCGATTTGCTAGCGATGAAATTGCGTACCCCACTGCAAGTTCAGTTGCATCTCACGTTAGCCATGGAAGCTGGTTATCAGACTGGCGAAAAACCAATCACGTCAACACTGATAGAATCAGTGCTTTCCAGACAACTTGATGATTTAGAGCCGACGCTAACACGGCATGGTTATCGTCTGAAAGATATGGTGGAACAATTTGATGCCAAACCGGCTGAAATCAGGGCGTTGTTTAACAATCAACTCGATCCGGTTCGAACCACAGAGTTGCGCGACGGAATGTTGGCAGTTGGGCTGCCGATATGATGAATTTCGCAGAGTAGCCAGAGACAGTTACCTGTCTCCAGCCCTCTAAGAACCGTGCGTGCGCCTTTCAGCGCACACGGCTCAAGCCTTACTAAGGCCTGATAATGACCCGGTAACCCAACGTGCTTTACTCCTGGATAAATCCCTTCCCTTATGCT
>NZ_PUJV01000067.1:0-5459 GCF_011189495.1 Photorhabdus stackebrandtii
TTTGACAAACTGACGTTTGGTGTGAGCAGACGATTCCAGCGTTCGAGTGAATAAGGTCATAAAAGATCGGCGTTTAACAGAAAGAACACCGATCTTAATGGATAACATGAGCTTTTGCGACACCCTCATCGAACCGGACGTGCGCTTCTAACGCATCCGGCTCTCGGACAGAATCATGCCTTCGCCCACGGAAGCCTCTGCGGGAGTTTCGGCAACTGGATGAGTCCTAACTGATTGTAGAAGTATTCATCAGGGTATCGCAACCCTTTGCTTCGTTGCTTATGTTTCTTGCAGAGCCACCGACGCAGCCGGGTTGTGGTGTAGCGATCTATAAACCGGTACGACTGCGTGACAGGGCCTAACCTGAAGTAGTTAGTCCAGCCACCCAGTTTCTGGTTCAACCGCATGACCATCTCACCGGCATCCATCCACTCCATGTTCCTGCTGGTCTGGAGCCTCACGGACTCAATCATTCGCTTAATGCTTTTCTTCGAGGGGCGAGTTCCTCTATACGGTTTCCTCGTCCGGGCTGAATATAAGCGCTTAAACGTGTATCCCAGAAAGTCAAATTCACCTTCCGGCATTCGACATAAGCGGGTCTTTTCTTCATTTACCGTTAGCTTCAGCTTTGCCATCAGTCCGCGCATTGCTGCCATTGCATGGCTGGCGTTACTGCCTTTACAGCAGATCACCAGATCGTCAGCATAGTTAACAATACGCGCACCCAGGCGCTGTTCGATCCTCAGACTTTTCCAGCCCATAATGAAACGTCTCATGTACAGATTAGATAAGAGTGGGGATATTGGAGAACCCTGTGGTATTCCGCACTGGTTATCCCGGTTTGCGGTTGTTCGCAGTACTTTCCCGTCCCGCATCTTTTCTTCTACTGGTGCTGCCAGCCACTGCTTAATCAAGCGCAGAACGTTACCGTCCACGATCCGGCGTGCAACTGACTTCATCAATTCAGGATGGGGTATGGTGTCGAAGTAGCCTGACAGATCAGCATCTACAATATCTCTATATCCGCTGGTCAGTAGACTGTGTACTTCCTGTACCGCGCTTTTTGCATTTTGGTTTCGCCGGTAGGCATGCTGTTCTGGGGGAAGATCGGCTTCGAATATAGGTTCGAGCACCAACATTGCTGCCATCTGGCAAACTCTGTCCCTCAGACACGCGATGCCCAGCGGTCGGGTTTTCCCGTTTGGCTTAGGTATATGTACCCGCCTGACCGGCTTCGGAACATATGTGCCTTCCCGAAGCTGTTGCGCCAGTTCTCCGAGCCATTGCTCCACACCATATGACTCAATATCATCGAAGGTTTGCCCATCCGTCCCCGCTGCACCTTTATTCCGGCGACAGCACTGGTACGCATGAGTCAGCACACTGCGGTGGTATATTTTGTCGTACAACGCATGGAATCGAAGCTCGGATCTTTCCTTCGCTTTCGCATGTAACGTCGTCTGTAATTCCTGAACGTATTTCGGAGTTCTTAGGTTTCCCAATCTCCAGTTTTCCTCATCACTTTCGGCGTTGTTTCTGAACCAAGGCTCCTTTCCTCCACCGGCATTACCCGGCTTCCCCGGTACTACGAGCCTCTCCGTCATCCTGTCGTGCCCGGTCTGGCCGTCACCGGCTTCCGGTTGGTGTTAGCGTTCACCACACGCAGGACTTCCCGTGTTGCCCCGGTCTTCCTCTTGTATACATGCTGTCGCTACTACCCCGGTGGAGGTTGCAGGGTGCGCTTTTCGTTCACTTCCCCTGTAACTGGCAGCTTTCCCCAATAATTTGGTGGGTCAGCCTCCACATTGCGTTTTTCGAGGCCTGCTCAGCGTTCACTCACGTTACGGCCTGCATACTCGCTGAATCACTAAAATGATCCTATACACCAGAGGCTTCAGCCGCTTTGTTACCGCCACGACTGCTCTGATTACTTCCGGCTGGAACGAAAGTTGCCGGGCGGGATTCGCACCCGCTGGAAGACCGTGCCTTTGCACGGCGCACAAATTAAAGTACGCTAAGATTTAGGGATCGGCAATAATGGCCTGAATCCCCCTTTCTCTACCCGTCTGTGCTGTTTCCAGGCGTAATCACCGGTCAGGTTGATATGCCCCCAGTGAATAGGTGCAACGTGCCTGAGTAACGCTTCATCAACAGGGTATCCCTGGGCACGCATCTCATTGACTGCCCGTTCCAGATAAACCGTGTTCCACAGGATGATCGCTGCTACGACCAGGTTCAGACCGCTCGCCCGATGCCGCTGCAATTCGTATGTACGGTCCCTGATTTCGCCAAGCCGGTTGAAACATACGGCCCGGGCCAGGGTGTTTTTCGCCTCTCCCTTATTCAATCCGGCAGTCACCCGTTGTCGCAGACCGGAGTCGAGAAGCCAGTCCAGCGCAAAAATCGTCCTCTCGATACGCCCGATTTCGCGTAAGGCCAGCGCCAGTCCGTTTTGTCGTGGATAGCTGGCGAGCTTCCGCAACATCAACGAAGCCGTCACGGTACCCTGTTTGATTGACGCTGCCAGGCGCAGATATTCAGACCATTGTGTCAGAATGATTTTCTGGTTGATGCTTTTATCGCCTAAAAAATGTGATAACGCCGGATAATTTTTCGGGTCATCAGGCACATATAAGTTTTTTTCCTTTAGATGGGGTAGTGACCGGGTAGCTGGTCACTACCCCAATTTAGGATCATTAGCCTATTATTTT
Source organism: Photorhabdus stackebrandtii (assembly GCF_011189495.1). NCBI lineage: Bacteria > Pseudomonadati > Pseudomonadota > Gammaproteobacteria > Enterobacterales > Morganellaceae > Photorhabdus > Photorhabdus stackebrandtii. The sequence goes on from NZ_PUJV01000067.1 coordinate 2,712, forward strand.
TTAATGCAGATATATATCTCATCTATCTGTTTTAATAGCGATTTATGGTTTTTATACTAAAGATCATTGTTATCACAAATCAGGATGCAATTCAAACCCGCTAACTATAATTTACCATAAGTAGCATGTTATGATAGGCTATCTTTATCGAACATTGATAACGAACTATTGACCGTTAAAATTGTTCGTTTATACTGTTAGATATCTGACTGAGTAACGGCCTAATTATGAATTTGATTAATGATTACACACTTAGAAATCAAAGAAAAAACAAGAAAATAAATGATGTGCTTTGTTTTCTCAAATCAGAAACGTTCACTACAGCGGATGTTTTAAAAGGCGTGTTAAAGTTCAAAACAATCAGCCCTGTTTATACTCTGTTGAGGAAACTAGTAGCCGAAGGTGTAATTTGTGTATATTCCTGCGATCTTGGCACGGGCAAAATTAACATATACGGTTTGACCCCACATGGGGCAGGGCTTGCTATGGATGAGAACGATAATATTGCAGACATTCGTATATTCCATCCATCTAAGACCACAATCTCAGTTCTTAGACATAAACTTGATATACAGTTGATTAGAAGAATTGTTGAGGCGAAGGGTCATCAATGGTTATCGATATATAGTACTAAAAAGAAAAAGCCCGAAGCTCCTGATGGTTATATTATTACATCTAAATCCGTCAATAAAATTGCGGTTAAAGTTGAACGTACAATTAAGAGCCTTGAACACTATCGTAAAATATTGGGGCAGTACATCGAACAGCAGCAAAGCAAACAATTTGACCAAATATATTACTTATTACCTGATGTTAATTTAAAAAATAGAGTTGAGAAGATTTACAAATCTATTAACGGCGTGATAGTTGGGAATGAGATTATCACGATTGATGATCAGACATGGAATTTTATTAAATTTTTTACATATGAGGAGTTGGAAAGCACCTTATAAATAAAAAGCAGGCGAGGAACACAACGCGGGCAAGCGTTGTGTCCTCTGATCACATAAACAGCACTTTGAGGAAGTGTTTATATGACTATTAAGCATAGTACCATAACTGGACGGGAGTTAGCAGAATTAATCGAGCGAGTTATAGAAGTCGCTGAAGCATTCAACATATTTTTCTGTCTTTTTCCAGATGAAGAAGATTTTGTCCAGTCTTCCCAGCTTTTACTTTTACCACTTAGTCGTTATCTCACTGATGTCGCTAGTAAACTACACGAATCGTCAGTTGATGGCGAACTTATTTTGATGGGAAAATTATCAAGCCGTACATAATCGTATAAGGCGGATGTAGATTACTAAATCAAAAACCCCTCATATTAGGTATGAGGGGTTTTAAGCCCTTTACGGGAGAAATTTTTAACAAAGCCCTCATGGGGAATAATCATACTGTAGTTGATAGAATCCCAAAAGTCAACTTTCAGATTTACTGATAAGGCTTGATGCGCCGATAATTTTGATTATTGCACGTTGCATCTTTTCAACATCTTCATGCGTCAAATATTGCTGAAATGTTTGTTCATTATCTCTTAATTTAAAGAGTCTGTTTGTGTTTACTATCTGCATATGATGAACTAATGCCCAGCGCCTGCGACGATCATAAAAATTAGTTATTCGAAAAATAGATTGATCTAACTCGACATGATAACCGCGAGCAATACCATCGTTGTTTAAAGTTGAGGAAATCGGAACAACGAGATAACCATTGCTACACAAACGGGCATTCATGATTACAACCATTCTTTTTTTTACCATCTCAGGCGGGATGCGGCCATTAAAATGGTCTGGTTGTGCCGGTAAACCAAAGTCACAATCTAATATTTCACCGATACGCGGGCGATATCTAATAGCCATTTAATTAATCAGCCCTCTAAAATAATAGTTCCTACCCTAGTATATGTGTTAGGTCAGATATCTAACAGTGTAAACGAACAATTTTAACAGTCAATAGTTCGTTATCAATGTTCGATAAAGATATCCTATCATAACATGCTACTTATGGGAAATTATAGTTGATAGATATTTTTATTGGCTGTAATTCAGGTTATTGGCAATGTGCTTGTTTTTTGATCTTTAACTATGTTCAATAGTGAATTGGGGTAGGAAAAAAGATGGCTGGCTTTCATCAGCCAAAGTTAAAGTTTACGGTCAGAACGACCTGCACTTTTTATGTTTTCCACATTTGAGTGGCATCTTAGGATTAGGGTTTTTTTTAGCTGCTTTGCCACATAAATGTCCCACACTTAATGGGATGGTCACCCTCACCCTGTAGGCGTATTTTGACAAGGTGATTTCTTTTACATGAGGCCATCGCCATGAATAACATGACACTTATCGGTATCGATCTCGGCAAACATACCTTTCATCTCCACTGCCAGGATAAATCAGGTAACGCCCTTCTCCGTAAAAAATTTACCCGAACCAAGTTAATGGAGCTTTTAGCCGGATGCCCTTCTGCAACCGTGGTGATGGAGGCTTGTGCCGGCGCGCATTTTATAGCAAGACGAATAAATGATTTAGGCCATGAAGCTAAATTAATTTCACCGCAGTTTGTCCGGCCTTTTGTTAAAAGTAATAAAAATGATTTTATTGATGCGGAAGCCATCTGCGAAGCGGCCTCACGTCCTTCCATGCGTTTTGTCCGACTCAGAACGGAAGCTCAGCAGGCTATGCGTGTATTACATCGGGTCAGGGAGTCACTGGTCAGAGATAAGGTTAAAACGACCAACCAAATGCAGGCTTT
>NZ_PUJV01000068.1:0-5340 GCF_011189495.1 Photorhabdus stackebrandtii
TTCTCAAAAGCAATCGACGTATTGCAACACGTTATGAAAAAACAGCGCGAAACTATCTGTCGATGGTGAAATTAGGCTGTATTAGGCTCTTTTACAGACGATTAAATAATTAAGGGACACAGCCTAGAACCTCAACGGGCGTTAAGACACTGGTAGAATTTTTTAAGGAAGATAATATACTCATTTTTCTATTCCATCCCAATAAAAATGGGTTTCTGTCTGGCGTTTATACCCTGTTTATAAGTTATAATTATATATAAGATTAGAAATAATGGCAATATTTTCTCACATATTTTGGTGTATTTAAGTATATTTTTAACTGCTGTGATTAATATTATTTATCCAACTTTATCTTGTAAATTCAGTATACTATGAAAGGAAATAGGGCTTAAATGGGGAGATGAATTATAGGTTTGTATCAGTCAACGTCTAAACAAAACTTTTTTTAATTCATGTTCGACCATTGATAAATGGTAAAAAAATAAAAAGAATAACACATACAAATATCAAAAAGGAGTTTGTTAATCTCTGAGGGTCTAATTGGGGCCCGCTTGTGGTGTAATCTTTTTTTACCGTTTTCCCAAACATTCTTGTTTAAATTATACATCTTATTTTATAATTAATATATACCCGTGATTATTGAAAATGCTTGATTTTCCCTAAAATAAGGATCATGGTATTCGTCATGAAAATATTCATTACCGATGAACAGAAAGCTGAACTCGAACACCTTCCACCTGCCGTGATAAGATGGAGTGTGATCGCATTAAAGCGGTTCTGCGGGCTTCTGAGGGCTAGAGTTCTGTCATGATCGCTCAGGCCCTGCGCCCGCATGAAACGACGGCATAAACGAAAGAGCTAATTAATAGTTTCTCTAAGATAACGGCGTAATTAACCCGGAAATTTTTTATGGTTATGCGACCACTCAATAACGAGAATACAAAGATTATCGGTGTTTTCTTTTCCATTTTTCAAGTTGCGAAGGTCGGAGTCCATACCTTGCCAACACACCTTCATGCAATCGCCGTAATTCTTCAATAATCAATGCTTTTAATGTGTGACGCTCAGATTGACTTAATTCATCGGAAATTAATTTATCTATAACGTCAATTGAATCCATCTCTGGCGTGGCAACTACTCGATAAACGATCTGCTTAATCACATTTCGATATTGTAATCTTAACGGATCTGGTATGGTGATTCCCTGCGTGACAGCCAAATTATCCGATTTATCCGCTACCGGATATGATGTTTCCTCCGTAGCCCGCCAAATATGTAAATAACCACCATCAACACATAATATACACCATGCCGCATAATTCACTGGTTTACTCCCATCAACCCATCGACGAACAGTGCGAGAACTCACACCAATGCGTCGGGCAAAAGCGCTTTGGCTTACTCCAGCCTTACTTAACATTGCCCGAAACTCGCCTGCACTAGGAGCCTGCCAACCACGTTCAAACGGGATCAGGCAAACCTCTCTGATATGTATGTCTATATTTGCATGATAAACTTTCCGTTCTTCTGTCATATAATATAACCTTAATATAAGCCGCCTTATATGGCGGCTTTTTCTTTAAATTAATCCTTGCTCGGCAAATGAAGTCACAATACCTTTTGCAATAATGAGATGATCAAGCGAGCGAATTTCAAATATATCTAGGGCACTGACTAATCGCTTCGTAATTACCCTATCTGCATGACTGGGGTCTGGCGAACCTGACGGGTGATTATGAAAATAAATAACAGCAGAGGCATTCAGTATCAGCGCGTTTCGAGCAACAACAGCCGGATGCACCACAACGCTACTGATTGATCCCATAAACAACTTCTCCAAGCTGATAAGCTTGTGTTGGGTATCAAGAAATAGCACACCAAAAATCTCTCTCTCTTCTAGCTCAAGATGAAGCCGCAGATAATTTTTAATCGTGTCTGGATTGTCAATAGTAATGGATCTTTCTTTTAAGTGACTATCAAGAATATCCAGCGCCTGATTAACAATAATTTTTTCATTTTTTGTCATGTTATTAATTTCCATAAATCGACCAGAGCACCACGCCCGGCCATAAGTGCATATTAGGACATAATGTCCTAATATGCAAGATTAAATTAAATTTTGTGACAAAATTAAGTAATTAGAAATAACAATTAGGGCTACGATAGTAATAGGCATAGGCAAAAGACAGCTAAAAGCTAATTCGCTTGTAAGTAACGAAAAAATAGCAATGAGGGAATGGGCGCAAATCCCAATTTGGTAATAACCAAATCTAATACCACATTAACTCTGTTTTTTTCTTGGCTTCTTTCCGGTGCTCACTTCCTCTAATTTACTACCTATTGATGATGATAATTGGTTACCATCCTGTATCTGCTTTATAACAGCAAATAGTGATGCGTTTTGTTCATGTGCGGCTTCCAACTGTCCAGAAATTTTAGCGATTTTTTCACGAGCTTCTATAGATTCACGCCGGGCTGTATCGCAATCTACCTTCGCCTGTTCCAGCAATTCAGCTTGGCGGGTAAGATCTTGTTCTATTTGTGTTCGATAATCAACGTATACTTGAGCATCAGTTGCGGCTCTTACTTTCAACTCTGTTAACTCCTCTCCAATGGCTTTATGTTGTTCAGATTCAATTTTGGCCGCTTGTTCTATCACGGATAACCGTTCTTTTAACTGCGCCAGTTCGATGGCCTGATGTTGCGCCAACAATTGTGATTCTACCAACTGTTGCTTAAGATCACTCACATTAGCATAGGATTCATCCAGTTCGGTTTCAAGATCATCAACGGTTTGGGCAGCATCTGCCAGTTCTCTTTCTGCTTGTGCAGTCTGTTCCCCGGCTGCACGAGTAACATCAGCAACTCTGCGTTCCGCCGCTTTAACTGCTTTATCATTCAACTCGATAGCCAATTGGTTAATACGTTCAGTCAGTGACATCGAAACATGTTTAACTTCCTCAGCAACTTCGACCGGCAATTCAGCAACAGGTTCCGTAGTGATGGTGGTTTGGCTGGTAATGAACTCATCCCAGACTTGGCGCAAACGACTGGCATTACCTCCACCAATTTTGCTTCTGAGCGCAAACGCGGTGACATTCCGTCCTTCTGCTTGCAAGGCTTTACCCGCTTCAATAATGATTTCTGGCTCAAACGTGGCAGGGCGCATAGTAATCTCCTCATAATTATATGTATTAAATAAATTATACCCAAAACAAACAAACAAACAAACAAACAAACAAACAAACAAACAAACAAACAAACAAACAAACAAACAAACAAACAAACAAACAAACAAATTGTGTGATACTGTCACTTACCTTGTCAAGTCATAAATTCAAAATAGGCCAAAATCATTACGCTGGATAAATGACAATAAGGTATACCCTTATGTCATAGCCTAAAGTGTTGTCATTTTCCCCTTGGATCATCACCTATCTGTCACATATATTATGATCATCACTTAAACGTCACAAATGGGTGAAAAATGTACATCCACGGTTACCTCCGAGCATCAACAAAAGAACAGGATGCTCTCCGAGCAAAAAATAGGATGAAAGCCTTTGTTGAAGCAAAAGGATTTCGGCTAGCAAGTTGGTACATCGAAAATGTATCCGGGGCATCACTTCAACGGCCAGAACTTTTACGACTGCTTGATGATGCCGCACCTGGTGACATTATTCTCATCGAGCAGGTTGATCGACTTTCACGCCTAGATGAAAAGGGCTGGCAAAAACTAAAGCATCTTATCCAAGAAAAACACCTTGTGGTTGTCAGTCTTGACCTCCCGACGAGCCATATGGCTCTTGCAACACATGCTGACGATGAGTTTACCCTTTCAATGCTTAAGGCTATTAATGGAATGATGCTTGATATGCTAGCCGCCATTGCTCGCAAAGACTATCAGGACCGTCGCCGGCGCCAAGAGGAAGGGATAGTTAAAGCCAAGGTGGCCGGTAAATTCCGGGGACGTCAGGCAGATCATCAATTGCATGAAAAAATCATAGAGCTTCGGGTTAAAAACAGACAGAGCATCCGTGATACTGCGAGGTTATGTGGTGTTTCAGAACGAACGGTTATACGCATTGTTAAACTCAAAGCATGACCCTGAGGCGTATATCTTTTGATGCGCCGGCAAGATCTTAACCGAATGCCATTGTTAGTTAAAGAACCCCTACAGGCAAAATCCAGCTAGGTATACAAGGGTCGCAAATGGCGGCGAACACGTCCCGCCAATTACCATCGGCTATTTGCAACAGGGCCTTATTTTTTTAACCACTCGCCTATATATTCAGCGGCATAGTATATTTTCCCAGTTTGTGAATAATCTGAATCGAGGTAACACCCATAAACTGGTCCTCTGAAACTCCATTTTCTACCACCTCTTAGGAAATTATCAGAAAATTTGTTTTCTGAATGAACAACCCACATAACAAGAGGGGAATCTGGATATACTTTTTGATCCTTAATCGAAAAAGACCCAGCAGGACAATAGTATTCCGTTCCAACTGCTAATGCAGTTCCTATTCCTCCTAATAATGTTAATGCTAATGTTCCGGCTTTTAATAAATTTTTGAACATAAATATTTCCCTCTAATGTTTTCAGATTTAATTTCATCCTTCATGCTAGTCACCTGAAATTTATTCATCAATTTCAACTTTCATTAGACATTATTCAGTTAATTGTTGAACCCGCTGTTCTCTGCCTTCTTAATCACCGACTTAATGAAGAAAATGATGGTTGAATATAGGAGAGCATGAAAAACTGTGGGGCATTTATGTGGCAAAGCAGCTAAAGAAGCCACTTTAACGTATAAGTATTCATGGGCCGATAATGGGTAATAGTCCGGTTGAGTTGCCCATTTTACCGCTAAATAATTCAAGTGCCCCAGACTTTTTTATGCTCTCCTATAAGCAAAAATGCCAGCGCCCCAATAAGTTCCGCGCCTGTTGACATTAGCAAATACTTTTACCCACCTTAAAAAGGTGAGTAAAAGTACAAAAAATAGAAAGGAAAAGGTTATTGTAAGGAGAGGAGTTCTTCACGGCTAAGACCGGTGCTTTTCATAACCAGTTCAATACTGGCACCATTCTTTAAAAAGACACGGGCAATATTAATTGAAGCTTGTTTTTCACCTTCCTGAATGCCTTCCTGAATGCCCTGTTGAATACCTTGCTGAATACCTTGCTGAATACCTTGCTGAATACCTTGCTGAATACCTTGCTGAATACCTTGCTGAATACCTTGTTCCCGTAATCTCTGTGCAATATTCATTATTGCCTCCTGATGGCTGCCTACCTGTTCAATCAGTTTCTGAAGTACCTGTTCAAAATGTGGAG
>NZ_PUJV01000069.1:0-5330 GCF_011189495.1 Photorhabdus stackebrandtii
ATGCGTTGGTACCTATTGGGCGTCCGACGGCGAATACCCGGATTTATCTGCTGGATGACGATGGTCAGCCAGTGCCATTGGGGGCGGTGGGGGAGCTGTATATTGGGGGTGCCGGTGTGACGCGTGGTTATCTCAATCTCCCTGACTTGACCGACGAACGTTTTCTGGCTGACCGGTTTAGTGATGCAACTGATGCGAGAATGTATCGCAGCGGGGATTTAGCCCGTTATTTGCCGGACGGCAATCTGGTGTTTGTTGGCCGTAATGACCAGCAGGTTAAAATCCGTGGATTCCGGATTGAACCGGGTGAAATCGAAGCCCGGTTGACAGAATATCCTGCGGTGCGCGAAGCGAGGGTGCTGGCGCTGGGTGACGGGCAGGACAAACGTCTGGTCGCTTATGTCGTGGCGGAAGAAGCTAACGGATTAGCTGCCCGTTTGCGTGAACATCTGAGTGATATTTTACCTGACTATATGGTACCGGCGGCTTTTGTGCGTCTGGATACCTTCCCGTTGACGCCGAACGGTAAGTTGGATCGCCGGGCGCTGCCGGCACCGGGAGAGGATGCTTTTGCTCGTCAGGTTTACGAAGCGCCGCAAGGGGAAATTGAGAGTGCGCTCGCCACTATCTGGCGTGAATTACTGGCAGTTGAGCAGGTTGGCCGGCACGACAGCTTCTTTGCGCTAGGTGGTCACTCGCTGCTTGCTGTCAGGATGATTGAACGTTTGCGGCGTATGGGGCTGGGCGTATCGGTCCAAACGCTATTCGAGCATCCGACACTCAGTGTTTTGGCCCAGTCTCTGGCGCAACATTGTGAAATCCCGGTACCTGACAACCGTATTACACCGGATACTCTTGTGCTGACGCCAGAAATGCTACCGTTGATTGATCTGACTCAGCTTGAGATTGACCGCATAGTTGAACAAGTTCCGGGCGGGATTGCCAATATTCAGGATATCTATGCCTTGTCACCGCTACAGGATGGCATTTTATTCCACCATTTACTGGCAAACGAAGGCGATCCTTATCTGCTGATAACCCAACAGGCTTTTGCGGATCGGTCTTTGCTGGATCGTTATCTGGCCGCAGTTCAACAGGTGGTTGACCGCCATGATATTCTGCGTACTGCTTTTATCTGGGAGGGGCTATCAGCTCCGGCTCAGGTGGTTTGCCGTCAGGTTCCTTTATCCGTCACAGAATTGACACTCAATCCGGCTGACGGATCGATCAGTGACCAACTGGGCCAACGTTTTGATCCACGCCGGCATCGTATTGACCTGAGTCAGGCTCCGTTGTTGCGCTTTGCAATTGCTCAGGATACCGATGGCCGCTGGATCCTGCTGCAACTACTGCATCACCTGATTGGCGACCATACCACGCTGGAAGTGATGAACAGTGAAGTGCAGGCGTATCTTACCGGACGGGGAGGCAGCTTGCTGGCTTCGACACCTTTCCGTCATCTGGTGGCACAGGCTCGGTTGGGCACTGACCAGTCAGAACATACCCGTTTCTTTACCGATATGCTGGCGACGGTGGATGAGCCGACGCTGCCGTTCGGATTGACGGAAGTACACCATGACGGCTCGCAGGTGACGGAATCGCACCGGATGCTGACGCCTGCACTGAATAGTCGTCTGCGTAATCAGGCCCGGCGTTTGGGTGTCAGTGTGGCGGCGTTGTGTCATTTGGCCTGGGCGCAGGTGTTGTCGCGTACCAGTGGTCAGAAGCAAGTGGTATTTGGCACGGTGTTGTTTGGGCGTATGCAGGCTGGCGAAGGTGCCGATAATGGCATGGGACTGTTTATTAATACCCTGCCGTTACGGTTGGATATGGATGAAACCCCGGTGCGGGAGAGTGTACAGACCGCCCATACCCGATTGGCGGGATTATTAGCGCATGAACATGCATCACTGGCGCTGGCTCAACGTTGCAGTGGGGTAGCCAGTGGGACACCGCTGTTCAATGCGCTGTTGAATTATCGGCATAATAGCCAGCCGGTCACACCGGATGAAATCATCAGCGGTATTGAATTCCTCGGTGAGCAGGAGCGGACCAACTACCCGTTTGTGTTGTCGGTAGAGGATGGCGGCTCCACTTTGGGGTTGACCGTTCAGGTCGTGCAGCCGTTTGAGCCGGAAAGGCTATGCAGTTATATGTATCAGGCGCTGGAGAGCTTGGTAGAAGCGCTTGAACAGGCTCCAGAAATGCCGGTACGGGCACTGAACGTCCTGCCGGAAACGGAACGCACGCTGTTGCTGGAAACCTGGAACGCCACGGAAACGGTGTATCCTGAGCAGCTATGCATTCATCAGTTGTTTGAACAGCAGGCGGAGAAAACCCCGGGAGCGACAGCACTGATAGCGGGAGATCAAACGCTGAGTTATGTTGAATTGAATGCTCGTGCTAATCGGTTAGCTCGTCAACTGATCGAACTGGGCATTTGCCCAAATGAGCATGTTGCAATCTTGTTAGAACGGTCGATTGAACTGGTGGTGGCCCAGTTAGCTATTCTCAAAGTTGGTGCCGTTTACGTACCGATTGATCCCAGAGTGCCGGATGAACGGAAAAACTGGCTGATAAACGATTGTTCAGCCAAATTGCTGATCACCGATGCGCGGGCTGATATCCCGGCTGATTTAGCTGTGCCATTGTTTCGTCTCTCTGGTGAGAGGGATACAATCGGGGAGGAAGATAGCTTCAATCCTGACTTACCTCATTCCAGCGCTGGATCAGCGTATGTCATGTACACTTCCGGCTCGACTGGCATGCCAAAAGGGGTGATTGTGCCGCATCGGGCGGTGGTCCGGCTGGTTATTAATAATGGCTATGCTGAAATTGAGCCGGGTGACCGGGTGGCTTTTGCTGCGAATCCGGTTTTCGATGCCAGTACCTTCGAAGTTTGGGCCTCTTTGCTTAACGGTGCCGCGCTGGTGGTTATCGACCACGCTACCTTGCTGACTCCACCGGATTTTGCCCTGGCTTTACACCAGTATCAAATTAATATCCTGTGGTTAAGCGTTGGGTTGTTTAACCGGCTGGCCGCAGAATTATCCTCGGTTCTCCCGCAGATCAAAATCCTGATTGTCGGTGGAGATGCCCTTGATCCCCATGTGATTGCTCAGGTACTGCATAATAATCCACCGCAACAGTTATTGAATGGCTACGGACCCAGTGAAGGAACCACCTTTACTGCGACATATCACATCACTGCGTTGCCGGTGGGGACGACAAATATCCCTATTGGCCGTCCAATCGGCAATACGCGGGTTTATCTGTTGGATACTGATGGTCAACCGGTACCGTTGGGTGTGGCCGGTGAGATTTATATCGGGGGAGACGGGGTTGCCTGTGGTTATCTCAATCGTCCTGACTTGACCGCGGAACGTTTCCTGGTTGATCCCTTTAGCAATAAACCGGATGCCCGGATGTACCGCTCTGGGGATTTGGCCCGTTACCTGCCGGACGGTAATCTGGAATTCCTGGGCCGTAATGACCAGCAGGTCAAAATCCGCGGTTTCCGTATTGAATTGGGGGAAATTGAGGCCCGACTGGTGGAATATCCGGCGATACGTGAAGCTGTGGTGCAGGCGTTAGGGGAGGGGCAGGACAAACAACTGGTTGCTTATGTGGTGGCGCCAGCGGATGATGGATTGGCTACCTGCTTGTATAGCCATCTGAGAGCACGGTTGCCTGACTACATGGTGCCGGCGGCTTTTGTACGTCTGGACGCATTTCCGCTGACCCCTAACGGTAAGCTGGATCGCCGTGCGCTGCCGCAACCTGATCAGCATGCCTTTGCTCATCAGGTCTATGAAGCACCGCAGGGGGAGGTTGAGATCGCATTGGCTGCTATTTGGCGTGAATTGCTGGAAGTTGAGCAGATAGGCCGGTATGACAATTTCTTTGCCTTGGGTGGACATTCGCTGCTTGCCATGCGGATGATCAACCTTGTCGCAGGTCGTGGTTTGATGTGTACATTGAATAATCTCTTCCAATTCCCTGTGCTGGCTGAACTGGTATCAAAAATCACATTAGATCCACTGTCCCAGCTGCAAAGCAGTGCGATACCTGTGCGGCCATCAGGAATAGAACCGCCGTTATTCTTTGTGCCCAGCGGCATGGATGATTACTCCTATGTCTTTGGATTAGCTCAACATATTCAGTCAGACTATCCGATTTATGCATTGCCATGGCCGTCCATCAATGAGGAACAGGTATCAACTATTGAAGCGTTGGCTGCCAAAATGATCACCTTTATGAAGGCGGTTCAACCGGAAGGCCGATACCGGATCTACGGTTACTCTTCTGGTGGAGTATTGGCTTATGCTATTGCCCAGCAACTTTTGAATGCCGGTGAGACCGTCGATTTCCTGGGTTTGATTGATACGCCGGCCCCTCACTGCTTCAAGCAGCAGGTCATTCAACTAAAACTCCAGTTTCTGGCTGAACTGGCAAAACAGTCGGGAGGGGAACATGAAGAGGAGATTGCGGTATTGCATCAGAGAATCGATAAACTGAATTTGGTGCAATTTATTGCCGCGGCGCAGGAACTGGAACTATACCCGGCAAATCTGTGTCCTGATTTGATCGCAAAACGTTGGGAACAGATGGGGAATTATATGCAAATGGTCAAAGAATATGAACCACAAGCTTTGGCGATAACGCTCCACCAGTTCTATGCGATGGAATCTTATCCGCAGATCCCTTTTGTTACGGAAGCCACATTACCCTCCTTGAGTATGGAACCGTCGTTAGGCTGGAAGCAGGTCGTGCCTGATTCTTCGCTCCAGCTAACATCTGTACCCGGCGACCATTTTAGCCTGATGGAAGACAGTGAAAATAAAACCATTTTGGCTAAAACTTTAAGTATGGCGTTGGCAATGAATTGTGAAGCGGAGGTGGTGTAATGTCAGTGATATTGCAGGTATAAAAATCGGTTATTGACGGCGATATTGTCCGGTTAAAGGTATTTATAATGGCCGGACATTTCTTCTTAAATAAAATTAAGGTAAAAACCCCGCCAATTTTCGCTAATTATTAAACCGATAAGAAGCGTGGCGGGTGTTGCTCTATTGATTGAAAAGCAAACTATCTCTATTTTAGGAGAGCATAAAAAATCTATGGTTCCCCTCGTTTTTGCAACACTCATTTTTGATGAATTTTTGGCTTGCTTAAATCTATCCGGCGTCACTGTAGGCAAGGAGCCTGCGCCTCGATGAGTTCCGCGCCTGATGAACCTTAAAACCTTGTCGGCTTGAAAGAGCCATTTTTTATGTTAGGTTTCTCATCAGGCCGGTAGGCCGTTCATGTCATCAATAATCAGTCTTCGC
>NZ_PUJV01000070.1:0-5187 GCF_011189495.1 Photorhabdus stackebrandtii
CACAACGCGCTGCCCCTCGCCAGAAAGTCTATGTCGTTAAATATGCGGATGATTTCGTCATTTCCGGGAGTTCGAAAGAAGTACTGGAAGAACGGGTGAAACCTGCTGTAGCTGCCTTTCTCAGAGAAGCGGAGCATAAGGGAAGGGATTTATCCAGGAGTAAAGCACGTTGGGTTACCGGGTCATTATCAGGCCTTAGTAAGGCTTGAGCCGTGTGCGCTGAAAGGCGCACGCACGGTTCTTAGAGGGCTGGAGACAGGTAACTGTCTCTGGCTACTCTGCGAATATTCAGGGAGGATTGTCTCCGGATTTAAGATTCCCCTATACTTCAGGGCATGTTTCAAAAGTTACTTGATGAGAATAATGAATGATGAGTGCTAACTCAATCAAACAAGCGGTCTGGAATGCATATGATATTTTTCGTGATATAGGCATCCTACCCATTTGCAACGATTTCTTCCTCACTCTGTTTTTTAAAAATACATATTCGATGTACACAGAGAAAAAATAGAAGACATGGAGGCTGCATAATGAATCAACCCGCATTACCGGAATCAAACCTATTGCTAGACAATATTAGGGCGCTATTAACCCAAGGTCGCAAACAAGCCGCACAAGCAGTCAATACTGTTATGGTGCAAACTTATTGGGAAATCGGCCGCCTGATTGTCGAAGATGAACAACAAGGACAGACGCGCGCTGAATATGGTAAGAAAGTACTCAAAAACCTTTCCACTTCTTTAACCAAAGAGTTTGGCAAAGGTTTTGATAACTCCAATCTTCGTTATATGAGATTGTTTTATATTACTTTTCCAAATCGTGACGCACTGCGTCACGAATTAAGCTGGACACACTACCGCACCTTAACCCGCATTGAAAACGAGCAAACCAGACAATGGTATATGAAAGAAGCAATTGAGCAGGCTTGGTCTGCTCGCGCGTTAGAACGCCAAATCGGTACCTTCTATTACGAGCGCTTGCTTTCTACTCAAGCAAAGCAACAAAATATCCAGTCTGTACTGGATGAAGCGCAGCAAAAAACCACGGCACTGACTTTATCGGCAAAAGATTACTTGCGTGACCCATATATTTTCGACTTTTTAGGTTTACCGAGTGCTGTACTACAAGAAAGTGAACTTGAACAAGCGCTAATCGACAATCTGCAAAAGTTCCTGCTGGAACTCGGTAAAGGCTTTGCATTTGTCGAACGTCAGCAACGTATCAGTACCGATGATGGTGATTATTACATTGATTTGGTGTTCTACAACTTTCATCTCAAATGCTTTTTGTTGATTGACCTGAAAATGCATAAGCTCACTCATCAAGATGTGGGGCAAATGGACATGTATGTGCGCATGTACGAAGAGAAAAAACGCCGCAGTGATGATAACCCAACCATCGGCTTAATTTTATGTACCGAAAACAATCATACCGTTGCCAAATATTCAGTACTCAACGACAGCAAGCAATTGTTTGCCTCAAAATACATGTTGGAACTGCCAAGTGAAGAAGAGCTTCGTTTACAGCTCGAAAAAGAGCGTCAGCATTTGTTAGATCAACAAGAAAAACCGCAGTAGAATTTTTTTACTTTGACGCGTAAAGGGGAGAAAATTTCTCCTCTTGAATCTACGCCAACTCCTTTGATTGCCATTACCTGTAACTACTCGCAAACGAAAATGGTCGGACTCGCATTTACCACTTTTTCACTCATGGTAACTGCAAATGAAATTCATCATATTGGTTGCCCAACCGCTAATATCCTGTTGCGCAATTCAGCTATGCGAACCGGATCGAGCTGATTGTTAAACAACAAAATTGTTCCACCATACTTTTCAGACGACAACCATACCGTGTCTACATCGATTCTAAATCATCAATGTAATTTAGCCTTGTTTACTTTAGCTGTAAGAGTTAATGCCTTAAAATGTGTTAAAGTAGGTATCTCTGATAAATTTGCAATAGCGCTGTCTGTAATACCTTCAACTATTTTTTAAACAACTCCAACAGGCTCTTCTATTTAGCTCACGTAGCAAAATAATGGTTGATGCCTGAATCTGTTTTTATTGGCAGGTATTAGATCTTCCAGTAGTAAACTAACCATCAGTTATTACCGACCTTTCCAGCTTCCTTCACTCTCATCAGAAAACATAGTATTGTAGAGATGGTGATGGAACAGGTTTGTCTTGCCAAATATAAAATGTTGAACGTCTGACTTTCATCACCCGGCACAATTAATGGATGGGATAGGAGAGCATAAAAACCTTGGGGCACTCATGCAGCAATAGTCTTTGCCAAACTAGTGATCTGTTTCTTCGCTTAATTTGATCCCCGGATACCAGTGCTCAAATCGCGTTTTTAAATCATGATTGAGTACTGCTGTTCGTGTCTGGAGTAGATAATGTGCACCTTGTTGACTCCATTGCATTTGCTGTTTTTTCACCATGCACTTAGCAATAACTTCATTGATCGTTGATTCAACAAATGAAGAGGAAATGGGTTCACCATACCGGTACATTTCACCGTAATTCGGGATCATCATGCTGTTATTTTCAATCTAGGTGTACATTTCATCTATATGTTTTAACAATGATTTATTGTTACCATAAGGCGATATATCCTCATCACACATGGCAGCACAATCATCCAGGTGTTCTAATGCCTTAATCACATTTCCATGCCAGATAGACCATTTTGTACTGGTTAAAGAATCTAATAATTCTGTACCAAGCTTCGGATCGTTTTTAGATACCCCTTTGGCATATTGTTTTAGTACGGTCAGACGCATTGTAATATGAAACCAATTAAGTATGTGCTGGGTTACTCGGTTTTCTATTTGCCGTAATTTTGGTGTAATAAAGAACAACTCTCATTGATACATTGAATCGTATAGGTCAAGACAGAAAGAATAAACAGGAATGATGCCAAAGGTAGCCAAACGGATTACATGAATTTTAAAAAAAAATAAAAAAACTTATATTCAACAGGTTATCATGTTTTATCAAGTGCTATTCAAAATCGATTTTTCCGTTGAAAGCCAGACGTAGCAAGGGCTAAGAGGGAGCAAGGGAACAAATCGGGGCTATGGTCAGAAAACCCCATCTATCAAACTTGACCTGTTTCCCATACACGAAGGTTGATACAACAGCTTACCGGCATAGTTGTCTGCCTGACGTTAACGTCAAACTTGAACAAAGCAGAACACCGTATGACGCTGGAAGGCATTCTCTATCGAATGAGAACGGGCTGCCCCTGGTGGGATATCCCTGCCGATTTCGGTCAATGGAATACGGTATTCTGTCGTTTTAATCTGTGGTCAAAGAAAGGTATTTTGCAGTGATTATTCAAATGGTTATCTCATCACACTGATTCAGAATGGTTGTTCATTGATGGCAGTATAATCCGGGCGCATCAGCACAGTGCCGGCGCAGCTTCAGGGGAAGATACATCAATAGGCCAGAGTCGAGGGGGACGTTCAACCAAAATCCATTTGGTGGTAGACAGTTATGTGTAACGGCTCGCAATCGAAATCCCACCGACTCGCAATTATCGCCAGTTTCGGCTCACACTAATTGCAAATTTGCGACACGAAGTTGTCTGTAGAAGTTGTTCCCACGGCGAAGACGGAGGGAACCGCCCGTATCACTGGGTGAATCTAGGTGGTTGTTTAGTTTCTCCAGTATTCACTAAGCAATATTATCTTTTTGAATAAAAGAATCCGCTATATGAGTGGGCTTAATCATCCTGCAAGCAGCAGGATGATTTTTATGCGTGAGTCGAAGAAGTAAGTCTGACACCAGCTGCTCTGGTTATTTCTGTTAGTGTAGAGATCGTCGGGTTGCCAGATTCTGATAACGTCTTATAGAGTTGCTGACGAGACAAACCCGATTTTTTAGCGATTTCACTAATGCCTCCGCGTGCCTCTACAACACGACGAAGTGCGGTTAAGAACGCAGAAATTCCTCCTTCTTCGTAAATATCTTCTAATGCAGTTTGTAAATAGCTTTCTGCGTAATCTGGATCGGCTCTCAGTTCTGCAATCATGGCTACATCGTGATTTACTGAACATGAAAAATTGTCATTAGTTGCCACAGGATTATCCTCGTTAAGTTTACTTATTTTCATTAGGTTTCCTCTGCTTGTAGTCCTGTAAATATTCAACTGCCTTATCTATGTCTTTGTCTTGTGTCGTTTTATCACCACCAAAAAAAAGAATAATGATATCCTCTCCTTCTACCGTATAATAAACTCGATAACCTGTTCCAAAATTTATTCGCATTTCCCAAACGCCATCTCGTGCAAATTTATGATCTCCAAAGTTTCCAGTTTCAGCTCTGTCTATCTGATTATCTATTTTTGCGGCAGCTTGACGATGTTTCTTTCTTAATTTCGTTATCCAGTCTGTGAAAGGGACATTCCCTTGTCCATCCTGATAGCGTTCAATCCGGTATCGCATTGATTACCTCTGTATCTTTAACTGAATAAATTGTCGCATATAAACGACAATTAGGCAAGTTATTTGAGGTTGTGATCTGGTGGCTGTGATTTTTTATTATAAAATAATGTGAGTTGGGAAAGACGGAATTCAGGTTGGAGTCCAATAGTGTAGGTTCATTATCATTTAATCTGGGTTTGCGGCACGGATAGAATCATCTAATGTGGGTTGAAAACTGCCGTTGATTGCAGGTTTGGTGCTTTTTATTTTTAGGTCGCTACAGGTATGCTTGGGAACCAAGCATGAAAAAGATCGTGGCTCACGTATTTGGTGATCGCAGCGGGAAAACGTTGGAAAAACTGCTGGCGCTTCTCTCACCTTTTGACGTCCGCTTTTACTGTACGGATGATTTTTCCCCTTACAACCGACGACATCCGGAGGAAAAACACATTGTTGGAAAGTATTTTACACCTAACGTATCGAAAGAACCAACCTGACGCTTCGCACTCGTCTAAAAAGGCTAAACAGAAAAACAATCGGGTATTCCAAATCAGAAGAAATGCACGACAAGGTGATAGGCGCGTTCATTGAAACGGAATACTACTTTCTTTAAGGAGAATGTAATGACCGGTGCGCTGGGCAAAGCTGTACTGATCTTGCGGGTGAAAGTCCCGTCGTAGAAAGGGATTAGCCAGACCACTATGTAGCGAGTCTTGCGTTTCCGGCGGTAACAAAGGAGATGAAGCGTAGACAGC
>NZ_PUJV01000071.1:0-1888 GCF_011189495.1 Photorhabdus stackebrandtii
AAGTCTTGAAGAGTGAACAACAGTTGATTCATGACGAATGAACAGTAAAATTCTTTGAGCATCAAGCTTTTAATAGAAGAGTTTGATCATGGCTCAGATTGAACGCTGGCGGCAGGCCTAACACATGCAAGTCGGGCGGTAACAGGAAAGCGCTTGCGCTTTTGCTGACGAGCGGCGGACGGGTGAGTAATGTCTGGGGATCTGCCCGAGGGCGGGGGATAACCACTGGAAACGGTGGCTAATACCGCATAATGTCGCAAGACCAAAGTGGGGGACCTGAAAGGGCCTCACGCCCGTGGATGAACCCAGATGGGATTAGCTGGTAGGTAGGGTAATGGCCTACCTAGGCGACGATCCCTAGCTGGTCTGAGAGGATGACCAGCCACACTGGGACTGAGACACGGCCCAGACTCCTACGGGAGGCAGCAGTGGGGAATATTGCACAATGGGCGCAAGCCTGATGCAGCCATGCCGCGTGTATGAAGAAGGCCTTCGGGTTGTAAAGTACTTTCAGCGGGGAGGAAGGGTATGGCCTGAAGAGGGCGATAGCTTGACGTTACCCGCAGAAGAAGCACCGGCTAACTCCGTGCCAGCAGCCGCGGTAATACGGAGGGTGCAAGCGTTAATCGGAATGACTGGGCGTAAAGCGCACGCAGGCGGTCAATTAAGTTGGATGTGAAATCCCCGGGCTTAACCTGGGAACGGCATCCAAGACTGGTTGGCTAGAGTCTCGTAGAGGGGGGTAGAATTCCATGTGTAGCGGTGAAATGCGTAGAGATGTGGAGGAATACCGGTGGCGAAGGCGGCCCCCTGGACGAAGACTGACGCTCAGGTGCGAAAGCGTGGGGAGCAAACAGGATTAGATACCCTGGTAGTCCACGCGGTAAACGATGTCGATTTGGAGGTTGTTCCCTGGAGGAGTGGCTTCCGGAGCTAACGCGTTAAATCGACCGCCTGGGGAGTACGGCCGCAAGGTTAAAACTCAAATGAATTGACGGGGGCCCGCACAAGCGGTGGAGCATGTGGTTTAATTCGATGCAACGCGAAGAACCTTACCTACTCTTGACATCCAGAGAAGACCTCAGAGATGGGGTTGTGCCTTCGGGAGCTCTGAGACAGGTGCTGCATGGCTGTCGTCAGCTCGTGTTGTGAAATGTTGGGTTAAGTCCCGCAACGAGCGCAACCCTTATCCTTTGTTGCCAGCGCGTGATGGCGGGAACTCAAAGGAGACTGCCGGTGATAAACCGGAGGAAGGTGGGGATGACGTCAAGTCATCATGGCCCTAACGAGTAGGGCTACACACGTGCTACAATGGCGGATACAAAGTGAAGCGACCTCGCGAGAGCAAGCGGAACACATAAAGTCTGTCGTAGTCCGGATTGGAGTCTGCAACTCGACTCCATGAAGTCGGAATCGCTAGTAATCGTAGATCAGAACGCTACGGTGAATACGTTCCCGGGCCTTGTACACACCGCCCGTCACACCATGGGAGTGGGTTGCAAAAGAAGTCGGTAGCTTAACCTGCGGGAGGGCGCTGACCACTTTGTGATTCATGACTGGGGTGAAGTCGTAACAAGGTAACCGTAGGGGAACCTGCGGTTGGATCACCTCCTTACCTGAGATGCCGTTGAGTGCAGTGCTCACACAGATTGTCTGATGAAAGTCGAGCAAGACGCGTCTGCGAAGCCGGCCATTGTGTCCCCTTCGTCTAGAGGCCTAGGACACCGCCCTTTCACGGCGGTAACAGGGGTTCGAATCCCCTAGGGGACGCCACTTGCGGTGATGACGGGTGAAAGCCGTGGTCGTGGTATCGTTAAGCGGATTTTAGATGAAGTCGGCTTAACGATAAAAGCTCTTTAACAATCTGGAACAAGCTGAAAATTGAAAC
>NZ_PUJV01000071.1:1908-4912 GCF_011189495.1 Photorhabdus stackebrandtii
TATTATTGATGAGTCTCTCAATAACACATACCCCGAAACTCTTTCGGGTTGTGAGGTTAAGCGACTAAGCGTACACGGTGGATGCCTAGGCAGTCAGAGGCGATGAAGGACGTGCTAATCTGCGATAAGCGTCGGTGAGCTGATAGGAAGCGTTATGAGCCGGCGATGTCCGAATGGGGAAACCCAGTGCAATGCGTTGCACTATCGTTTGATGAATTCATAGTCAGACGAGGCGAACCGGGGGAACTGAAACATCTCAGTACCCCGAGGAAAAGAAATCAACCGAGATTCCCCCAGTAGCGGCGAGCGAACGGGGAGCAGCCCAGAGTCTGCATCAGCGGAGGTGTGAGTGGAAGCGTCTGGAAAGGCGCACAGTAAAGGGTGACAGTCCCGTACACCAAAATGCCTCCGTTGTGAACTCGACGAGTAGGGCGGGACACGTGGTATCCTGTCTGAACATGGGGGGACCCTCCTCCAAGGCTAAATACTCCTGACTGACCGATAGTGAACCAGTACCGTGAGGGAAAGGCGAAAAGAACCCCGGCGAGGGGAGTGAAACAGAACCTGAAACCGTGTACGTACAAGCAGTGGGAGCCTTGATATTGTCAGGGTGACTGCGTACCTTTTGTATAATGGGTCAGCGACTTATATTCTGTAGCAAGGTTAACCGTTTAGGGGAGCCGCAGGGAAACCGAGTCTTAACTGGGCGAAGTAGTTGCAGGGTATAGACCCGAAACCCGGTGATCTAGCCATGGGCAGGTTGAAGGTTGGGTAACACTAACTGGAGGACCGAACCGACTAATGTTGAAAAATTAGCGGATGACTTGTGGCTGGGGGTGAAAGGCCAATCAAACCGGGAGATAGCTGGTTCTCCCCGAAAGCTATTTAGGTAGCGCCTCGTGGATTCATCTTCGGGGGTAGAGCACTGTTTCGGCTAGGGGGCCATCCCGGCTTACCAACCCGATGCAAACTGCGAATACCGAAGAATGGTATCACGGGAGACACACGGCGGGTGCTAACGTCCGTCGTGAAGAGGGAAACAACCCAGACCGCCAGCTAAGGTCCCAAAGTCATGGTTAAGTGGGAAACGAGGTGGGAAGGCTCAGACAGCCAGGATGTTGGCTTAGAAGCAGCCACCATTGAAAGAAAGCGTAATAGCTCACTGGTCGAGTCGGCCTGCGCGGAAGATGTAACGGGGCTAAACCATGCACCGAAGCTGCGGCAGCGACACGCAGGTGTTGTTGGGTAGGGGAGCGTTCTGTAAGCCGTTGAAGGTGGCGCTGTGAGGCCCGCTGGAGGTATCAGAAGTGCGAATGCTGACATAAGTAACGATAAAGCGGGTGAAAAACCCGCTCGCCGGAAGACCAAGGGTTCCTGTCCAACGTTAATCGGGGCAGGGTGAGTCGACCCCTAAGGCGAGGCTGAAAAGCGTAGTCGATGGGCAACAGGTTAATAGTCCTGTACTGAAGGTGACTGCGACGGGGGGACGGAGAAGGCTAGGCCATCCGGGCGACGGTCGTCCCGGTTTAAGCGTGTAGGTGGAAAGAGCAGGCAAACCCGCTCTTTCGTGAACACTGAGGCGTGATGACGAGCCGCTACGGCGGTGAAGTGGTTGATGCCCGGCTTCCAGGAAAAGCCTCTAAGCATCAGGTCACCTTGAATCGTACCCCAAACCGACACAGGTGGTCAGGTAGAGAATACTCAGGCGCTTGAGAGAACTCGGGTGAAGGAACTAGGCAAAATGGTGCCGTAACTTCGGGAGAAGGCACGCTGGCGGTAGGTGAAGGGCCCGCGCCCGGAGCCGAAGCCAGTCGCAGAGACCAGCTGGCTGCAACTGTTTATTAAAAACACAGCACTGTGCAAACACGAAAGTGGACGTATACGGTGTGACGCCTGCCCGGTGCTGGAAGGTTAATTGATGGGGTTAGCACGTGAGTGCGACGCTCTTGATCGAAGCCCCAGTAAACGGCGGCCGTAACTATAACGGTCCTAAGGTAGCGAAATTCCTTGTCGGGTAAGTTCCGACCTGCACGAATGGCGTAATGATGGCCAGGCTGTCTCCACCCGAGACTCAGTGAAATTGAACTCGCTGTGAAGATGCAGTGTACCCGCGGCAAGACGGAAAGACCCCGTGAACCTTTACTATAGCTTGACACTGAACATGGCACCTTGATGTGTAGGATAGGTGGGAGGCCTTGAAGTGTGGACGCCAGTCTGCACGGAGCCATCCTTGAAATACCACCCTTGAATGTGCGATGTTCTCACCCAGGTCCGTCAGCCGGACCGGGGACCGTGTCTGGTGGGTAGTTTGACTGGGGCGGTCTCCTCCCAAAGCGTAACGGAGGAGCACGAAGGTTGGCTAATCACGGTCGGACATCGTGAGGTTAGTGCAAAGGCATAAGCCAGCTTGACTGCGAGAGTGACAGCTCGAGCAGGTACGAAAGTAGGTCTTAGTGATCCGGTGGTTCTGCATGGAAGGGCCATCGCTCAACGGATAAAAGGTACTCCGGGGATAACAGGCTGATACCGCCCAAGAGTTCATATCGACGGCGGTGTTTGGCACCTCGATGTCGGCTCATCACATCCTGGGGCTGAAGTCGGTCCCAAGGGTATGGCTGTTCGCCATTTAAAGTGGTACGCGAGCTGGGTTTAGAACGTCGTGAGACAGTTCGGTCCCTATCTGCCGTGGGCGTTGGAAGATTGAAAGGGGCTGCTCCTAGTACGAGAGGACCGGAGTGGACGCACCGCTGGTGTACGGGTTGTCATGCCAATGGCATAGCCCGGTAGCTAAGTGCGGAAGAGATAAGCGCTGAAAGCATCTAAGCGGGAAACTTGCCTTGAGATGAGTCTTCCCTTGACTGTGAGGTCACGGAAGGAACGTTTAAGACGAAGACGTGGATAGGCTGGGTGTGTAAGTGCAGCGATGCATTGAGCTGACCAGTACTAATGAACCGAGCGGCTTAACCTTACAACACCGAAGGGGTTTTGGTGTGAGAGATGAGAG
>NZ_PUJV01000072.1:0-4489 GCF_011189495.1 Photorhabdus stackebrandtii
AAGAATGCTTGCCGAGATCGATGCCAATCAGTGCGATAGTGTTCATGATGGTAGCCTCTTATCAAAGATAATCACTCTGCTAATATACTGCCGTTAGAGTGAGGGGAACCATCTCATTACCTTGGGGTAATCTTTTAATGTTCCCCTCAGATGACCGTTCTGAATGGCAAGCTAAAAGCACAACTTGAGCGTTGGTATCCTAGCATCAAAATTATGAGCTAGCTGGAGTATGGTTGATAGTTCTACATTATCTATCACAGCATAACACCAATGTAGTGCCCCAAGGTTTTTTATGCTCTCCTAATAGAGCCGCGCCAACGGCTTTTGAAGAGATCTGACATACGGCTCCTTCTCCATCATTCAAAAATCCTCACTAATGTTTTTGGTGGTTTATCACACCTGACTCACTGTAAAACAACAAATCACCAAAACGCCGGCGACGGGTTAACGTTATTAAGTTGCTTCGGGTATTGAATAGTTGAATAACTGATGAAAATAAATGTCGTTGATCCACTTCCTTCCGTTCCAATAAACGGGAAATATATTTTTATATTTTTCACCTTGACAACTCACCAAAAGGTGAGTACAATTATTTATATAGGAACGGGTAAGGCTCCTATACTTTTCACACTAACAGCCCATAAGGGCAGGAACTAAAAAATGAATATTCAAGAAGCGTTAAACGTGTTTGGTATTTCTGGTGAACTTACTGAACAGGATATTAAGAAAACGTACAAGTGCCTTGCTATTAAATATCATCCCGATAAAAACCCATTAGGCACGGAAATGATGAAAGCTATCAACGCAGCTTTTGATTTCTTAATGGCTAATTTTGAAAAAGTAAATCAATTCCAGTCCTCGAATCAAGATGATCATTACAATTATGGCGAGGATTTAGAAAGAGTATTAACAACTTTAAACGGTTTGGCTGGAATTATTCTTGAAGTTATCGGTAATTGGATTTGGATTTCAGGAGAAACAAAACCACATAAAGATATTTTGAAAGAATTAGGATGCAAATGGGCAAATAAGAAAAAACGATGGTTTTATCGTCCAGAAGAACATAAGAGCCATTTTAATCGTAAAGAGCACAGCATGGAAGAAATAAGAGAAATGTATGGGACAAATGGCAAGTGTAATGCTCGTGGGCCTCATAGCGTTGAGGCAAGGATTTAAACTTAAAATGTGGGCGGGGAACCGCCCTTCTAGTATTTATCTTCTTTAATTTTGCTTTATGAGATTTAAAATGGATCACTTTAAAAAAAATTTCACAAATACTTTTGAAGTTGTATGTAAATTTCTTGGCGATGGTTGGCGTGTTGATAAGTTAGAACCTGGGTATGAATATCGAATTAAATTAACATCATTAAACTTTAAGCATTTTGTAATAGTTGCCACAATGGAGAAAGGACGTATACAAATTAGTGGAGGTGTTAGTCATGGTGTATGGTGTGTATGTTCTGTATCAACCAGGCGACAGCCGTTAGCGATTGCAAGAGATATCAAACGTAAGATCTTGTCGTCAGCATTAGGACAAATTGAGCTGTTGGAAGCTGAGATCAAGAAGAATCAAAAGCGAACCGAAGAACGCGAGATAGTAAAATCATCGATAGGCTGTGTTGTAGAACTGCAACCCAATTACTATGATTTATGCAGCTTTAAGCATGGGAGAATACATGGAACAGTTAAAGAATCATATGATGGCTGTTATAATTTGCATCTAAGCTGCTTGAGTAAGGACGAGTTGATCTATTTGGTCGGATTTTTAAGTACATTGTGATTCTGATTTGTAGCTAATATTTACAGATCTGGGGGTTCTTCCACTGGACCCCTAATATGTGAGGGCGTTTCATGGAAAAAGTTTTTGAAGAACGAGTGAATAAAGGGAACAAAAGTTGTTCATTGACTGTATGGCTTGATAACGATGGTTATCATTTATGCTATTCTGCATTAGGCAGAACTAATCCACAAAATGGGAAGAAACGTGAACGATTTACTATTTTCGATGAAACATATGATTATAAATCTATTCAATCAATAGATTTATCTCAACTACCATTGATTGCAAAGACAGAAAAATTCAAGCCGTTGGCTGAGTGTTTTTTGTTAATGACTAATCATTTTATCTCTAAAAAATAGAATATTATGACACCAATCGAATTAAGAAGGTTGCAAGCAAAAACCGGATTGTCTAAACAGGAGTTAGCTCTACGTTTAGATATGAGTCCCAGAACTTGGGAGAATTTAATTTCTGTTAACCCGGAAAAAAAACTTCCAAAAATTAAGTATGAACTTTTGCTGTTGTTGGCTGGTGAACATCCTGAATACAAGCTTGTGTCGAGAAATTAGGCAACGATTCCGGCACAGTGAATGATGCAGCAAAAAAAGATTCTAGCTAACACAAATAAGGGTTAGATGGTGAAACCCCAAACAGCAACAAAAACAAGTTTTTATTTTTTTGACAAGTGAAGAATTTGTGTTAAATGGATTTGAAGAAACCCCTACACCATGCAATTAATTCCTTATTATGACGAGGTATTTTGTAGATTTAACTCTTTAAGTTGTGTAGCATATTAGTACTGCTGTACAAGCAGCTTAGAAACATGTTTTCCTATTCTTAAGTAAAAACCAACTGCCGCACAGGCAGATAATAAAGCAAAAGGCTGGACTAACCGGCCCTGAGCTTAACTCACTCCAGCCACTCCACACAGGCGCTTGTGAAACATCTACACGAGTGAGTAACACCCACAGGCAGCTCAGATTCAGGGGTAGTGACCGGGTAGCTGGTCGAGTAGCCCGGTTACTACCCCTATTACCATAATTTTTGGAGCTTGGGATTGAGTTTTCAAAAAGTTTCAATGAGTCTTTTGGTTCTATTCCCGCATTACGGCGATTTCCATCACCACCAAGAGTATGTTTAGGATTTGATTTATAAACCAACCCATTATTCGCTGTCACTGGATTAGGTACTGGTATAGCACTTCTTTTTACCTCTTTTGCTCCAGTCTTACTGATCCCTCCGGCAACCCCTGCAGACGCCGCAATCCCCGTCTGCCCCATAATCTTCACGATTTCCTGGGTCGTTTCTTCTGAGCCGCCGGTGACTTGGGCACGATGGAGCACTAAATTGCGGGAGGCATCAATATTCGACATCGCACCCCGTAAATCTGCCCATTCCCGCACTTCTGCCGGCGTGAGGGAATCCAGTCCCTGCATTCTGGCTTTTTCCTGAATTTCGTTCATCCGGGCACTGTAATCACCCTGTAATGCTCGCAGCTCTTTGGCAACCGCAACACACTGGTCAGCCCCTGAACACGTTGCTATCCGCGCCTGAACCCGGTCATATTCCTGCCGGTATTTATCTCTGACCGTCGCACGACAACTGCTATCTCCCTGACAATTGACCAGTTCCTCACTCCTTGAGCGATTCTGGTCAACGCTTAAGTGATTATTGTCAACAACAACCCATTCCAGTGCGAAGTTGACCGCCAAGCACCTATTTTTTCTATGGTACTCAGTCAGTTACAACCTGTTTTTCCCTGTACGGTTTGACTCCCGGCCAATAACACCCCGACGCGACTTTTCAGCTCGATAAGCCACTTTGCCTTGATGTGATGAACCTCACCTTTAGAGTTAGATGGTTATCCAACATTTGGGGTACGGTCCACATGGGGGGATTTTACTTTAGGCAGTAATAATAATTTATTGTAGAAGTGACAATGTTTTTCACTGTTTCCTTTTCTAAAATAATATCAGTAACATGTGGTTTTAGTATTTCCTCCCAATGATATCCAACATCATCATTACCATTTAAAACACTCAGTTTTGCACCTAAGATTCTTATCATACTGCCATTAGATACAGCAAAAACATAACAACAGTCATTTTCTAAATTATATGTAGATGCTTGATATTTGTAAGAAGTAACAAAATCGTCTGATACTTCTTTCTCTGGTTCAGCCCGTTCAGGCAACATTGTTTTTAACATAGAGAAGTAAGCTTCTTTTTTTTCCATATTGAAAATATTATTATTTTCAACAGGTAATACCAAAGCATTACTATCAGATAAACAAAGGATATCTCCTCCTAATGTTGCTACTTTCGCACTATTTGGATACAGTTTTCCATCTATACAAAAATGAAATAAGCCATTTCTATATCCATTTTCTGTACTCCAATCAGATAAATACTCTATAAGTATGGCAAAATGATTTGGATCACCAAAAATCATAATTATCTCCATTTTCCAGGTAAACCAAGTTTCTTTTTAACGTCTGATGGAACGTCGCTCTTGCTTAATGCCGCACTTTTATCACCTGTGCTACCGGACCAATGCCACGTACCATCATTAGTATTGGTAAATTGGGGTACCGTCAGGATTCCTGCGTAAATGAGTAACATCCCCAATTTCGCTACATTTGAAACGTCACACCGTAGTCAATCGGCGCTACATCTCGCTCCCGTAGCTCATACATACCAAAACGATTTG
>NZ_PUJV01000073.1:0-4430 GCF_011189495.1 Photorhabdus stackebrandtii
AGCCGTGACCAGTTGACTGAGCGCTTGTGCTGTCTGGCGCATAGGCTCAGCAAACGCCAACAATGTTTCCAGTGAAACACGAATGGCAGGGGCATGCACATAGACACAGGCAATCAATCGATTTTTTATGCTCTACAAATACACAATTTAAATTACAGTCTCAATTCAACTAAACGCTCTTAACTTTTATAAACGGCATTTCAAAACCCACTTTGAGATATACGTACGATATGGGTGGGCTACTTTTTTGAGGAACAATTTCATCCAGTTTACCCATGTCGTATCCATATACATAACCTCCCTCTTCCCAGCTCCAGACAGCGTAATTTTGATTATCATTGATTATCTTCAACACTTCGTCCGGACTATTCGCGTGTTTCAATTCCTTCCTATTACTGGTGTTTCTAACATCAACCCTATGCGACTTTAATCTTAATACTTGCCTCAATGGATCATTCGAAAGTTCGAGGATCGCGCTGGGATGTTCGTTCTTGCCGTAATATTTCCGATCAACGATGACGACACTAACATAATTAGGGTTATACGAGAATTTAATGTCGGACGTCCACTGATCAAATTTAAACTTTGAACCTTGAATAAGATCTTCGGGATTTCCAGTGGACTTACAACTAAACCACACACCAGCATCCTCGTTAACCAAATTGCTTCGCATATCAAATTGAGAGTGGGGTTTGTTAGTTATTTTAAACGCTTTGAGTTGAATATACGAATAACTGGCAACCATCTTCTTCCCAGAATCCAGCACTAGGTCAAGCATATTTTTGGGCTTAAATTCCTTAATGATGTCCTTTATCCTATATTGCCCGTCTTCCAATCCGTCTTTTTTATACATCTGAAGGACAAGACGATTATTGTTTTTTGGCAAAATCGTTAAACGCGTCAAATAAACGCAGTTATTTTTCATAAAACCACTTTTTCTGGTGCTGGAGCGACCAGGGGGCAACTTTCCGTTATACTGCTCTTTCTCCTCACTCCACAACGCATCAACCGACGAGATAGCTGTAATAGCTGTACTTGTGAGGGCAAAGGATATGGCCGCCATCGGTCCTCCTGGAAGCATCAAACTCATAGCGGTCATTCCGAGATTAAGCCCACCGTTGACAGCGGTTCTCATTACAGCATCATCGCCTGAATCGGTTAACTGACAAAACCATATTGAGTCGGTATCGTTAAGTATTGTGCTGGTCCTATTTATAAAGTTAAGTATTGTGTTGGTACTCCCTAGAGATTTAATCCCATTCGGGACATTCTGAAGGGTATTTTTTATAAGTCGGCTAACAACCGGCAACACTTCCTGTTCCTGAAGGTTAGTTAACGTCGATGTAAACAACGTGCTACCATTCTCATCCTTCATTGCGATAATTAGAGACTCTTTGTCCGTAGCAATTAATCCAATCAATCGGAAATTCTGCCCCCAATCAATGGAAATGTTAAAACCAAATTCCTGTGGTTCAAGCTCGCTAATTACACCACTTAAACTTCTGGATTCATCGAGATTATCGTTGACGATAATTGACGGCTCCCATGAAACAATTACTGGCTGGTTGACTTCAACTTCAAGTGGAAAGATTACAACCAGGTCACTGTCTGCTGAAGGCCAGATTGATTTCAATTTTCCGGAGTAAATGTACATGCACCCTCCTTATGATCCTTGCATATTCCAATCATTAAATGCTGCCATAGAATTTCCTGACAATAATAAAAATAAAAAGCCTCTCTTACATAACAAAAAAATATTTGGTGAATTTTATAAAATGAAATACGGTCATCAAAGAATTTTTTATTCATCATAAAATATCCTATTTAAATAAAATGAAGGCTCGTAACAATTATTATTAATTATTTTTTAAACTTTAATCCTATAATTATAGTTATTAGGCGAATCCAAATTGTAAGAACCATTTCAGTAGAAGTGTTTTTTTAAATGCCATTGATTTATTTTTTACTTGTATTTCCTCCTTTTTTATTTTGGATTATAACGCCGGAAATATAACCATTACCACTTATCTTTCCCG
This sequence comes from Photorhabdus stackebrandtii, assembly GCF_011189495.1. NCBI lineage: Bacteria > Pseudomonadati > Pseudomonadota > Gammaproteobacteria > Enterobacterales > Morganellaceae > Photorhabdus > Photorhabdus stackebrandtii. Next base: position 2,037 of record NZ_PUJV01000073.1, read on the forward strand.
TAGTTTTAAAAGTGACAGAGGGATCAGCGACCAAAGCAAGTAAATCAGGCACGGAACTCATCGTGGTGCGGGCATCCTTGCCCATAGAGACGCCAAATAGATTTAAGCAAGCCCGTCATACACCGGAAATCAGTGTTGCAAAAATGGGGGTGACCATAGATTTTATGCTCTTAATAGTTTTGTTTGAATTAGTTTTTTTACTTTCCCTCGTCAATAATTGCACTTATGCTGCAATAGCTATCAATATGTCCGGTGCTACCTCGAGCTGTCGACCATCGTGCTTGTACAGTACCCAACACCTTAGTCAAATCGAGATCTGTTTGCAAAGTAATTGGAATTCGACCAGCAGAATCCGGCTTTTTAAAGGAGTAACTGATGCTGCCATTCGCCAGAACCTCCGAATTCATGGTGATGGCGAAGCTTACATTCGGGTAGTTGTTTCCAGTAGCATACGGACTCGGCACATTCAAAATAATTAAAGCCCTCCCTGACTTTTTCAAAGAATATGGAGTTAAATCGAGAGAAAGTCCTTCAATATCCATCCATTCATTGAACGAAGTCTTGAGTGTTTTATTAATTGATTTTAAAATAATTGTCATAATTTCCTCATCATTTATTTATAAATTTACAAAGCCCGACCTTACGACGAAGGCGCGAAAATTTTCTTTCAGGGTTTCATATAATTTCCAACTATAATTTATGACTTCTGTACCAGTCTTTGATACAATTGTTCGATTACCACCCAAAGATAAATATATGTAGTGGGGCCGGAGAAGTTCGGAACTATACTCATCGAACGATTCAATCACCCAATGTTCCAGTTCAAGTGGTTCTACCTATTATTTTTAGTTTAGGTTATCTTTACTTTAATTCTAGGGGAAGTCATGATTTATATCAGACTGCTAACAAACCTCGTTGAAAGTAACGAGGTTCGCCGCGTTCATTATCAATCATTATCTTCCGATTTTTCCTTATTGATTCCCGACACGTCCTTTTCCTGAAGTTCACGATAATTGATGCCGTATTTGCAGTACCAACGGACTGCCCACAAAATAATAATGCCGGTAAAATGGCGACCTTTGAATGCATTCATATGGCAAGCTCCGGCTGATAAAACGCTTATCCCAGCGTATCAGTGACTGAAGCTTTGCAATAGTGCCATATAAAGGTCGCCCGATGGATAAGAAATTGCATCAAAAAATAGAAGGCCTTCTCAGGGAACACAAAAGCTATAGCTATATTGTTGACCTGCTTGGTTGCTCTGGACACACAATATCTAAAGTATCGAAAAAGATTAAATTAATAGAATAAATTTAATTATAATGAATTGAATTTGTTAAATTTATTTTCACTCGTGGAATTTTTCGCTGAATTGGGCACAAACCCCCTATTTGTCGCCTAAAGCTGGCGTCATTGTGAACCTATTAAATGTTACCCCACTGGTTTTGCGAAGACTGATTATTGATAACATGAACGGCCTACCGGCCTGATGAGAAACCTAACATAAAAAATGGCTCTTTCAAGCCGAAAAGGTTTTAAGGTTCATCAGGCGCGGAACTCATCGAGGCGCAGGCTCCTTGACTACAGGAGAGCATGAAAAACTGTGGGGCATTTATGTGGCAAAGCAGCTAAAGAAGCCACTTTAACGTATAAGTATTCATGGGCCGATAATGGGTAATAGTCCGGTTGAGTTGCCCATTTTACCGCTAAATAATTCAAGTGCCCCAGACTTTTTTATGCTCTCCAATTATGGCGAAAGATATCGTTACGGAGAGCCGATATCAACAGCATTTGTTGAATCAACCGTCAATGAAATGATAGCAAAGCGAATGGCGAAAAAACAGCAAATGCAATGGAGTCAGCAAGGTGCGTATTATCTCTTACAAACACGGGTAACAGTATTAAATGAAGAGCTTGAAAGTTTATTTCATCGTTGGTATCCCAAATTGAAGAATACAGAGATAGAGGCTCTAGCTGTGTAAAAATACCCCATAGATTTTATGCTCTCCTTCGCGTGGAATATTTTCCGTTTTCCAAACGGACTCATAAAACGCTGGATGATGACATAGTAGTTATTATATCTATGAATAATAATATATAATGTAAACTATCATTATATATTATTCTCTAATTAAATATTTGCGTTTTATTTAAATCAAACTACGATCTTTATATAACGTAACATAATATAAGTTACGTTAATTTTTAAACTAGCTGAACTTAACTCTTCATTTAATCGAGGTTATATCATGAAAGAACTTCAAGAAATTACTAATGCATGGGGTGCGTGGAAAGCTAAGCAACTGGGAACTAGTTTGCATTTTACTGCGAGTACTAAATATGGTGGTAATTCTCACCTTTCTCCGTATACAAAATATGAAGTTCAGAGCGATT
>NZ_PUJV01000074.1:0-4377 GCF_011189495.1 Photorhabdus stackebrandtii
ACCGCAGTCAGCTCGGTTTTTTATTGGAAATCGTCGCTGGCCTAATTGCTTATACATTCCAACCTAAAAAACCGAGCTTGAATTTACGGGATTGTGATATCGCTATTTTTAAACGAAGCTGAGGTTATTTATGTCTACTACAAACATAGAAAAATTTAATGAAATTGTAGGTATTATATTTGGGAAATTATATGAGTCATTTCCTTTAAAGATAGATCTTTTACCCACAGAGATAATCGGTGAACCCCTTCAATATTCTGATGGAACATACTCTGACGAACTTTGTACTACAGTAGAAGATCATAGATTTTTTCTGGATACAGTGGATTGGCTCATGACGAATGGTTATTTGGCAGGGACTATGAGCTCTGAAGGTTGTCATAGAGCCGTATTAACCGCTGAGGGTTTAGAAGTTCTCAAAGTAATCCCTGATAGCTTAAAAACCCCATTAGGTGATCGTATTAAGGAAACATTGAAGACTGAAAGTAAAGAAGCATTAAGGTCTTTAGTTAGCCAAACTCTCGGAATAGGTTTACAGTTTGTATCCCGTTCTATTGGTTTAGGTTAAAGATAAAAAAATGGCAAAGCAAATATATTGCCTTGCCATTCTCGGTTATTAGAAATTACAAATGATTAGTTCTTTACTCTGTTTAACTTTCCCCGTAACTTTCAAGTTGTAACCGATATTAACTGCTTGCATTGTCAGCCCTTTGAACGCCTTGCGCATTTCTGGAATATCGTTCACCGAAATCACCATTTTCCCTCGGATGGTATGTGCTAATTCTGCTAATAGATCATAGTTCTCAAGCCCGAACTCTATGCCATATCCCTCGGTACCCCAATATGGAGGATCACAATAAAACAGTGTATGCGGTCTGTCGTACCGCTGGATGCATTGTGCCCAGTTCATATTTTCAATGATCGTTCTTGCCAGTCGCAGATGAGCCATTGATAGCTCTTCTTCTATTCTGAGTAAATTAAATCGCGGGGGGCTGGTGGTGGAAGTACCGAAAGTATGTTCAGCAACCTTACCGCCAAATGCCTGCTTTTGGAGATAATAGAAACGCGCTGCTCTCTGAATATCGGTTAGCGTTTCTTCGGGGGTAATCTGCAACCATTTATAAATTTGGCGGCTGACCAATGCCCATTTAAATTGTCGGACAAACTCTTCCAAGTGATGTTTTATCACGCGATAAAGATTCACCAACTCACCATTAATATCATTAATCACTTCACATTTGCTCGGTACTTTTAGGAAATACAGTGCAGCAGCACCACAGAACGGTTCGACATAACAGGTATGCTCAGGAAATAACGGTAAAATATGTTTTGCTAATCGGCGTTTACCACCAATCCACGGAACGATAGGTAAAGATTGTTCTTTCATTATCCGTAAGCCTTTTCCATTAGCTGAAAATGAGTTAGGCTTTCCCGGTCATCAATAATCAATAGCGGAAAGAGCCTCGGTTGGCTCACAGTGCATGCCTGTGAGTTGATAGCCTACCCAGTGTTCGAGCGTTAGGCAGGTCGCTCTTATCCTGTCTTTTACTTTTCTGATGCGCTCTTAACGCCCTTTAAAATCCTTTTCCCGATAAATTGGCAAAACTGTTTCCATCAACGACTATGGAGACAGTTCAGTGAAAACTTTCAAATCGTTTATATCTCTTGTCAAAAAATTACGCCTCGGTGGCTGGTTGTTAACAGCTGTTCTATTGCTGCTCACTATCGGTTTAGTTTCCCCTCAACAAGTCCCTGTCGTGATCTACAAATTATCACTTATTGCTCTGGCTGTTGTCTTGGGGTACTGGCTAGACCGCAGTTTATTCCCGAAAGCAAGGCCCGGTCAGTATCTGAAACATGATGAGATACTCATGAAAGAAGGAAAATATCCCGTTCAGACTGGCTACCATGTGGTGTTTGCTGCCGTTCTGATACGCCGTGCACTGATTGTTGCCGCCACCTGTCTGAGCGTAGCTACAGGGTTGTGATTATGAATTGGCGGCAGATTATCAGAATTGTACTGTTGTGGTGTGGCGGAATGATCAGCTCAGCATTGGCTGACGAACCACCACACCGTTCGCAGCAATACCGCAATGACTTGATACGTGCTTCTCGTGTGATCTGGGGATTGAATGCACCTGTAGCTGATTTTGCTGCTCAGTTGCATCAGGAGAGTGACTGGAAATCACGAGCTATTTCTCCTGTTGGTGCTCAGGGTATGGCCCAGTTTATGCCCACAACAGCAGATTGGATTAGTCAACGTATTCCTGAATTATCCAATAAAGATCCCTTCAACCCAATCTGGTCTATACAGGCAATGGTTCACTATGACCATTGGCTATGGCAACGCATTAAAGCTGCCGATAAGTGCCAAAGAATGGCGATGGTGCTGTCTTCCTATAACGGAGGTTTAGGCTGGTTACTACGGGATAAGAAGAAAACCGAGGCAGTTGGTCTCAATCCGTGGATCTGGTTCGGTCATGTTGAATCTCAGAATGCTGGCCGTAGAGCGTCAGCATGGAAAGAAAATCGACATTATTCCAAACACATATTACTGGAACTCGCACCTCGTTATTTAACTTGGGGAGGTACCAGCTGTGCCAATTAAATTGTGGACTAAACCTGGTGTATTGATTTTGTCGCTAATCTGCATGTTCGCTTTAGCTCACTGGAGAGGTCATACCACGGGCTTTCAGAAAGCAACGGAGACAGGAAACAGCGCATTAGCACAGCAGAAAGCCGAATTTCTTTTGCTGGAAAAGCAACGGGCAGAACGGGAATTGACTGTACTCAATGCCTTGCATCAACGTTACCAAATGCAGGTCCACTCAGCGCATCAGGCAGCAGCCAATTATCTCAACGATATTGAACAACTCCGCACTCAGAACCAACAACTGAAGAGGAAAATTGACCATGTTACCCAGAGTTGGATGGATGAAAAACAACAGTTTCATCCTGTTAATTGTGTGTTTACTCGTGGCTTCGTGCAGCAATACAACGCCGCCCTCGGCCTGTCCAGTGCACAAACTCGCTCTGCCTCCGTTACCTCCGGTGCTGATGAAACGTCCAGTGGAAATGAAAGCTCTGATGCCCAGCTACGGCCATCCGGTATCACGCAACGAGATATCCTCGCCAATATCATCGACAACGGGGAACAGTGTCTTGCATTGAAAGCTCAGGTTAATGGCTTGCTGGATTACATCGAAGGATTACAACAATGACATTACAGATTGAATTTTGGGCTGCCGTAGGTTTTCTGCTCTCTTTCCTCGGTTTCATTTTTGGCATCGCAAAGTGGTTATTCAGCAAGGCCGAAGAGCGGCAGGAGGAAAGACACGCCTCGTTAGAGCAAGCGCTTAAAAATTCCGTAGACAATTGGTCTCAGCTCGAACGTGAGTTTATGCAGTTTAAGGCTGACTTGCCGCTGAATTACGTGCGCCGTGAAGATTATATTCGTGGTCAAACAGTAATTGAAGCCAAGCTGGATGCGCTTTACAGCAAATTAGAGATGGTGCAGCAGCACCGAATTGCCGGAGGTAAAAATGATTGATGTTGCTCGTGTTCGTCGTGAATCATTGCGCTGGAGTCTGTTGGTCGCACTGAATAAAACCCGCCCATATACCGCTAGTGAAACTCTGTTATTGGATATATCTCGCGCGATTTATCCTGACGTCACTGCATTGGAATTACGGAAGGAGTTAGATTATCTGGCAGACCGTAAATTAATTGACCTCAATAAACAGCCATCGGGTAGTTGGTTTGCTGACTTAACTCGTATTGGTGTTGATGTTGTTGAATATACGGTCGCATGTGGCCTTGGTATTGCTCGTCCTGAAAAGTACTGGAGTGAATAATGGCGCGTCGAAGCACAATCGATAAACTCCCTGAAGACGTTCGGCGCTGGTTGGAACGAGCGTTGACTGAATCAGGGTTTAGTGGATACCAAGAACTCGAAACCTTGCTGCGTGATCAAGGTTATGTAATCAGTAAGTCCGCTATTCACCGTTATGGACAAAAAATAGAAAAGCGATACGGTGCAATACGGGCGGCAACAGAAGCAGCACGGATGCTTACAGAAGGTGCCGTGGATGATCAAGATGCACGTTCTGAGGCTGTGATTGCTTTAATTCAGACTGAACTTTTTGAAAGTATTATTCAACTTCAGGAAGCTGAAGACGGAGAAGTTGCGCCAAAAGAGCGCGTCACACTGCTTTCAAAGGTGGCAAAAAATGTAGCTACACTCTCTCGCGCTAGGGGCTGTTGACGTTTCGTGTACATAACTTATACAGCCCACATGGGTAACCACATCATTATAAAAGCCATGGCAACCATACTGGCATAATTTCGCTCAAGTTTGTCGTATCTTGTTGCTATTGC
>NZ_PUJV01000075.1:0-4273 GCF_011189495.1 Photorhabdus stackebrandtii
GTCCGGCAAACCGCGTTAGCGGCCCAGGCCCATCAGGATCTGCCGTTTGAGCAGGTGGTGGAAATTGTCCAACCGCCGCGCCGGCTGGCGCATACGCCGCTGTTCCAGGTAATGTTTGCCTGGCAGAGCAATGAACACACGGACTGGGCATTGCCGGGCCTGATGGTGTCAACGATTGACCAAACTTTAGATACTGTCAAATTTGATCTCGAACTGGATATGTTTGAGGATAATGGCGCGATTTCAGGTAATTTACGTTATGCCACCGCCCTGTTTGATCCAGCGACAATGGAGCGGCAGGTGGGATATTTGCACGCGGTGCTGCAAGCGATGGTGGTTAACCCTCAACAGCCGATCGGAGAAATTGATATCCTGGCCCCGGCAGAGCGCAAGCTATTGCTAGAAACCTGGAATGCGACGGAAATCCCGTATCCTGAGGCGTTATGCATTCATCAGTTGTTTGAACAACAGGTGGAGAAAACCCCACAGACCACGGCACTGGTGTATCAAGAGCAAGCCCTAAGTTATGCCGAATTAAATGCTTGTGCTAACCGCCTTGCTCATCAACTGATTGCGTTCGGTGTAACACCGGATCAGCCGGTGGCGATTTGCGTGGCGCGTTCACCGGCAATGGTGGTGGCGTTGCTGGCGGTGCTGAAAGCTGGCGGGGCTTATGTGCCGCTGGACTCAACTTACCCAGAGGAGCGTCTGGCGTATATCCTGAATGATACCGCTCCGTCCGTAGTATTAGCGGATGCGGCCGGACAGGTAGCATTGGGTGACGAGGCACTGGCCGGGCTGACAGTACTTGACCCGAATATTTTGCCTGACCAGCCGGACAGCAACCTATCGGTCTCTGCGTTGACGCCGCAGCATCTGGCCTATGTCATCTATACCTCCGGTTCAACTGGGCAGCCGAAGGGAGTGATGGTGGAACATCAGGCGGTGTATCAGCGTTACTTAGGTTTTAATGAGATCTATGCTGTGACTGCGCAAGATCGGGTGTTGCAATTTTCCTCTTTTGCTTTTGATGCTGCGGTGGAAGAATTTTTCTCGTCTTTATGTAACGGTGCTACGCTGGTCATTCGTGATGATAGCTGGTTGGCCTCTGTACAGGAGTTCATCACTTTAATCCGGCAAAACCATATCACGGTGATGTCGCTGCCGACTTTATTCTGGTCTGAATTAGCGGCCAGAAACAACTCATTATCGTTACCGGATTGTCTCAGATTAATCATCATTGGTGGTGAGACGGTACAGAAGAGCGCGATTCAGGCGTGGTTTACCCAAGAAACTCATCGACCAAGGCTGTTAAATACCTATGGCCCGACGGAAAATACCGTCATTGCGACCTGCAAGGAGATATTATCACCAGCAGATGATCGTTCTATTGGTCGACCGGTCAGTCATACTTGCATTTACCTCTTGGATAGTTACGGTAAACCTGTACCACTGGGCAGTATTGGCGAAATGTATATTGGCGGCGTGGGTGTGGCACGAGGTTATCTGAACCGGCTGACATTGAGTGAGGAACGTTTTCTGCCAGATCTCTTCAGCCCGGTATCCGATGCGCGGATGTATCGCACTGGAGATTTAGCTCGTTATCTGTCGAACGGTGAGTTGGCATTCCTGGGCCGTAACGACCAACAGGTGAAAATTCGTGGCTTCCGGGTTGAGTTAGGGGAAATTGAAACCCGGCTGGTGGAATACCCGGCGGTGCAAGAGTCGGCGGTGCTGGCGCTGGATGATGAACAGGGCAAACGGCTGGTGGCCTATGTGGCGGCGGAAGCGAATGAGGGATTAGCTGCCGGTTTACGCGAACACCTGTGCGCAGTTTTACCTGACTATATGATCCCGGCGGCCTTTGTGCGGCTGGATAGCTTCCCGCAGACCCCGAATGGCAAGCTGGATCGCCGGGCGTTGCCGGTGCCGGGGGAAGCGGCGTTTGCCCGTCAGGTCTATGAAGCCCCGCAAGGGAAGATAGAAACGATGCTGGCGGCTGTCTGGTGTGAGTTACTGGGTGTTGCGCAGATTAGTCGGCATGACAGCTTCTTTGCGCTTGGTGGTCATTCGTTGCTTGCTGTACGCATGATTGAACGATTACGGCGTATCGGTCTGAGTGTATCGGTAAAAACGTTATTCCAGCATCCAACACTCTGTACCTTGGCACAATCTCTGGTTCAGCATAATGAAATTCAAGTGCCTGACAATGGTATTACACCGGATACAATGGTGCTGACGCCGGCGATGTTGCCGCTGATTGATTTGACCCAGGCTGACATTGACCACATTGTCGGGCAGGTGCCGGGGGGAATCGCCAATATTCAGGATATCTATGCCCTGTCACCGTTGCAGGATGGCATTTTGTTCCACCATCTGTTGGCAAATGAAGGTGATCCCTATCTGTTAACGGGGCAGATGGCTTTTGCTAATCGGGCACTGTTGGATCGTTATCTGGCGGCGATTCAACGGACCATTGATCGGCATGATATTCTGCGTACCGCTTTTCTCTGGCAGGGATTATCAATGCCGGCACAAGTGGTCTGGCGTCAGGCTCCATTGTCAGTGACGGAATTGGTACTAAACCCGGCTGACGGTTCGGTCAGTGACCAGTTAACCCGGCGTTTTGATCCCGCTCACTATCGTCTTGACCTGAGTCAAGCCCCATTACTGCGTTTTATCATCGCTCAGGAAACCGATGGTCGCTGGTTGTTGCTGGAGTTGCATCATCATTTGATTGGCGACCATGAAACGATGGAGGTGATGCATCGTGAAGTGCAGGCGTATCTGACAGGTCAGGAGGATAGTCTGCCGGCGCCGACACCTTTCCGCAATCTGGTGGCGCAGGTCCGGTTGGGGGTAAGTCAGGAAGAACACACCCGTTTCTTTACTGACATGTTAGCAGAGGTAGATGAACCAACCCTGCCGTTTGGTTTGACGGAGGTGCATCGTGATGGTTCGCAGGTGACGGAAGTTCACCGGATGTTGCCAGCCGGGTTAAATGACCGTTTGCGTCATCAAGCGAGACATCTGGGCGTCAGTCTGGCGGCGTTGTGTCATCTGGCCTGGGCGCAGGTGTTGGCGCGTACCAGTGGTCAGCAGAATGTTGTGTTTGGCACAGTGTTGTTTGGGCGTATGCAGGCAGGGGAAGGGACAGACAGTAGTATGGGACTGTTTATTAATACCTTGCCGTTGCGGCTGGATATCAATGAGACCCCGGTACGGAGCAGCGTGCAGGCCGCCCATACCCGGCTGGCCGGATTACTGGCGCATGAGCATGCGTCACTGGCGCTGGCTCAGCGGTGCAGCAGCATTGACAATGCGGGGCCTCTTTTCAGTGCCCTGCTGAACTACCGGCACAATGATGTATCAGCCCTGTCCGATGAGGGACTAAGCGGCATTGAATTTATGGGCGGACAGGAGCGGACGAACTACCCGTTTGCGCTGTCGGTGGAGGATTTTGGGACGGCGCTGGGGCTGACCGCTCAGGTTGTCGAGCCGTTTGGGCCGGAGCGGGTCTGTGACTATATGCAGCAGGCACTGGAAAGTCTGGCGGAGGCGCTGGCGCACACCCCGGACAGGCCGGTGCGTGCCCTGGATATCCTGCCGGCCGCGGAACGGACCTTGTTACTCACCACCTGGAATGCCACGGAAACGTCGTATCCTGAAGACTTATGTATCCATCAGTTATTTGAACGGCAGGCAGCGACAACCCCGGACGCCATTGCCCTGGTGTATGAAAACCAGTCGCTCAGTTATGCGGAACTCAACGCCCGGGCGAACCGGCTGGCACATCAATTAATTACGCTGGGGGTCGTGCCCGACCAGTTAGTGGCGATTTGTGTCTCACGCTCACCGGCCATGGTGGTCGGGATATTAGCCATCCTGAAAGCCGGTGGGGCGTATGTCCCGCTGGATCCGGCTTACCCCGGTGAGCACCTGATCCATATTCTTACTGATGCTAATCCAAATATTGTGTTAGCGGATGAGGCAGGACGAGTCGTCTTAGGCGAACCTGTACTGGTTGAACGAGTAGTGATTAACTTGAATAGCCTGCCTGAGCAGCCGAAGAGTAACCCACAGATAACTACATTGACATCACGGCATCTGGCTTATGTCATTTACACCTCTGGCTCAACTGGTCAGCCGAAAGGGGTGATGGTCGAACATCGTGGTGTGGTTAATCTGGTATTGACACAAATTGCCCGGCTTAACATGCGTGTAACCAGCCGGATGTTACAGTTTGCTTCATTCAGCTTTGATGCCAGTGTTT
>NZ_PUJV01000076.1:0-4147 GCF_011189495.1 Photorhabdus stackebrandtii
CCCGATCAATACTCTGGACTCGCTGAATATGTGTGGGGACACTGATCTGTCGGGAGCCGGATGCGGTAGTTCCGCACGTCCGGTTCTGAGGAGGGGCCCGTCTGGGTAACCGGCGGGTCTACTCAACTCAAACCCCAGAAAATCACAAGTTAAAGATGGGCGTTCGGCAGCCATAGAGCCTTGGTTGATTTTTACCAGCATGGATGATTTTAAACCTCGGCAGATCATGAAATTATACAGCCGAAGAATGCAAATAGAGCAAAATTTTAGAGATGAAAAGAGCGAACGATTTGGATTTGGGCTTAGAGCAAGTTACAGCCAGGGAGCTGGTCGATTATCCGTATTGAGCCTTCTTGCTACGCTTAGCTCGATAGTACTTTGGTTGATCGGGTTTCATGCTGAGAACAAAGGAATACACCTTAATTATCAGGCAAATAGTATCAAATCAAGAAGAGTTATTTCTCATCTGACATTAGCGGAGAATGTATTACGCCATTCCCCGCTAATATTATTTGAAATAGTACTTAATCAAACACTCAAATATCTCGCCAAAATCTACCAAAATATGGTTTTGATTTATTAGCGCTGATTTGTGGGGATCCCCCAGCGCCATAGCAACCTTTCAGTATTCGCCCTTCTGTTAACAAGCTATATTAATTGCAACAGCAGTTTTATTATGGTCTCCAGCTCTAACACCAGAATAAGTTTCGTATAAATCGTGAAGATTCTGATCTTCATGAGTGAAGGCTATATACAAGTCTCTGAATGTATCCGCCTTACTTGGGTCATTCCACCCTGAAGATAGACTAGCACGAGTGTCGTTGATAATTTTGGTTCTGTTTTTGTTTCTTTCGCTAAATGCCCCGGCTAACCCGCCAATATAGCTATTCAGATTATGCAATGCATTTTGCATGCGTTCAGTTGAGGTCTCAATATTATTTGCTACACTGGCGAGTGTATTTTCCATATGGAATTCTTTTTGCAAGTGAATTAATTTATCAGATTTTTCATTGAAATCAAAAACTGCATTAGCAACCTGTGTGCCGACTTCTACTACCAAGGAGGTTATTGCTGCAATTGTACCTATCACTGCTGTCCAAGATACTAAAGATTGTTTGTGAGTGAAATCCTCATTAGTTGCATCATTGCTAATTTCCCCGTAATTTGTTTGAAACTCTATCTTATCATTGCCTGATAAATCACTTGTCCAATTTCTGAATGCACCGATAAGAGTATTATCTCTTTCTATCTGAAGGTAATTAATCTTATCCTTCTTATCTTTCATTTGATTTGTAAGTGTAAGGTATATTCTATTAACTATTTGTTGTTGTTTAATAAATTGTTTTTCGGCTTCGGACTCTGCTGCGGCAAGCCCAGTTATTACGTCGGAAGAAACGAAATCGCTATTTATTCGATCATTAAATTTCACTGTGTATTTTTCTAGACAGTTTAGATTGTTTCTTAATAAAGAAATATCGAAGTTGTAATCTTTATTAGCCAATCTATTTAAGTAAGAAATAACTTTTTTCTGATATTCACTAATCTTTTTTGAATAGGCTGCAAAATTCGTATCAAGCCTGTCAAGATTTCTCATGTTCCCAGACAAAATCAAATTTTTTGCAAATGATTTAGTTACTCTCAATGCTTCAGCTAAATCATTTTGTGCTGAGTCCGAATTATCTTTAGGAACGAAACGTATGTTTCCTATTACTTTCGCATAGTCATATAGAAATTTATATCCTAAGGCATAATTTTCGACTGCTTGTAAGTCCATAATTTTTTCCTCTTTAAAGGATCATATGAAAAATATACTATCGGCAGGCATTCTCTGGAAAAACTCTGCTTTTGAGGCTAAACCAGGTACAATATACTGGCACTGATTATTAAATATCGACACTTTTAATCTTGACGAAAATATTCAGAAAAAATTATAATAAACAGTGCCGGCTTTTAATTATCATCAGCAAAATAATATAATTTAGTTATTTTGAAGATAATTGGAAATCCATATGTGGTTTACTACCCTTTATATCATTAGAAACAACTTTGCACAGATACCTATAATGATCACTAGTATCACCGTCAGCTCCGTTTGTTCCAGAATACGGAATTTTCCAGTGCACAGATACCCAATTATCTGGATTCCATGTTTCTGGGTTCCATTTCTCATCGTTTATATAATATCTCAATGTACCTTCTGTACCTGTCATAAAACCACCGGAATCGCTTCTCCAATTTCCTGTAGTCCCAGCATCGATTTGCCCGGGGGGATAACGAACCCACTCACCATGACGTAGATTTATACTATTCATATCTAAGGTTAAATCATAAATTGTTGTATTTTCAAGACTTACATATGCTTCTCTCGCTGACATAATACCTCCTATGCAACCACTAGTTGGTGATCTTGATGTGATATACAAAAAACAACCGAAATATGTATCATGTAATTATCGTTAAATTTCATACTGGAATCTTAGCCATTTCCTTAAATTCTTTTCAACTTCTACCGATTTTGAAGTTAAGGATAAGACTAAACAAAATTTATATATAGCTACCGTTTGATAAATTAATTTAAAATTATTATTACCTCATAATTAATAATCTTATGAAATAGTCAAATTAATTATTAACCCTCCGATTTTATTCTAAATGAAATCTCTTTGCTAAGGGTCATTCAAAAATCGTCATAAAGAGAACATAAAAAAGAATGTGGAATTTATTCTTGAAACGATAGCTGCTCAGGGCGGTTGAAAGATTGCTTTTTTGAATATTTAATATTTAATTAACTAACTTTACTCACATGTGTGATTTTTTCTTAATGAAGTTAATATCCATTCACTCTTTATCTGTTTTTTTACAAAAACAATCAGATAATCAATGGGCAACATCGGAATATTTTGTTTCATCTATGACAAGAGCCATTCTATTATTTACCCTTCCCAGTCTTGGAAGTATTGGGCATTGCTTTGGTATTAAATTCATTTTTATTTCATTAAGTATGATATCTGGAATATATACTATTATTGCTTCAGTATTAGTATTTATTTCATTAAATAAAAAAACTTATACAAGAAAGGCATTTAACAATATAAGGATACTGTATATGAGTAATTGTATATTTTGCGAAATAATTACTAGAAAGTCACCAGCACATGTTATTTGGGAAGATAACGATTACATAGCATTCTTATCTATATATCCAAATACACCGGGTGTTACAGTAGTTATTCCTAAAAAACATTATGGTAGTTACGCATTTGAATTAAGTGATGATAATTTATCCGGATTGATTATTGCCTCTAAAAGGGGTAGTGACCAGCTACCCGGTCACTACCCCTAAATATAAATAAGCGCCACAACCGCGATTAACAATGTAATAAACGCCAACAAAATCTGATGATACTGTATTTAGATCTTCTTTTTGTTTGATGTTTTTAGACATAAATTTCTTCTGAATTTATTCATAGTTAATAATACTTTATGCAATAAGGTATTTAAGTGTCCGAAATTCCGGAATATGCCGCGCTCGTCAATAGGGGCGCAGCATATGCTAAATGTGAAATGCAACAGCAGACCATCATAGTCGAAATAAAATAACTGTAATCCCACGTTTTTTATCTACCCAGTAAACCTTCGAGATCATTATTGGCATGCTACCGCCCCTAGACAGTTACCCAGTATTTGTAAAATTCGTTTTTCCTTTAAATAACAAATTAATAAAATTTAACCAAATGCCTTAATGAATCCAGAAATCAACGGTAGATCACGATAAATCAAGATTTATACTTAACTATTAAGTTTAGATTACAATTTTCAAAATACAAACGTAATGAAAAATAAATTTACGTATTTGGATAAATATACGGATAACTACAGAATTCGGGTAGAATCGAGATGTGGCGCGGTAACTGTAGGTCCGGCATATCTGCCAAGCAAAATTATCATACTAAAATAGAGCAATCTTCCATAACGGTATATCCGGGGGAGCGTAAAAATCTATGGTCACCCTCGTTTTTACAACACTCATTTTGATGAATTTTAGGCTTGCTTAAATCTATCCGGCGTCACTATAGGCAAGGATGCCCGCGCCCCAATGAGTTCCGCGCCTGATGCGCCTAAAAAAACCGTTCGGCTTCAAAGAGCC
>NZ_PUJV01000077.1:0-4098 GCF_011189495.1 Photorhabdus stackebrandtii
TCACGGCGGAGGGCTTCCAGACGATATTGACTGATCCGCTGTCCCGTCCCGTCTTTATAGCGCCCGGGAAAATCGTAGTAACGGTAGCTGTGCAGATCTGAGCGTTGATGGTGAAGCTGACGTTCATAATAGAAATACTCGGCGGCCCAAACGGGATTTTTAAAGGTCCGATCGCGCAAAAAAACACGTGCAATACCGACCTGTTCACGCCAGCTAAATTGATTGATACAGCATTGGCTTCCTGTCTCATCCCATCCGGGATGGTAGGGCAGTGAATGGTTACCATTTATTCGATGAGAATCAAAAAAAAACACTACCGGTTCACCCGGCTCCGGGGTGAACACAAAGTAATAAGATATCCCTTCATCCGCCAATAAGCGCTGGAGAAACATCAGGTCGCTTTCATCATACTGAACACAAAATTCCCGCTCAGGATGTTCATAACGCAGGTTACAAATGAAGTTCCTGACACCATTTTCTTTCAGCAATTTTTCGACAATATCGGCCACGGATTGGCGCTGAAAAATGCGGGAATTCACCCGTAATCCCGCACGCCATAAACCCGGATGAAGTGTCAGGGAATAATGACTGCGATGGCGACCTGTCGTGCTTTGTTCAAACTGAGTCACAATCCCGGTGACACTGCGCTCCGGTTGCCCGTCACGATAGACAGTCAGTGTTGCAATTCTGTCCAGCACATCAGCAAAATCAATATCCGGATCAGCGCTGGTTAACGTGGCCTCCAGGCAGAACAATGTTGACAGGGCTTCATTCAGGGTAAATTCAACCACAGCAAAAGTTTGCTCCGGGAGATTACCTGCCGTAAGAGTAAAAACCAGTCCTGAATCTGCCATTATTGCCCTCCTGACTGAGTGATATTGACGTTAAGGAAATGAAAGAAATCGTTTAATACAACCATAATCCAACCTTCATCAATTTAAATGATGACCGAATGTATTTGACCGGCAGAGCCACGGGCTAAACTTTTCTCTGCCCTTGTTAGGCAGGGCATTTACTCATATTTCTGCCTGAAATTATCAGCATCCTGTCGGTTTGATTGTTTAACATATGAACGGGAGCATAGAAAAGGGAAGGAATAATGCACTTATTTTCTTTTAATAACGAAATTTTATTCTGGTCAAATTAAAGATTTTTTGCGGAATATCACAAATAACGATAAGGAATTTAATGCGTTAGAATTAACCATCTCAATGCGATTAAACAGAATCACTGACCTGAACCCGCGATTCATTGGTACGAAATAAGAAAGCAGAATTAGCGATACATCTTAAATAAATACATGCCTTTCATCTCTGTGAAAGTCTTAGAAGAAAATATCGGGCAAAATAACCCGATATGACCTCCATTAAATCACTTGGACAAAACGACCGTTAATTAATGAGAAGATTGGTGCGAAAGTAGCCAGAATAGTATCGCCATCTTCATCAACGTAATAGTAAGATAGTGGGGAATTCTTTAAGTCAGACTTATTCACTAATCTGACCATTTTACCCTGATTCATTATCTTAACTCTGTAATTGTCCCAGTTAATTGGTATCATTCTGAAACTCGTTGTTTTGATATTACGGTAAACAGATTGATCAGAGAAAATACTCTCTTCACTTTCGCCAGTAGCCCAAGCCCAGGCTTTGAGCGCAACTTGTTGTTGTTCACGAAGCGTATTCATATCTTTAGCGTTATAAGCCTGCCAGGCAGCCATATAAGCCTGTTGCAGTTGCCGACGTTGTTCTGGGGTATCGGTATAGGGTGTTGCCTTCACCCATTCCCAGTCAGGTAACCCACTGATTTTTACACTGCGACTAAACCGGTATAAGGTCATATGGGGTGGAAATTTTCGAATATCAAAATAGTCTTTATCTTTATACCCAGCCTCTACATTTTCAGACTGTATCACATGGCGTATAACCGGTGTGCTGACAGCGGCATATTTGGCTTCATTCGCTGGTGTGGTTGCCACGGGCTGACCATTTTTATCAATTTCTACTTCAATCGCCGTCAGAACTTGACTCTCTTTACCGCGCATGGCGGTCAGCTCCAGTGTGCACTTAGCCTCAGGGTTGAAGTGATTACGAGCTTTATCTGACATTTCATCTGCTGCAAACCAGCCTAGTGCACCAAACTCCAGACTGATTTCGTTTTCGCCGTTTGTCATAAACAACATGGAGCCCGTGCTGGCAGTGCCAAATCCCCGCCCTTCCAGAGCCGAATTACGGTTACTGAACCCAGTTACGCCATTAGTTTTGATATCACAAAAAGCATATTGGATATCAAATAAACTGCGAATATATAGCCTGGGCTCATGTGCATTAGCACCAGACATCACCATCACGCCTAAACTGGACATAATAATCACTCCTAATAATAGCAATAACAGTTTTAATTTCATTTTTTATCCTTACATTCTTGGGAATCCCGCATTGATAAACGGGATTTTATCCAGCTTAGGATTAACGTTAGGATCATAGCCCATTTCCCACGATGCGGTTTCAGCACCCGGGACTATTTCCGGCTGAACAACAGACCGTTCTTCTCCTATCAGGTTAATTCTTAATGGAGATTCGCCGGCTTTTAACGGATCGGCAATAATCCATTTCCACTTTTTCTTAGCTTTGATTATAGATTTTTCACCATCTTCTTTTTCTACCTCCGCAGCTACCTCAATCTCAGCAACAATCCCGTCATGATACCCGGCGAGATCAATCCCCCCATCATGTTGATCGAGTTTAAAACCCGCCGCCGTTTTTATAACCCCGCCAGCACTCATCGCAATTTCCATGATCATAATATGGGTTTTAAAGGCCGCGTTTATTTTCCCTGCCAGACTCAATTTCAGATCATTCTTATCACCGGCATCGAATGTCCATTGTTTTTGTTTATAGGCCGCCCCGAGCTGAAAGGACAGGTTACAGGTCAAAATAATGCAACATTCAAGCTCTAAGTAATTTTCATCCTTCGCATTTCTGCGTGCCAGCGCTTCCCTGAATTTGGCGACAATACTGTCTATTTTGCAATACGCGGCACCGAGTTGAATGAGATCCAGCTTTGCGCTCATGCCCATAAAAGGGGTGGCACTGAAACCCAAAAAATGGCTACTGTCATCGACTGAGGTGGTGCGGTCATAAGCATAAGCCAGCCCGATATTGATGGGATTTATATTCAGGTCAAACAGCTGGTAGTGACGGGTCCCTTTACCGTTTGAGTCAGGATCAGGCACCAGGTATTTTTTTGTATAACCTAACAGTTTTTCCACCCGCTTGATGGCGTCTAAACTCTGCCGGGTTTTCCTGACCTTGTTAACTTCGGCAAATTTGGCTGAATAATCTATATCCTGAACCGTTAACGCATACTCAACATTCAGTGCCGTCTCTCTGGAAATATAAAATTCATCCGTATTGACGGTCCACCCTGCACGCAGTTTATTGCCATTTTTAGGTTTAACATTTTCCATGGTATTACGCGCTTTTGCCTGTTCATCACGCCGTTCCTTCATTGACCGTTGACCATGAGAAAAATCAAAGCTGAATCCGACGGAGGCCATAAAACTGACGGAGGGGTAAACCGCCATCGTCACGTACTTTTGAGCACTGATACATCCCTGCGTTATTAACTGATAATAACGGGGATCACTGTACATATCCGTCGGGTTGGCAAGATTAGACAGATACGACCAGACACTTTGCAAACCATTTTCAATTTCCGTGTCTTCTGACTTATCTTGATAGAATAACGTGACCGCTTGAGGCGTATTAAACGCTATGGTTACCTCTTTTTGTCCCCCGGTCAGCACAGCATGATGTTTCGGGGCGTTATGACATTTATCTTCAATGTGTATTGTGCCTTTTTGTCCTTTGCCATGATCAATCAGGTCCATTTTAATCGCCGGCTTTTCAGGCCAGACTTGAGTATGTTGACCAAAAGTGACGCTTATTTTGTAGATGCAGGGATCCGGGTTGTTACAGGTCATGCAGGCAACGCCGGCACGGGGTGAAATAGTGTGTTCAGTCATCTCAGTTACCTTATTGGCCGTTTAGTTGGGGATAAAACCTAATTCGCTTTTTAATAATGTTTCCATCCGAT
>NZ_PUJV01000078.1:0-4028 GCF_011189495.1 Photorhabdus stackebrandtii
GTCAGGGCGAGTTGGAATGCTCTTTAACAGGGAGGGAAAAGGTGGCTAGAAAAAAGGCTGCTAAATCAAGGGGAAAAGTGGCCTAAAGAGTATGATGGCGTCGGGATAGTGCCGAAGATCCGATCGGGTTGGCCGGTGGATTGAACCTGTATACCTATGCGCCGAATCCGATGACGTGGATAGATCCTTGGGGGTTATACAAAGGGGAAGGTCAGCGGGGTTTAGGGAAGTACCATGTGTTCCATGAACACACCCTGAATCCACCTGAATATCAGTTATCCGATGGTCAGCATTTTAAACGGGGCAATCAATCTGTGCACGAAAGAATGCAGCGCGATCCGGCATTCAGGCGTGAAATGCAGATGAAATATCCGGAAGTGGTGGAACATGTTCAGCCAAATTCCAGAGGGAATTTCAGCCCTCGTGCACCTGATGGTATGACCTGGCATCATGAGAATCAGCCAGGGAAATTAAGTCTGGTTGACCGATATGACCATAAGTCTTATCACAAGATTTATCATCCTGATGGATCGGGTGGTAGAGATAAATGGGGTGGAGGGAATGGGTGTCGTTAAGAGGAAAAAATGAAAACAATTAAAGGCTTTGATGGTTTGTTATCTATCCATAAACAACGTCCAAAAGCGATGGGTTTTTTTGTTGACCCAAATTTTGTGAATGAAATCAACTGCATCAATAATGCAACATATTATCTCTCTGAAACGAGAGATGAAGACTTTGATATGGATGAAATGGAGGATAAGTATAAGACATGGTTAGATTATGCTCTTTTTGAAGATATCATTGACAACAAACTAGAACATCACCCCAATGCAACCCGTGATGAATTGTTAGAAGCTGTGGTTTATTATCTCGAAGAAGATGACTTCTTAGATTAAATCAGACGGGAAGCTCAAAAAGAGCTTCCCGCTGTATTTCATTGCTATCTTGTACTGTAGTTGTCAATTATCTCCTGCATCCGCAGCTTTATCTCATATTTCAAGCAAAACCTGCACTATGCGGGACAATATTTTGACAAAGACAAATTTGTTGGGAACAAATTTGAATAGCGCGTAGCGCTACCCTGAAACGGCGAGTATCAGGATGATACGAGTAAACCGGGTTGCATTTTAATACGTATCGGTATTATGCGCCGAATCCTCTTACATGGATTGACCCTTGGGGATTAACCGGGAAACCGCTAAATTCTCCTGATATGGTTAAGTGGAGTAATAAGGGTGGGACAGTCTGGCAAGAAATAGATACCCAAACTTGGGTTTATAAAGATGCGTCGGGTAATGTGGTTCGTTATCCTAGTGGTTACCCTGACTTCTCTCCATATGAAAGACAACGTGTAGATGTTCCTGATCTGAAAGGAAATCACCATAAATATGGGGATGGTGATTTTGCAAAAGCTGACAGGTTAGCGCCAAAAGGAAAAGCCGATTATGGTTCAAATAATTGGCATCATCATGAAAATGGAAAAACAATGCAAGAAGTGTCTAGAAAAGTACATGGTACCTTTACTCACCGTGGTGGCGCATCAACACTAAGAAAAAAATGTTGAAGAATAGTATTGGAGTAAATTTATGCCAATAAATCATGGTATTAATATAGATAACAGCGAAATTTTATCTATTGAGCAGCATTATTCAATAATTCTTCCTGAAAGTTACCGTGCTTTCTTGAAGAAATATAACGGATTTTATGTTGAAGATCCGGATGCGTGTAATCTTACATACCACGGTGTTGATGATGGTGAAATTGCTTTTGATTCTTTGTTTGGTATCAATATAGAAAATGAAAATTTCAACTTAATTGAAATGAATAATGATTATTTGGATGAATTATTATTCATAAAAAATTCTTTTATCATTGGTACAGATCCTGGAGGTAATTTTTATATATTAGTAACCGAAGGAAAGCATGAGGGTGTATATTATTGGGATAGAACTCACTTACATGTTGAAGATGATGTGCAAGATATTGCTTTTAGTGAAGTAGATGAATGTGGGAACCTTTATAAAGTATCTCACTCTTTCGAAGAATTTTTTAAACAGATACTCTCTCAAACTGAAGATAAAGGCATGAAGCTAATTCAAGGCTTATAGAATATTTGGAATATCCTTGCGATATTCCGGTTCTTTTAAACACAATGGTAAAGGAGGCGGCCGTTGCTGACGGCTGTTTTGATCAAATGGTGAAACGAATTGTCTGGAAGCACAATCATCTGGTTAATATTAAACTGCGGGATAATCTGTATACCATTGGACAGATGTTGAACCGTCCAGAAATGAGGTTTTATGATATCTGTAATACGAGTGGTATGTGGAAGGATATTAACTTAAACCAGGTGCCCATTTTGTTCCGGGTTTTTGTCGCTAGTCGAGTGGTTTTGCCTAACCTAGCAACTGAGAAAATTAAAGACAAATCGGTTATTCCTAATATTCAATCCTATAATAATTACTGGATAAAGTCTTATTCTTCATTCGATGGTTGGAGATAAAAACTCTTTTTTATTTATGGGCGGTAAACTGATTGATATCGGCCCTGAGGGTAATATCGGAACCACACTGGCACCAGTATTAAAAGAAGACTTAACCTTACCAGAAGATCGGGAACTCATTGAAAAATATGAACTGACCAATATGTGGTCACATGAAGAATTAGCAGAGCGTTTATGCCGCTATTTTGATACCGGAATTAACCGTGATGACCTGAAATTCGAAGTATTTCCGGGACTGTGGGATGACAGGGAGCAATTAAGGCCCTTAACCAGTCGTTTACCAGTACCGCTACGATAATATAAAAGCCGGTAGATCTCTGTGATCTTCCGGCCTGATTGATGATCTACTGGGGCGAATAGCCACGGTACGCCAAAGCATATAGATCGCATCTTTGATTTAGTATGCTTCCTCGTCATTTACGACACAGGTGAGTATTTCCGCTCAGTTGGGCAAAAACCAGCGTTTCAATGTGAGTCAACTGAATGAGATTATATTAAAACATTTAACAGAGTTAACCGCATAGCGAAAAAATAACAATAGCGTTTATCCGTATTAAAAATGATTAAAGAAATGGACTTTGATTTTAATACCGGTAATATATCTATTACCCTCTTTGGTTTTAAGCCTAAAAATCAAATAAAGGAGAAAGGAGAAAGGAGAAAGGAGAAAGGAGAAAATCCGAGTATCAATTTAATGAAAATAGGAAAATTTAAATACAAGGCAGGAAGTGGAAAAACGATTATATTTACAAAAATAGTTCAATGAAAACCATGCATTAAATAAATTTTTAATTAAAAAATAAGAAAACTATCGGAATAAAAATCGTTTTACTCGATATCACCCTTTTAAAAGGGTTGATTTTATCTTTTTACCTGTATTTTCCTTTAGCGGCCTATTCACATCCATATTTAATTCATTTATCGGCAATGCTATCCTCCGCTTATTTTTACCTAACCGGCCATAACCATTTAAAAGCATAAAAACAGAGATGTTAAATCTTTTATATAAAAGACGGCGGCAGATTTAACTATAAGTGCAGTTTTTTAAAAAGACGTTAATCAAATTTAATCGAAATCCATTAACCATTAACAGAAAATTGAAAATAAATCAGCGAAAAAAATAATATTATCCGAAAAAATAAAGGGGGATATTTATACCGTCAAGCTATTTACTGGTTTATTTATGAAGATAAAAGAAAGGAGAGTAACTTATGAAAACTGTTCAAAATTGCCAGTAAAACAGCATTAACAAAGATAAAAAGCAAGTATAATTAACGTTGATTAAACGTGAAACACAATATGCCATGATGATTAAATTTAATCTCTTAGGGTCTAATTCCCCGCCCCTTGGGGCGAACTACTCTGTAGTTGGCCATTGGTTTGATACCCCGCTGCTTGGAGGGTGTCGCAAAAGCTCATGTTATCCATTAAGATCGGTGTTCTTTCTGTTAAACGCCGATCTTTTATGACCTTATTCACTCGAACGCTGGAATCGTCTGCTCACACCAAACGTCAGTTTGTCAAA
>NZ_PUJV01000079.1:0-3905 GCF_011189495.1 Photorhabdus stackebrandtii
GTCATCTATTTTCTTTTTCAGCGCCGGGTCTTTGGTCGCTTTGAGCCTTTCGACATAGAAACCGATGGTCAATGGGTAGATATTGGAGGCGTTGTAGCTCTGTTGCCACAGATGCAGGATAGAGTACACTTCCGCGATATCCCGCTGGCGGCCCACCGGGTCATGCAGAATAATAATCCGCGCCTGTTCGTGCAGGTGCAGATAACCGTTGATTGCCTTGATAATCACGTCGGCATCCATCTCATAGCTTTCCTGCGTGGTCAGCGCACCAATCCTGGCGGTCGCTAAATCCAGTTCATTGATGTCTTTTTCAATGATGGCCTTGATGTCGGCAAACTGCTCCTGCTGGATTTTGTAATCAACGATGAGTTTACGGAAGTACTTGACTGAAGCTTTAACTGCGAAAGGGGACTGCTCCTTATCAAGATTGATGAACTGCATGGTTTTCTGCCGCAGTGCCAGGCTGCCGTTCATTTTATCCAGTACGGAGGCGTGCCACGGGTGTTCGCTGTAGGCGATACTGATATTGATGACATCTTTGGCGACAAACAGGAACGGGTGACCTTCACCCCGGATGCCCGGCTCAGGAATAAGCCCCTCACTGGCGTCTTTGCGATTGAGGAACATGTATTTTTTAAATTTTTCTACCCGCTGCTTTTTGCCGTTAGCCTCTCTTTCTGACACGCAGTATTTAAAGATATGCAGGAGGCCCCGGGCTTTGCTGCCGCGAGCGGTAAGCGGGGCTTCTTCCTTGATATATATCCAGCCGGGGCGCAGGAGGCGGGCGGCGTAGCCTTTGGTTTTCTCGATTGATGAGGAGAACATCAGGGTGTGGATATCGGGTGGGGCCGCTGGTTTTTCCAGTTCTTTGCCGAAGAAATTCACATAAGCATAACGAACCGGGTAAATCGGTTTAATATCGCAGTCGCAGGGCTGCATGTAATTATCGACTTCAAGATTTTGCGGGAACAGCTCGTAAGCTTTTTCTATCAATTTGTCGAAGCGGTCCTGAATGTCAGTTGTCATAACATTTCCTTGGTTGTCAGTTTGTTGCACTGTTCAAAAAGTGAATATGCCCGTATTGCCGGTATTTCTGTTTGCGAGCAGGCTGACTCCCACAGCTGTTGCCAGCGAACTTCATCATTTGGCATTAAACACTTGGCGGCAACGTAATAGAGTATGGCCCGCTGTTGCGTCAGGCCCTGTAAATAGGCCAGATTAGTCTGCTGTAAAACAAAAGCAGGCAGGGTGTTTTTATTTACCTGACAGCGTTCAGCCAGATTGTCCTGAATAAAGTCAATGGCTTTAAGTATGTGGCGTTGCTGCGCCTGTTGCTCAAAAAGTTCACATAAGCGGCAATTGAGAGTAACAGGCGCGGGTTTTGCCTGTCGGATGTTTTCAGTGAGGGTGATCATGTGATGGGTATCCGGTTCATCACCATAAAACCACACGGCATTGATACCCTGCATAAAATGGGCTAATGGCCCGTCAGATAGGGTATTAAGCAGTGTTATTAGTGTCTTAGGGTGATAGAAACGAAAAAACGACCATTCCTGAGTCAGCTCGTTTTTCAGATAGGCAAATTTGCGCAGATGATTTAACAGCGCGTCGAAAGGCTGCTCGCTCTTTTCCTGTTGTACAACTATTACGAGTTGCTTATCACTTATCTGTGAAATATACCGTATCAACTGTAATTCAGATTGGGAGCTTTCCGTCAGATGGGTTTGTAATGCAACTTTCATTCGGAAAGATCTTCATCAGGAGGACCTAAGCGATCCAATTCTGCCAAAATCAACGGAATTTGTGTGTCTAAATCAGCGGGTCTTTTATCCTTACTCCACCAGATAAGGGGTCCACGGCGTTTATAATCCACCTTACTGACTGCTTCTTTGCCGTTTAATAAGAATTTCACCATAAAGGCGACTGCCAGCGCTTTATCATTGCCACTGCTTAAGAAGGCAAAGGAATAACTACTGACGTTAGGGATAAAACCACGCCCAATAAGCTGATTGTTTTCGTCCAAGCCATAGACTTTGAGGAACAGAATATTAGTTTTTTCTGCCATGCCGACTTGTGGATAACGGGCAGCATAAGCTTTACCTTTATACCAGGTGTAAAAAATCTGTCGTTCACGATCAATAATTAATGGTGCCTGACGGCGTGAAAAAAATACAGCCCAGATAAAAGGTGGGATAATTATTAGATAAAGAAGTAGGAAACCTATATCAATTTTGATAATCCGTGAACTACTGGGATAAAAGGTATAGCGATAGTGAAGATATTTTCTCAGAGATATCTCTTTATCGTTACCAATATAACGGGCATTTTCCATAGCGCTGGGTAGATCATTGCGTAGATAAAATTTATCACCATATTCTTCCTTTACTAAGTTGACCCATCTATGGATAGCTTTTTCATCATTTTTACGGTCTTCGATAAATCCGTTAATATTCAGAATAAGACTGCTAATAATCCCTAATGTGATTGGGATCAAGGTAATACTCCGGGCGCGGCGTTGAGTGTTACGGATATGGCATTCCTTATTATCAAGGTAGTCCAATATTTCTGCGTGTTTAATTGTTTCCTCATCCTTAATATCCGGTGGTGCCGCCAGAAGTTCTTTTTCCCAGCGCGCCAGCCGTTTGGCTGGCAGTGGATGAATAGTAGGAAACCATTTTTTGAGTAAGTTTTTTAGGCGTTGCTTCATAGTGTGCGTTCTCCATCAAAACTACCCTTAATAGTATTTTCCTCTGTGGGTTTTTCTCCCCATAAATAGCGCAAAGGAGCGATAACATTGTCTGACTGCTGGTAATACCAATATAGCTTGCTGCGATAAGGGTTTACTTCGCGTCCTTCTGTCGTGACTATTTCCAGTATGGCTGTATCGCCATTCAGAGTTAGCTTCTCCTGTTCTCGTGCGGCCTTGAATGTGGCATCGCGAAAAGTGTCCCGTGTATACTGGCGACGATTAATGGTAATAGTGATAATTTGTGCACCGAGATAGTATATTTCATTTTCTTTAACGAAAAGCCCGTATATTTCCGAAACTCCCATTTGGAAGGCAGGTAAGGTAAAGTGGTAGGTCGTTTTTCTGTATTCCCTATGTATTTTCAATTGTGGCTGAATAAACAGATTTAAAAATTCTTGGTTCTCGATAACAAAATGATTTTGAGTATCATTATCCATTTTTCTTGTTATTTTGAGCTGATCGAATATTTCAGGTCTTCTTCCATCCCCCCAAAAAGCATATTTATCTGCTGCCCCCCAAAAACAGTTATTCAGTACTTTCTCTAAATCTGACCAGGCACTGTTGGCCTGCACAATGCTGCCACCAATAAGCAAGCTAGCCCCAGCTATAATCGCTGTCAGTACGCCCCCAGTCAGGAAAGTGCCTGCGGCAACCCCGATCCAGACCGCTGTAGTCAGGATAATCGAACCTGTTCCTATCGCTACCTGGCTATAACCTTCTATGTTATTACCCACTTTGAAAGCATTATTTGCATCATAGAAGGAGACCAGCGCCCCTAAATAACCTGCGACACTGCCAGAGACCCGGGAGAACTGACTGACCATAGCCGTATTGATGGCAGGCACTTTTATGCCGTTCATCAGCGCCTTGACTATCGGGGAGTTTACCTTACTCGCTAGCGTCGAACCGAGGGAGGCCAAATCGGCACTCATACCAATCACCGCGGTGCTAAAACGCAGCAGACTCATATAGGACGGTCCGGGCTGTAACGGGTTGTTGCGGGCATATTCTGTCTGCGTGAGCACGTCCGCCAGGGTAAAGGCATTCAGAAACAGGCTGGTGCCGGTCAGTGAGGAGTCAAACAGTAAACCAATGGACGGTTTACCGGCACCGTCTAAGGTAAAAAGCTGAACCGGCGAGTCTGCAAGGGTCTTAA
>NZ_PUJV01000080.1:0-3797 GCF_011189495.1 Photorhabdus stackebrandtii
ATTCCATACTTCATCTGTTAACATAGTTCTTGGCATGATGGTGAGGTAGAGTCGTTTTTTGGCGAAAGCAATTATACCCCATCATCATGCTGTTCCGTAATTCCTCTCAAAACGTCAACAGCCCCTAGGCTAGCAGTAAGTAAAACAACTCCATTTTTTACAATTCTGCATTTCTTATCAAAAAAAACCGCCAAAAATACAAAAAAGCCTACGCCTGTTGCTCCTCAGTCGATATGATGCGATTTATTTTTTGTCAGGTACAGGTTGTTTATTAAAACCTGTCCAACCTGCACAAACAGGCAGATGTTGGTTTATGAATAAAAAAGAACCTTTTTTGGCTACTCCATATTTGCAATTCAATCGTGAACAATGGGCAACCTTACGTGATTCAGTTCCACTGACATTAACAAAAGAAGAATTAATTGATTTAAAAGGGATCAATGAAGAAATTTCTTTAGAAGAAGTTGTTGAAATTTACCTTCCTTTATCTCGTTTACTTAATTTTTATATCAGTTCAAATTTACGCCGCCAAGCAGTGCTCGAACAATTTTTAGGTACTGATGGACAAAAGGTCCCTTATGTCATAGGCATTGCTGGCAGTGTTGCCGTTGGCAAAAGTACTACTGCACGTCTATTACAAGCACTGCTGAGTCGTTGGCCTGAACACAGAAGTGTAGAATTAATTACTACAGATGGCTTTCTACATTCTAACAGCGTGCTAAATGAACGTGGATTGATGAAAAAGAAAGGGTTCCCACAATCATATGATATGCATAGCCTAGTGAAATTTGTATCTGATATTAAATCAGGATCCAAACAAGTATCTGCACCAGTTTACTCTCATCTTACCTATGATATCGTACCAAATGAACAAAAATTCATCGAACAACCAGATATTTTGATTCTGGAAGGTCTAAATGTATTACAAAGCGGTATGGATTATCCCCATGACCCACATCATGTATTTGTCTCTGATTTTGTCGACTTCTCTATCTACGTTGATGCACCAGAAAAATTACTCCAAAGTTGGTATATCAGTCGGTTCCTAAAATTTCGTCAGGGCGCCTTTTCAGATCCAGATTCTTATTTCCACAGTTATTCCAAGTTATCAGAAGAAGAGGCCATAAACATTGCATCTGATATCTGGCAGGAGATCAATGGCTTAAACTTGCAACAAAATATTCTACCAACGCGAGAACGAGCAAGCCTAATCATGACAAAAGGCACTAATCACACTATCGAAAGTGTAAGATTACGTAAGTAAAAATAGTTTCCGAACCCGGAAGATATCTTTCTTCCGGTTGTTCTTAACAACCTCTCAAAGAAATCTCACCACCGATATATGGAGTGATTACACCATTCTTATCAAGTAACAAAGCACCTTGCTGATTAATACCTCTGGCTATGCCATAAACTTCCTGACTACCAATAATTAATTTTACTGGTCTATCCATAAAATTATCTAGCTCAAACCACCGTGCAATAAATGAAGATAAACCTTCATTTTCAAACTGAATCAGAGCCTTCCTCAGATCAAGTATTATCTCTACAGCCAATTTATTACGATCAATTTCAATTCCAGCCTGCTGCAAATTAACCCATTGCTGATTAATAGATTCTTCGTCCTTATGACCCATCGCAATATTTATACCTGCACCGATCACAACCTGAGCAGCATCACCAGTTTTTCCCATTAATTCGACTAAAATTCCTGCTAACTTCTTGTCATCAAGATATAAATCATTTGGCCATTTTACCCTAATTCTATCAGCGCCAAATCGATGCAATACTTCAGCAATAACAATACCGACAACCAGACTCAATCCGATTGCCGCAGCTGGCCCTTGTTCAAGACGCCAATACATAGATAAGTAAAGATTCTTACCAAAAGGTGAAATCCACTTCCGTCCACGCCTCCCTCTGCCAGCATACTGGTATTCTGCAACACAGGCATCCCCCGACTTTAACTCAGATAAACGTTCAAGTAGATACTGATTAGTCGAATCAATAACTGGCAAAACAGCTATACGATCTTGGGGTAAATATTGCAAAATAGTGCATTCATCAAGTAGCTGCATAGGTGCCATAAGGCTATAACCTTTGCCAGGAGTAGTTTCCAGTTCAATTCCCCATTCACGAATTGTCTGTATATGCTTATTAATTCCAGCCCTACTCATCCCTAAATCCTGTCCCAGTTGTTGACCAGAATGGACTTCACCATCAGACAAAATTTTAATCAATTGTAATGGTACGGTTATATCTTTCATGAAATACATTCCACAGCATCAATTTCGCCTTTAGAACCAATAAAACGCACCTCAGGTTCAAGAAATACACCAAACTTACTTATCACTTGCTGGCGAATATAGGCAGCCAATGCGATTACATCCTTACCTGTTGCATTTCCCTGATTTATCAATACTAAAGCTTGCCTGAGATGCACAGATGCACCACCTATGCGATAACCTTTTAAATTACACCGTTCGATGAGCCAACCTGCCGCTAATTTGAACATCCCATTAGTATGAGGATACTGGGGGCTATCAGGGTAACTTTCTTTAATTTTTGCCGCAACTTCCGCACTGACAATTGGATTTTTAAAGAAGCTACCTGCGTTTCCTGTTATTGTAGGATCAGGTAATTTATTGGTGCGCATTGTACATACTGAATCAAAAATCTTCTGAGGAGTTACACTATCTCTCGACAATTTAGTCAAATCACCATAACTCAACATCGGCTGCCAATTCTTCTTCAACAATAAGCCTACAGAGATAATAAAATGATTTTTTTGATATTTATGCTTGAAAACACTATCCCGATACTCAAACTGACATTCATCAATACTAAGACGTGTTTGTTCTCCAGTTTCCAGATTCAGAACATCTACGTACTCACATACATCTTTAAATTCAATACCATATGCGCCAATATTTTGAATCGGCGCCGCACCAGCACAACCTGGAATTAACGCCAGATTTTCTAACCCATTAATCTGATTTTTAAGAGAATAGCAGACTAATTCATGCCAATTTTCTCCCGCTCCTACATGTAGACGCCATAACTCATCAGTTTCCTGATATTGAATCCCCATGATTCTATTCAGAATCACAGTTCCCTCAAAATCTTCAGTAAATAAGACATTACTGCCCCCACCAAGCAGCAGTACAGATTGTTTTTGGCTTTTAGCTTTCTGCCATAAAGCGAATAAAGATTCAGCAGATTCAGCTATATCTAAACATTTAGCATGGGCTGATAACCCAAAAGTATTAAACTCTTTAAGAGAAAGCATTTACTCAATACTCAATAGCTATTTAATAAGTAGTTTATCAGCCTATAGACATGGAAAACAGTTGGAAAACAAAGTTAGTTTTTTCTCTAAATGCAAAAAGGCCACCCAAAAGGGTGGCCTTTTTGTCTTAAAATAAAGTCTGGCAGTTCCCTACTCTCACATGGGGAGACCCCACACTACCATCGGCGCTACGGCGTTTCACTGCTGAGTTCGGCATGGGGTCAGGTGGGACCACCGCGCTATCGCCGCCAGACAAATCCTTTATATATTATCATGGTGCTGATACCCAGATTCGAACTGGGGACCTCACCCTTACCAAGGGTGTGCTCTACCAACTGAGCCATATCAGCAATAGTGGCTCGCATAACGCAAACCCCAAAAAATTAAAGCCTGGCAGTTCCCTACTCTCACATGGGGAGACCCCACACTACCATCGGCGCTACGGCGTTTCACTGCTGAGTTCGGCATGGGGTCAGGTGGGTCCACCGCGCTATCGCCGCCAGGCAAA
>NZ_PUJV01000081.1:0-3348 GCF_011189495.1 Photorhabdus stackebrandtii
GTCACTCAGCTATGGTGAACTGAACCGCTGCGCCAACCAGCTGGCGCATCATTTAATTGCACTGGGCGTACAGCTTGATGACCGGGTCGCTATCTGTGTTGAACGCAGTCCGGCGATGGTGGTGGGACTGCTGGGAACCCTTAAAGCCGGTGGCGCCTATGTGCCCCTCGACCCGGCTTACCCGACTGAACGGCTGGCCTATATGCTGGCAGATGCGGCGCCGGTGGTCCTGCTTACCCAGACGTCACTGGTTGAAAAATTGGGCAGCGGTCTGCCGACGGTGCTGCTGGATACCCAAACCTTCGATACCTGTGCGGACAATAACCCTGGTACCCATGCAAGGGGGTTGACTCCACATCATCTGGCGTATGTTATCTACACCTCCGGCTCCACCGGTCAGCCCAAAGGGGTCATGGTTGAACATCGTGGCCTGCGCAACTTGATTAACGCACAAATTGAAGCATTTCATATCACAGCTGACAGTCGGTTATTGCAATTCGCTTCTTTCAGCTTTGATGCCTGTATCTCTGAAATTGCTACTACACTGTGTCAAGGTGCCTGTCTTGTTCTGGCATCCCGCGAAGCCTTGTTACCTGGTAAAGCGCTGCTCAAGACTCTGCAAACTCAGGCGATCACCCATGTGACTCTTCCTCCTGTTGCAGCTAGTGCCTTAACGCCTGATGCTGACCTACCCGACTTGACAACTTTAGTTTTGGCAGGTGAAACTTGTCCGCCCGCGCTGGTCAAACGGTGGGCAGCGGGGCGACGGATGATCAATGCCTATGGGCCAACAGAAAGTACCGTCTGTGCAACTCTCTATCTATGTGATGTCCGTAATGAAAATGCGCCCCCTATTGGTCAACCGATCGCCAACACCCGGATTTATATTCTGGATGCACAAGGCCAGCCGGTGCCCCTTGGTGTGGCCGGTGAGATCTATATTGGTGGTGCCGGTGTGGCCCGCGGTTACCTCAACCGTCCAGCACTGACGGCAGAGCGTTTTATTCCTGATCTCTTCTCAACAACACCAGATGACCGACTGTACAAGACGGGTGATCTCGGCTGCTGGCTGCCGGATGGTAATATCGAGTACCTTGGCCGCAACGATTTTCAGGTCAAGCTGCGTGGTTTCCGGATTGAGCTCGGTGAAATCGAGGCACGCCTCGCCCAATGTTCTGGAGTGCGCGAAGCTGTTGTTATCGCCCGCGAAGACATTGCCGGAGAAAAACGTCTGGTGGCCTATCTCCGGCCTCAGTCCGGCGTTGAACTGGTGCCAGCCGAACTGCGCCAGCAACTGGCGCAACATCTGGCCGATTATATGCTGCCCAGCGCCTTTGTGACGCTGGAAACTTTCCCGCTGACCCCTAACGGTAAACTTGACCGTAAGGCGCTACCCGACCCTGAGCAGTCTGCCGTGGCAACGCGTGGTTATGAAGCGCCTGAGGGCGAACTGGAAACCCTTCTGGTGCAGATTTGGCAGGAGCTGCTGGGCTTGGAGCGTGTTGGCCGTCATGATCATTTCTTCGAACTCGGCGGCCATTCACTGATGGCGGTCAGTCTGATTGAGCGATTGCGTGGCGCTGGCTGGTTGCTTGATGTCCGTAGTGTTTTCTCTACACCCGTGCTTGCCGAGATGGCTCAGATGATACAAACACATCAGGGTAAACCGGTCTTCGTCGTACCGCCTAGTCGCATTACCGAAGATTGCACTATCCTCACCCCGGATCTGTTACCGTTGGTGAAACTATCCCAGACTGAGCTCGATACCATTATCGACACTGTTCCCGGCGGGGCGGCTAATGTGCAGGATATCTACCCGCTTGCCCCGTTGCAGGAAGGCATCTTGTTCCACCATCGCTTGCAGGAACATGGGGATACCTATCTGTTAAACAGCTTGGTAGCTTTTGATAACCGTACACGTCTCGACGCTTTCCTTGGTGCCCTGCAACAGGTGATCGACCGCCACGATATCCTGCGTACTGCCATCTGTTGGCAGGGACTGACCCAGCCCGTACAAGTGGTCTGGCGTCAGGCATCCCTGTCAGTGAACACCTTTGTGCCGGTCTCGGCAAACAATGTGCTGGCCCAGCTACAGGCCCACACCAACCCACGCCAGCGTCGGTACGATCTCAGTCAGGCACCGCTGCTCACTGCCGATATTGCCTATGATCCGACCAGCCATGAGTGGTTGTTAGCTTTGGGCTTCCACCATCTGATCGGCGATCATATGACACTGGAACTTATCATCGCCGAAATCCGCCTGTTGTTGCAGGGGCGTACGGGAGAACTGACTAATTCGCTGCCATACCGTAACTTTATCGCTCAAACTCTGAGCGTACCGGTTTCTGTACATGAGGATTACTTCCGTACGCAGCTCGCCGATATCGATGAACCAACTGCCCCCTTTGGTCTGCTTAATGTGCAAGGCGACGGTGAGGATGTGTCCGAAATTCATATACCTCTAGATACCACACTCGCCCGGGCGATCCGCAACCAGGCCCGCCGTCTGGGTATCAGCCCAAGTGTAATGTTCCATGTTGCCTGGGCGCTGGTGTTGGCGCAAACCAGCGGCCGTGATGATGTGGTCTTCGGCACCGTACTGTTGGGCCGTCTGCAAGGCTCTGCCGGCGCCGATCGGGTAATGGGGTTGTTTATCAATACCCTGCCATTGCGGGTATCCCTTGCCGGTCGCAGTGTACTGGAAGTGGTGCAGTCCACCTATCGTGACCTCACGGCACTGCTGGAACATGAACAGGCCCCTCTGGCGCTGGCCCAGCGTTGCAGTGGTGTGACGCCACCGATGCCATTGTTCAGCGCTCTGCTTAACTACCGCCATACCCAGTCAGACGCAGACGATACAACCTGGGATGGCATGCGCTTGTTGGCGACAGAGGAACGTACTAATTACCCGTTGACCCTCTCGGTGGATGATTTAGGGGAAGGCTTCAATCTAGTGGCTCAGGCTATTTCAGGGATTGACCCCACCCGGGTCGCAAACTATCTGGTTACCGCCATCAGCGGCCTGATTGAAGCTCTGGCAACTGAACCCCAGCAATCTATTTTGAGCCTATCGGTTCTGCCTACTGCTGAACATCAGCAACTGATGAATTTCAACGCCACACAGGCGGATTTCCCGCAGGAAGCCCTGATCCATGAATTGTTCGAACAACAGGCGGCACGTACCCCGGATGCCATTGCTGTGGTGTTTGAAGAACAGTCCGTCAGCTATGACGAACTGAACCGCCGCGCCAACCGGCTGGCCCATCATCTGTTGACCCTCGGCGTGCAGCCGGATGACCGGGTCGCCATCTGCGCCGAGCGCAGTCTGGAGATGGTGGTGGGATTATT
>NZ_PUJV01000082.1:0-3218 GCF_011189495.1 Photorhabdus stackebrandtii
TAACTTATCAAGGGCAGTTGCCCTGATATTATGGGCTATTTTTAGCCTGTCATGGGTTGCCAGTCCCAATAACAGGCAATAAATTTCTGTGGGGTTATTTTCAATGCCGACCTTTTGCGACACCCTCGCACTGGGCGAGGGTTTACGGCGGGTCTTACTAAATCCAAGGGTTCAATATTGTCACTCCAGTCAACTCAAAATCGGCCACGTTCCGTGTGACTACTGTCATACCATGAACGAGTGCGGTTGCCGCGATAAGTGCATCACGCTCTGAGCATGGATCAGGTACATGCAGCTGGGCGCACCGCAACGCCACAGCCATATCTACCGGTAAGATCCGCCCAGTAAATTCCGGTATGACATGGTGGTTAAACCATGAACGCAATAATGCCCCTTGGATTATGTCTCGCCGTTCAATCTGTAAGATGCCGGTTTCCAGCTCCACAATGGTAATGGCCGATAGGAAAAGTTCCGCTGCATCAACACCTTCAGCCCATGAGGCAACCCCATTATTAGCCTTACCCGCCCGAACTTTCCGAAGCTCGGACACAACATTGGTATCAAGAACAAACATCATGAGAAATTAACCGGACGGCTATTAATGGTAGCTCGCGCCGGATTGAATTCAATATCTTCAACACCGGGCATTGCTAAAGCATCAGCGATGTTTCTGCGTTGCTTCGTGATCCGTTGATATTCCTCAATAGTCAGCAGGACATGCGCTGGCTTGCCGCGATCGGTGATAAACACAGGACCACTTTTGGCAGCCTTCTTTGCCCTACTGACATCTTGGTTGAGCTCCCGGCTTGATAAGGTTGTGATTGGCATAGTACCTCCCAATATAACAATCAATTTATGTAGGTACGTTACTACATAATTATCAAGGGGACAACTTTGGTGTTACTTACACTCTTGGCACAATTACCTGTATTCCAGAAAAAATTATGCCAAATGCTCCATCACCAATCGTGTAGCGGAAGCCAGCACATCATTGCGTGACTCAGCGTCTTTTTGATGTTGGGTAAAATAAATCGCCAGAACTACAGGTGATACCCCTTCTGGTGGCCAAAGTACGGCGACATCGTTACGGGTGCCGTAATCACCGCTACCCGTTTTGTCACCAACTACCCAACCAGTCGGTGCTCCGGCACGAATACTGGCATTTCCTGTGGTATTCCCTTTGAGCCAGACAACCAATTGTTCACGTTGTGGTTCAGCCAGAGTCTCTCCAAGCACGATTTTCTTCACACTAGCCGCCATTGCCGCTGGTGTTGTGGTATCTCTGGGATCATCGGGAATCGCGCTGTTCAGATCAGGTTCCCAGCGATCGAGCCGGAACGCTTTATCACCAAGGCCTTGAGCAAAGTGGTTCACCGCCGCTAACCCACCTAATTCTTTAATTAACAAGTTCGCCGCAGTGTTGTCGCTGTATTGCAACGTTGCGGCACATAGTTGTGTGATACTCATCCCTTGGTTCAGATTCTTGCGGGCAATCGGCGCATAAGACTGTAAGTCGGACTCACGATAATTGATATGTTTTGCTAACAGTTCTGATTGGGACATACTTTTATGTAACACTGCTGCCACCAGCATCAGTTTGAAAGTACTACAGAAAGGGAAACGCTCATTCCCTCGGTACTGGAGCTCCTGACCATTCGCAGTATTAATCAAGGTTACCCCCAGTCGGCCTTTTGTGCTGTTTTCCAACTCGGCAAGTTGTTGATGCAGTGATGAAGGAATAACTCCAGCCCATGCTGGAAGAGTGAAGTTGACCAAAGGGAGAGTAATACCTGCTAATAACAGCGAACGTCGCAATGGGGAATGTTTCATGTTTAGATCTCGTAGAATAAATGGTGGAACTACGTGGAGAAAAATGCATTATAGAGAAAAAAATCTATCTCACTAACAGTAACGTCTTATCCATAACAGGCTCGTCTGTGTTACTGTATAAAAATTCGCACAACATCAATCTGTTATAACTCACTGATGTTCTTAATAATCACGTTCATATCTTGAAGATTAAATTCTATCGAATTGATTTATCCATATTTTCCACGATATTAACTTTAAAATACATAATATGATTAACATTGTATACTCGCTTAACTTGAAGATGCAGGATTCAGAATCTGGAAGTTGTCATTAATACGGCGCGACAGCTTCCCGGCAAGTTCCGGTAATATTTCCGTAAAAAAGCGATGTATCGCCTGCCTGAACAAGGCCGCCGAGGCGAAGTAACGATTATTTCTGACTTGTTCATTCATCACTTTCCACAGCCTTTCTATCGGGTTCAGATTCGGGCTGTAGGGGGGTAAGTAATGAAGCTCGATATTCATCACATAAG
The DNA here is from genome assembly GCF_011189495.1 of Photorhabdus stackebrandtii. Taxonomy (NCBI): domain Bacteria; kingdom Pseudomonadati; phylum Pseudomonadota; class Gammaproteobacteria; order Enterobacterales; family Morganellaceae; genus Photorhabdus; species Photorhabdus stackebrandtii. Next base: position 2,345 of record NZ_PUJV01000082.1, read on the forward strand.
CCCAGTCTTTCACCAACTCACTCCGGTGATAACCGGCTCCGTCAAGGATAATATGAACCTTCTGACTGACCGGATAGGTTTCACGCAGGGCAATGAAAAATTCTGCGATGTGATAACTGTCGATACGGTCATACTCGCGTACCACCGTTTTACCGATATCGGCCAGATTCAGGGCCCCCATCAGGTTCAGACGGGTACGGCTTCCTGTGGTTTTCACTGCGGTTTTCTGGCCTTTACGCATCCAGCCATAAGCCAGTTTCGTCCCCTGCGTGGGATGGTAATCGCTGATATGACGATTAACGGTCGTTTCATGCAGGCGCAGGGCTTGAGCGATCATGACAGAACTCCAACCCTCAGAGGCCAGCAGGACCGCTTTGATGCGATCACACTCCCGCTTATCACGGCAGGTGTGATGGAGGTGTTCAAGTTCGGCTTTTTGTTCATCGGTAATGAATATTTTCATGACGGATACCCTGAACCTCATTTGGGCGAAAATCAAGCAGTTTCAATGAGCACGGGTATATATTTTTATTATGAACCGATTTTTCACTTAATTTATATCTATATGTTAATGCCTTCTTTATATATTACGATTATCTTAACCTCTTGGTAATGGAAAAACAGCAATGTATTACACAGTAAAGCCTGAATTAAGCTGAATATCCAATTTTAATAAAAACTTACACATTACACCATCTTTATTTTTTAATTGTAACGTCTTCGTTATTTTAGATAATTCATATTGATGGCGGATTCGACTAATAAGTGCAATTTTTCAGAAAGGCGGTCAGTTGCTATAGTAGGCACCTTTCCCGCCACAGGAAAATGCACTATGGCCTATACACAACTGACCGAGACAGAAAGATATCAGATT
>NZ_PUJV01000083.1:0-2908 GCF_011189495.1 Photorhabdus stackebrandtii
TGGTAAACCGATTAAATAATCGCCCCCGGAAAACACGGGGTGGGAAAACACCGAATGAATTATTTAAGGGAATACGAACATGTTTACTTCCAGATTAACGATGTTGCACTTATTATGTGAATCTACCAGGTATTTGAGACATTTTACCAACCAATTCACATCATACGACTTTTACCTCAAAGATATTTCTTAAAAGTACTCATCATCACGGTAATAACCCCCCCTAATAGGAGAGCTGCGGGTAACAATAGTAAATTAGGATACACAGCCGACGGCCAGGAAAGATACAGCAAACAGGGTACACAGAACGCCGGTTTCACAAACCGTTTGGCATGATGATAGATAAAACTCGACTCATAAGCCGCTCCATAACGCCGCAGGTCACGCCGACTTAGCCCTTCAACGACAGCAACGCCTATAACCATCACAAACAAGGGCAAAGACAATACCAGGATAGTGAGCCGGATAACAAAGGTTACGGTCACATATACCGTTGCTAGCAGATACTTCCGCAAACTTTCCGCTAGCCATACACTCCAATCGTCCAACTTTCTCACCATTTCATCATGGCTCCGAGCTTGTACTGTATACTGTTGATTAATCCAGTCCAATGCACTACTGTCTACAAACACCCACTGATAACCCCATTTTAACCCGATACTGAGCGTAGTAGCAGGCTCTGATAACAGTAAGCTGCGGGTAAATTCCCGTGACAGCCAACCGCTTTCCGTGATCATAACTTGCTGGCTGTGCCTTTCACCCTGTTCCGGCCAGAAAAAGGCTATCCCAAGGTATTCAACAACCAAACTAAAAAACAACGATACCAGCAAAAAACCAATGAGCATCCATGGCATATCCCACAGGACAGTTTTTAATGGACCTGATTTTTTCGATGATATCTGCGGCGATTTAGTGTTCTGTTGCGTCATTTTCAGCTTCCCCATCAAGCGTCAGCACCGCTGGATTTAACATCACATGCAGGTCAACCTGACCGTCACTTGGCATTGAGCCCGCTGACCACCAGGATTCACTGGTACGGTAATGTTTACGCATTTCATCAGCGATTTTTTGCAGACTTGCCGGCATCAGGTCATCATCATCGGCTGCTGGCAACGGCATGCGGATCTTCCATAACCGTCCCCCTTCAAGCAGAGCAAATGCCTGACCTTTCGGCAAGTTAATCACTTCGGCAGGCGTAATTAACGGCGTTCTGATCGTGCTAACCCGATCCTGAATGTTAGAAGTAAAATGACCACCCTGCTCTGGACTGGAGATATCGGTAATCCCGGAGACCAAAGTTTTGGTATAGACCTCTACCTCCGGCAACTGGCGGGTTAACAGCTCAGCTGTGTTGTTTTCCCTAACCCGCAACATGACTAAGGTATTAAAATTTCCTGTTACCTGTGCCGCTTTAGCACTACTGCCAATACGTGCTTCAATATCAGACAAGGTCTGCGTATAAGCGGTTACCTCTATCCCTGCGCCCCCACCTTTGTTAATCAGCGGAATAAATTCATCGCCCATCAGTTCATTGAATTCATCACAATGTAAGCTAATAGGGAATTTTCTCGTTTTGCCTTCTGGTAAACCATCATCCAAACCAAATTTGTAGATATGACCTGCAACAGAAACCAAGTCTGCGAACATAGAATTACCTACTGCCGAAGCCACTTCTGCATCCGATAAAGCGTCCAGCCCCACATAGACGATACCTTTCTTACGTATCACTTGTTGCCAGTCAAAGATGGGACGCGGATCATTCATATCCGTGTAATCTGGCGCCAACAGAGCAGCTATTTTCCCCGTGGTCAGCTTTTCCAGTAATGGCAACAGGGATGCCACGATTTTGTCAAAGTAGGTGCGATCATAACGAACCGCACTGCGCAACCCGTCCAGTATCGGATCGTAGAGTTTTTTCCCCGCTTCTGAGCTTAGTGCCATTTCAATCGCCCAGATTTTCACTGCATTCGTCTGCCCCTGCATATTGCGTGGCAAATCGTCTTCCGTCAGCAGACCCAGGCTTTTCTCCACCTGCGTCCATAACACAGGCAGGCATTGCCTGATAATTTTTTCAGCATACGTTTCATACAATTCCCCAATATTGGTGACATAGCGTAATATCAGGGTGTAATCCGGTCTCTGCCCCAGAGCCACCAAGGCGCGGGTAACGATATTGACAAAACGCCAGGCAAATTCACGAAAAGCAGCACTATTACCCGCCCCACTCAATTGTCCCGCTATACGAGAAGCGACTTCTGAAACCCGACCAAAACGTTCAACAGCATTATAGCGAGCACTAATATCCGGCCAGCCCAGATGAAACACCTGGAATTCATCTTCCCGTCCAGCACGATGCGCTTCCGCCCACATTCGTTTGAGCAGGTCTGCATCCCCTTTCGGATCAAACACAATCGTGATATTACCTCGCCGGATATCCTGCGTGATGAGTAGTTCTGCCAGTCGGGTCTTACCAACACGGGTTGTACCGAGTACTAGCATATGGCCAACCCGCTCGCACAGGTCCATTGATACATTAACCTCTTCCGGCTCAATGCCATGCAATGCCGGATTACCTCCTACCGGCGGCAATGGCCTCAGTGGATTCCACGGAGAATCACGTTGCGTCAGACGACATAAAGAAGGCAATGGGTACTCAAACCGCCGCTCAAATGCCCTCGCTAATTGATAGTACCGGGGAGATTGAACATAACGTTCGACTTCCGGGCGCAAGGTATCCAGCAATCGCTGTGTATGTTTTTGTTGCCAAAGAAACCCTTTCCCTAGGGGCTGTTGACGTTTTGAGAGGAATTACGGAACAGCATGATGATGGGGTATAATTGCTTTCGCCAAAAAACGACTCTACCTCACCATCATGCCAAGAACTATGTTAACAGATGAAGTATGGAAT
>NZ_PUJV01000084.1:0-2903 GCF_011189495.1 Photorhabdus stackebrandtii
GCCGGTGAACGTGAGACACAAATCGCTACCCGCTGATCCGGCTCTACGCCCAACGCAATAAGTTGATGGGCCAACCGATTAGCACGAGTATTTAATTCGGCATAACTCAGGGACTGATTTTCATACATCAAAGCCGTCGCTTCCGGGGTTTTCGCCACCTGTTGTTCAAATAACTGATGAATATACAAGTCTTCAGGATACGGCATTTCTGTCGCATTCCAGGTTTTCAGGAGCAATATCCTTTCAGTTTCAGAAAGCAAATTAAGCTGCCCGATGGGGATGGCTTCATTTGTCTTTTCTAATGACAATAACTGCTGCAAATGTTCACTCATCCGCAGGATCACTGCCGTATCCAGACGATTTTCATCATAAATCCAACGGAAACTACCCTGTGTATTTATCTGAAATGTCAGTAATTCGCCAGACCTTTCCTGATCACCTAACCGGCTATCCGGCACGACAGAGACAGCTATCGGCCATGGATAGCACGTTCTTAATTCTGGGATAACGGACAGTGCAGGAAAACGCGAAAAAAGGTCACGACTGTATATGCCATGCTGTGCCAACAGGGCCAGTTCATTATCAACAGCGACAACAACCTCACTCCACGGCTTATTAAATTCGGTTTCAACGGTCATGGGCACCATCGATGCCATATTTGATAACTCCTCGTTTGCTCCCACATACCAACCAACCTGACATACCGTTTGCTGGGTCAACCGCGTCAGATAGATAACGAATGCCTGTAATAACGTTTTCCATGTCGCTTCCTGACTTTTTTGGGAAAACGCAGATTGCCAGGGACTTATTGCCCAGCAGGGTTCTGCTGTCTTATGGGGGATATCGAAAGGTAAATGGCTGGGTTGCCAGCCGGTAAGACGCTGACACCAGAAAGGTTCATCAGGGGCGAACTTTTGAAGTGTATTCTTGATATTCTGTGCCTGTTGGGGCGAAATCAAAGGCAATTGTTCACCGGGTTGCAGTTCTGATATTTCTGTCAGCTCACGGGCAGACAATAACTGGCCTTCCAATGTGGAAAATCCCCCGATCCGGACATCCTCACTGCCCGTCGACACCTGCCAGCCCTCCTCCTCCACACGAATCAACGTCCCCGGTTTTTCCCCAGAATAGGTACCCAACCGCTGAAGCCAGGAAATTCGTACCGTATCCTGTTTTAATAACAGTTTTGGGTAACCTAATGGATTGGCGTCATTCTCGCCAAAGTCTAATGCGCGCACTAACGCAGACAATACCTCGCCCGGCTGTTTCCAACATAAGTACCCACCCGCCTCCGGGCGATGCGACAGCGCATAAAAACGCCGTTGCGAAAGATTTTGCGGGTAGGTTATTAATGTGTCGTGACTCAGCGTTGTTAAGAGTTCATTAAATCCTTTCTGAGCCGCCTGATAACATTTCAGATTCAATAAAAAAGCCGTATCCTGTTCTTCAATCGAGACCGGCCATTGCACAGCAATGTTTCCGCCATTCACAGCGCCTTCAATACAGTGCCAGGAAATGGCATACTCTGTTTCCCTCGCTAACAGCGCCCAAGACGTTGCATGGCTACCTGCATAACGCGGCAAGGGACTGTCATGATAATTAAAAGCGCCTCCGCGGATTTGTTTAATTAATGAGGCAGGCAAAATGAGAGGATTGACAATGGAGAAAAGCCAGTCAACAGGCTGTAACTGGATGTGTTCTTGTAATTCTTCCACCGAATTAACCCAATCAATCCCCTGCTGTTCAGCCCATGTTTGCAAAACACTATCTGTAGATAACACTGCTTGTATAATATGTCCGGCGGATTGAATTTGTTCAGCACAGGACACCGCAAGGGATGTCCCCCCGACTACAACGCATTTTCGTGATGGAATCGGTGTCTCATCTGTATGATGTGGGGTATTTTCATCTAACTTCTGAGAAAGCACTTCGCTTTTAAACATATTTCCCTCTGTAGCAATGTTATCTTTCATTTATTACCTCAATAAATTTATTGGTTATTTTAAGTGTGTTAAATAACGTTTCATAATTCTGCTACACATAGCCCTCTTCAACCCATTGTTATACATAGGATTATGAGTGGTATAAGATGTAGCACTATTTTGGAATCTTATTTAATCTTATGGTTATCCAAGCCTTATATTAATTAGTCAAAGATACAGCGATAGAAAGATCACCAAGTACCGTAGATTTAAAAACTGAAGCGCATGATAAAAGAAAGACGAAATTTTCTTGCACGTTATCAATGGTAATAAATCCGTCCCTAAATTAGTTAAGATTATTTATTGTTTATTTTTCAATCACTTATCTCAAAAACCCTCCCAGAATCAGACATTACACACTAATTCCGCTTTGCCAATATAAGACTGGGTTATGAAAATAGACTTTGCTATGGCAGTACTTTCTGTCGAACGAAAATTATTAATTCATTCTAGCCTGTAACTGTTTTGGCTAACTCACGAATTTTTTGCAGTTTCACTGATTATTTATATTAAATTACATAACTTTAAATTAGCAAGAAATAAACTCTAAAAAAACGTTATAAGAATAAAAAAGCACCGAGACAATCAACAGGAATTTAATTCCAAACAAATATTATTTTATATTTAAAAATCACCATGAATTTTCAAATAACAAACATGAATCACACTAAAATAACACATCAAAATAATCATTTAATATGAAATAATAAAAATCACAAAAACAGACACAAAAAAAACCTCATAACTTGTTTGTCATATCGATTTATAAGCAACAAAATAATTCAGAAAAGATATATACCTGTGCTCATTGAAACTGCTTGATTTTCGCCCAAATGAGGTTCAGGGTATCCGTCATGAAAATATTCATTACCGATGAACAAAAAGCCGAACTTGAACACCTCCATCACACCTGCCGTGATA
>NZ_PUJV01000085.1:0-2878 GCF_011189495.1 Photorhabdus stackebrandtii
CCGGGGTAATCACATTGGCAGGCACGGGCACGGTCGCGTACTGCTCCAGCTTTTGTGCCAGATTGGCTAACACCGGAGTCTGAAACAGGTCGCGTACCGCCAGTGTAAGCCCCTGCTGACGCAAATGTTCTATCACCCGCACCGCCAGCAAAGAATGCCCGCCCAGGGCAAAGAAATTGTCATGCCGGCTGATTTTTTCGATACTCAGTAACTCACGCCAGACCGCCGCCAGGGCGGTTTCGGTGGCGCCCTGCGGGGCTGCATAACGCTGGCGGGCAAAGGCGTCCTCCCCGGGCACTGGCAACGCCCGGCGGTCCAGTTTGCCGTTCGGGGTTAGCGGGAAGCGGTCCAGGCGCACCACCGCTGCCGGCACCATATACTCCGGCAAAACTTGACTCAGGCGCTCACGTAAGTTATTCACCAGCCCTTCTTCCATGTCCGCCGCCACATACGCCACCAGCCGTTTGTCCAGCCCTTTCCCGTGAGCCAGCACCACGGCTTCACGCACCGCCGGGTGTTCGGCCAGCCTCGCTTCGATTTCCCCCGGTTCAATGCGGAAACCGCGGATTTTCACCTGCTGGTCAGTACGGCCCAAAAATTCCAGATTGCCGTCCGGCAAGTAGCGGGCCAAATCCCCGGTGCGGTACATGCGGGCATCCGGTTTATCGCTGAACGGGTCAGCCAGGAAACGTTCTGCCGTCAGTTCAGGCCGGTTCAGATAGCCCTTGGCGACCCCGTCTCCGCCAATATACATTTCTCCGACAGCGCCTAACGGCACCGGTAACCCTTTAGCATCCAACACATAAACCCGCGTATTGGCGATGGGACGGCCAATCGGGATGCTGGTTATGCCCTGTGCTAATGCCATAATACGGTAGGTGGTCGTAAACGTGGTACCTTCACTCGGGCCATAAGCCTGTAATAATTGCTGTGGCGGATTGCCAGTCAGCACCTGGTCAATAACATTAGGGTCAAGGACATCCCCCCCAACAATCAGAATTTTTATCTGTGGTAAAACCGGGGATAACTCCCCCGCCAGCCGGTTAAACAGGCCGACAACCAGTGACAGAACGGTGATACAGTGGCTCTGCAATGCCCGGACTAACTGCTGCGGAGTTAATAATGTACTGCGGTCGATAACCACCAGCGCCCCGCCGTTGAGCAGTGGAGCCCAGACTTCAAAGGTGCCGGCATCAAAGGCGGGATTCGCGGTAAAGGCCACCCGGTCATCCGGTTCAATTTCCGCATAGCCATTATTGATAACCAGCCGGATGACCGCACGATGCGACACAATAACCCCTTTCGGTACCCCCGTCGAACCGGAGGTATACATCACATAAACGGCATCTGACCCCAGACGGGTTAAGTTAAGATCCCGTCCGTCATCTTCGCGGCCTGGGTCTGTCTCTTCCTTCATTCGCAATAACGGTACCGCCAGATTGTCCGGGATCGCCATATGCTCATCGGTCAGCAGCAACTGAGCCGCACAATCCTGTATGACCCAAAGTTTGCGCTCATCCGGGGTATCCGGATCAATCGGTACATAAACCGCCCCCGCTTTAAGCACCGCCAGTTGGGCGACCACCAGTGCTATTGAGCGTTCAAACAACAGCGCTATATGTCCGCCGGGAAGAACTCCCAGTGCAATGAGTTGACGAGCCAGTCGGTTCGCCCGGGCATTGAGTTCCGCGTAACTGAGCAACTGATTTTCATACACCAAAGCAATGGCGCCCGGGGTTGTCGCTGCCTGCCGTTCAAATAACCAATGGATACATAAGTCTTCAGGATACGGCGTTTCCGTGGCATTCCAGGTGGTGAGTAACAAGGTCCGTTCCGCGGCCGGCAGAATATCTAACGCCCCAACCGGCCTGTCCGGGGTGTGCGCCAGCGCCTCCGCCAGACTTTCCAGTGCCTGCTGCATATAGTCACAGACCCGCTCCGGTCCAAACGGCTCGACAACCTGAGCGGTCAGCCCCAGCGCCGTCCCAAAATCCTCCACCGACAGCGCAAACGGGTAGTTCGTCCGCTCCTGTCCGCCCATAAATTCAATGCCGCTTAGTCCCTCATCGGACAGGGCTGATACATCATTGTGCCGGTAGTTCAGCAGGGCACTGAAAAGAGGCCCCGCATTGTCAATGCTGCTGCACCGCTGAGCCAGCGCCAGTGACGCATGCTCATGCGCCAGTAATCCGGCCAGCCGGGACTGGGCCTGCTGCACACTCTCCCGCACCGGTGTGTTATCAATATCCAGTCGCAGCGGCAGGGTATTAATAAACAGTCCCATCCCTGTGCCAGCCCCTGCTCCCGCCGCCATGCGCCCGAACAGCACGGTGCCGAACACCACCTTTTCCTGCCCGCTGGTGCGCGATAACACCTGTGCCCAGGCCAGATGGCACAACGTTGCCAGACTGACGCCCAGCTGCTGCGCCTGCTGGCGCAGACGGGCATTCAGTTCCGCCGGCAACATCCGGTGGAATTCCGTCACCTGTGAGCCGTCACGGTGGACCTCCGCCACGCCGAACGGCAGGGTCGGCTCTGCCACCTCCCACAGCATCTCCGTGAAGAAACGGGTGTGTTCTTCCTGACTCAGGCCTAACCGGGCCCGGGCCACCAGATTGCGGAACGGCACCGGGGCCGGTAACGTCTCTGCCTGCCCCGTCAGAAACGCCCGGATTTCACGATGCAGGACTTCTAACGTGGTATGGTCACCAATCAGGTGGTGCTGTAATTCCAGTAAGCACCAACGCCCCTCCGTGTCCCGGGCAACAACAAACTGCAATAACGGGGCTTCACTTAAGTTCAGACGATAATGGCGGGGGTCAAAACGCCGGCTTAACTGCTCACTGACCGGCCCGTCTGCCGGATCTAATGTCAATTC
>NZ_PUJV01000086.1:0-2684 GCF_011189495.1 Photorhabdus stackebrandtii
ATCGGCCAGTGTTGTGCGCCAGTAGTCCGACTGCGCCTGGGTACGTTCGGCGGAAAACCACTGATGCTGCCAGGCGGCGTAATCCGGGTACTGAATGGCCAATGGGGGCAGCGGATCCGGCTGGCCGATCAGAAAGGCGGCGTAGAGTGCGTTCAGTTCATTTATCAGCACATTGACTGACCAGCCATCGGACACAATATGATGCTGGGTCAGCAAAAACTGATAATCCTCTTCCCTCAGTCGGATAAGTTCCGCCCGGATAAGCGGTCCCCGGCTGAGGTCAAACGGTACAGACATTTCTCCAGCACACAGGCGTTCTAATTCCGTGTCAGCATCCGGATGTTCACGCAGATCATGCTGAACCAGCGGCAACCCGTCGCCTGCCGCCAACAGATGAATCTGAGGCTGACCATCGACGGAAACAAAAACAGAGCGCAGTGCTTCATGACGGGCAAAGACGGCATTCAGGGCCTGCTGCCAGGCGGTGATATCCAGCCGGCCGCGTAAATGCAGCGCCAGGGGGATATGATACGTTTCACTGACCCCGTCGAGCTGGGCCAGGAACCATAAACGCTGTTGAGCAAAGGATAACGGCAAAGTTTCCGACCGGGAGACCGGCAGTATGGCGGGCAAGGCGGGCCGGTCTTGTTTCTGTACCGCCTGCGCTAAGGCCGCCAGCGAAGGCGAATGAAACAGTGCCGCCAGCGGGAGCTCCACACCCAGTACGGCCATTATCCGGTTCATCACCCGTACAGCCAGCAAAGAATGCCCGCCCAGGGCAAAGAAATTGTCATGCCGGCTGATTTTTTCGATACCCAGTAACTCACGCCAGACCGCCGCCAGGGCGGTTTCGGTGGCGCCCTGCGGGGCTGCATAACGCTGGCGGGCAAAGGCGTCCTCCCCGGGCACCGGCAGTGACCGGCGGTCCAGTTTGCCGCTCGGGGTTAGCGGGAAACGGTCCAGGCGCACCACCGCTGCCGGCACCATATACTCCGGCAAAACTTGACTCAGGCGCTCACGTAAGTCATTCACCAGCCCTTCTTCCACGTCCGCCGCCACATACGCCACCAGCCGTTTGTCCAGTCTTTCCTCGTGAGCCAGCACCACGGCTTCACGCACCGCCGGGTGTTCGGCCAGCCGCGCTTCAATTTCCCCCGGTTCAATGCGGAAACCGCGGATTTTCACCTGCTGGTCAGTACGACCCAAAAATTCCAGATTGCCGTCCGGCAAATAACGCGCCAAATCCCCGGTGCGGTACATCCGGGCATCCGGCTTATCGCTGAACGGGTCAGCCAGGAAACGTTCTGCCGTCAGTTCAGGCCGGTTCAGATAGCCCTTGGCGACCCCGTCTCCGCCAATATACATTTCACCGACAGCGCCTAACGGTACTGGTAACCCTTTGGCATCCAACACATAAACCCGCGTATTGGCTATGGGGCGGCCAATCGGGATATGGGTTATACCTTGCGCTAATGCCGTGATGTGGTATGTGGTCGTAAAAGTGGTACCTTCACTCGGGCCATAAGCCTGTAATAATTGCTGTGGTGGATTGCTAGTCAGCACCTGAGCAATAACATAGGGATCAAGGACATCCCCCCCAATAATCAAAATTTTTATCTGTGGTAAAACCGGGGATAACTCCCCCGCCAGCCGGTTAAACAGGCCGACAACCAGTGACAGAACTGTAATACAGTGGCTCTGTAATGCCCGGACTAACTGCCATGGAGTTAATAATGTACTGCGGTCGATAACCACCAGCGCCCCGCCGTTGAGCAACGGAGCCCAGACTTCAAAGGTGCCGGCATCAAAAGCGGGATTCGCGGTAAAGGCTACCCGGTCATCCGGGCCAATTTCCGCATAGCCATTATTGATCACCAGCCGGATGACCGCACGATGCGACACAATAACTCCTTTCGGTACCCCCGTCGAACCGGAGGTATACATCACATAAACGGCATCTGAACCCCGGCGGGTTAAGTTAAGATTCAGCTCGTCATCTTCCCGCCCAGGGTCTGTTTCTTCCCTCCTCATTCGCAATAACGGTACAGCCAAATTGACCGGGATCGCCATATACTCATCGGTCAGCAGCAACTGAGCCACACAATCCTGTATGACCCAGTGCTTCCGCTCATCCGGGGTATCCGGATCAATCGGTACATAAACCGCCCCCGCTTTAAGCACCGCCAGCTGGGCGACCACCAGTGCTATTGAGCGTTCAAACAACAGCGCTATATGTCCGCCGGGACGCACTCCCAGTGCAATGAGTTGACGAGCCAGCCGGTTCGCCCGGGCATTGAGTTCCGCATAACTGAGCGACTGGTTTTCATACACCAGGGCAATGGCGTCCGGGGTTGTCGCTGCCTGCCGTTCAAATAACTGATGGATACATAAGTCTTCAGGATACGGCGTTTCCGTGGCATTCCAGGTGGTGAGTAACAAGGTCCGTTCCGCGGCCGGCAGGATATCCAGGGCACGCACCGGCCTGTCCGGGGTGCGCGCCAGCGCCGCTGCCAGACTTTCCAGTGCCTGCTGCATATAGTCACAGACCCGCTCCGGCCCAAACGGCTCGACAACCTGAGCGGTCAGCCCCAGCGCCGTCCCAAAATCCTCCACCGACAGCGCAAACGGGTAGTTCGTCCGCTCCTGTCCGCCCATAAATTCAATGCCGCTTAGTCCCTCATCGG
>NZ_PUJV01000087.1:0-2597 GCF_011189495.1 Photorhabdus stackebrandtii
TGGGTATTTTCATCCAAGCAGATCACCCAATAACATTCATCAAGATCATCTAATACCATCCAACGAGATCACCTAATAACATCGATGGAGATCACTTTTGTGCTCCAATGTTATTGGGTGAGCTCCATTAATGGGATTTTCTCCCTGCTCATAGGTTGTCTTTCACCTATCCTGAGGCTATTTCAACTGACCTCCAGGATGACTATGCCAACGCCGACTATCACTATGAGAAAACTGAAAGAGATACTCCGCCTGAAATACGGTGCTGAACTCACTCACCGGCAGATTGCACGAAGCCTGGCTATTTCGCCTTCCGTCGTCTCACGCTATGCCAACCGCGCTGCTCAGCTGGGGATCACCCAGTGGCCGTTACCTGCGCACTGGAATGACGCCACGCTCAAGCGTGAGTTTTTAAAAACGAAAGTCCAGCTCAGGAAGTACACGTTGCCGGACTGGGCAGAGGTGCATAAAGCGCTGTCGGCCAAAACCGTCACCCTGCAACTCCTGTGGGAAGAGTATGCCGAACGCCATCCGGGCGGGCATTACAGCTATAACCACTATTGCCGACTGTATAAAGCCTGGACAAAAACCCTATCGCTCTCTATGCGTCAGGTGCATAAAGCCGGGGAAAAGTTATTCATTGATTATTGCGGCCCTACGCTGCCCGTTATCAACCCTGACACTGGCGAATATCGTCAGGCCCAGGTCTTTGTCGCCACACTCGGGGCGTCCAGTTACACCTATGCAGAAGCCACCTGGAGCCAGACGTTGGAAGACTGGGTCATGAGCCACGTTCGCTGCTTTGATTACCTCGGGGGGACACCTGTTATGGTTGTCCCTGACAATCTGAAGAACAGTACTTCCCGGGCTTGCCGTTATGATCCGGATATCAATCCGACTTACCAGCAGATGCTGGCTCACTATCAGGTTGCGGTGATACCGGCCAGACCGGCCAACCCCAAAGACAAAGCAAAAGTGGAGTCGGCGGTTCAGGTGGTTGAGCGTTGGATCATGGGCAAACTTCGCTATGAGACGTTCTTCACGCTTCAGGCACTGAACCAGCGCATCACCGAACTGCTTGAAAACCTGAACCAAAAGCCGATGCAAAAACGCAAAGACTCCCGCAAGGCATTGTTCGAGCAACTGGATAAACCTGCGCTAAATCCTTTACCCCAACAATCTTATCAGTACACGCAGGTGAAAAAAGTCCGGGTACATGTTGATTATCATATTGATATCGATAGACATTATTACTCTGTCCCCTATCAGCTGATGCGGGAACAACTGGAAGCGCATATCAGCAACGAATTGGTCACTTTGTATCATCATGGCGAGGTCGTCGCCATCCATCCCCGGCAACGCCACTCTGGTTACAGCACCCAGGAAAAACATATGCCAGCGGCCCACCGCCATCAGGGGAAATGGACGCCAGAAAGCCTGATTGAATGGGCTTCCATGGCAGGAGAGCACGTCAAAGCCTATGTGACCCATATTCTGGAGACCCGCTCCCATCCGGAGCAAGGATATCGTTATGTGCTTGGCGTGATGGGATTATACAAACGTTATGGCTATGCCCGTCTCGACAAGGCCTGCCAGCGTGCGCAGGCCACGGGAATTTATCGGCTGAAAGGACTCAAATCCATTCTCGAAAAAGGACTGGATAAACACGCCATTGTGCCAACACCGGCCTCGGATCCCCTTGCTGAACTTGACCACGATAATGTGCGTGGCAGCCATTATTACCACTGATAAAGGAAATGCCTGATGAATACCTTTTATGAACATCTCACTTGTCTTAGGCTCTCCGGTTTTCGTGATGCCCTGCGCCAGCAAGTTTCGTTGCCTTCTTCGTATAACGAACCGGGCTTCGAAGAACGTCTATTGTTGCTTGTTGAGGAGGAACTGACTCACCGTGAAAACCAGAAAGCCGACAGGCTCATCAAGCAGGCGCACTTCCGGCTTCGGGGGGAACTGGAAGCGTTGGATTACAGAGCCAGCCGGGGGCTGGAAAAATCGCAGGTCAGAAGCTTGTCACAAGGGCACTGGTTAAAACACTGCCAGAATCTGCTGCTGACAGGGGCAACGGGAAGCGGGAAAACGTATCTTGCCTGTGCGCTGGGGCGGCATTACTGCCGCCAGGGATATGTCGTGTATTACTACCGTTTAAAGGGCTTGCTGGAGCTTTGCAGACAATGCCATGGTGATGGAAGCTATCCCCGGCTGTTAAATAAACTGAGCCGTAGTCAGTTGTTAATCCTGGATGACTGGGGTCTGGAGGTACTGACCTCAGATCAACGCAGTGACCTACTGGAGATAGTCGATCAGTTCTATCAACGGGGCTCAGTGTTGCTGGTAAGCCAACTTCCTATTGAGAAATGGTATCAAATGATAGGTGATGCCACACACGCTGATGCGATCCTGGACAGACTGGTTCACGGGAGTATTAAAGTCGAATTAAAGGGTGAATCAATGCGTAAAGTGTGTTCAACGTTGACTGATGGAGATCAGTCAATATAGTTTATTAGCAGGTTCTATGAGTGGGGTAAATAGCGATCTCTATCGATGTTATTAACTGATCTCTTTCATGGTAATACTCA
>NZ_PUJV01000088.1:0-2499 GCF_011189495.1 Photorhabdus stackebrandtii
GTCATCTATTTTCTTTTTCAGCGCCGGGTCTTTGGTCGCTTTGAGCCTTTCGACATAGAAACCGATGGTCAATGGGTAGATATTGGAGGCGTTGTAGCTCTGTTGCCACAGATGCAGGATAGAGTACGCTTCCGCGATATCCCGCTGGCGGCCCACCGGGTCATGCAGAATAACAATCCGCGCCTGTTCGTGCAGGTGCAGATAACCGTTGATTGCCTTGATAATCACGTCGGCATCCATCTCATAGCTTTCCTGCGTGGTCAGCGCACCAATCCTGGCGGTCGCTAAATCCAGTTCATTGATGTCTTTTTCAATGATGGCCTTGATGTCGGCAAACTTCATTCGGAAAGATCTTCATCAGGAGGACCTAAGCGATCCAATTCTGCCAAAATCAACGGAATTTGTGCGTCTAAATCCGCGGGTCTTTTATCTTTGCTCCACCAGATAAGCGGTCCACGGCGTTTATAATCCACCTTACTGACAGCTTCTTTGCCGTTTAATAAGAATTTCACCATAAAGGCGACTGCCAGCGCCTTATCATTGCCACTGCTTAAGAAAGCAAAGGAATAACTACTGACGTTAGGGATAAAACCACGCCCGATAAGTTGATTGTTCTCGTCCAGGCCGTAGACTTTGAGGAACAGAATATTAGTTTTTTCTACCATACCGATTTGTGGATAACGGGCAGCATAGGCTTTGCCTTTATACCAGGTGTAAAAAATCTGCCGTTCGCGATCGATAATTAATGGTGCCTGACGGCGTGAAAAAAATATAGCCCATACGAAAGGGGGAATAATCAGCAGATAGAGTAGTAAGAAACCTATATCAATTTTCAAATAATAGTCACTATATTCATAATAATTATAACGGTAATGCAGGTATTTTCTCAGTGATAGATCTTTATCATCACCAATATAGTTCATTCCGTTCAAATAATCAGGAAGGTCATCGCGTAGATAAAATTTTTCTCCATACTCCTTTTTAGCTACATCAACCCAATGATAAATTTCTGATTCATTACTCTGTCGTTCTTTTATGAAGTCATTTACTGTCAATAGCATGCTGGTAATTATCCCCAATGTAACTGGAATCAGGGTAATACTCCGGGCACGGCGTTGGGTATTGCGAATATGACATTCCTTATTATCAAGGTAGTCCAATATTTCCACATGCTTAATGGTTTCTTCATTCTTAATATCCTGTGGTGCGGCCAGAAGTTCTTTTTCCCAGCGTGCCAGCCGTTTAGCTGGTAGTGGATGAATAGTAGGAAACCATTTTTTGAGTCGTTGCTTCATAATATGCGCTCCCCGTCAAGACTGCCCTTAATGGTATTTTCTGCTGTGGGTTTTTCTTCCTGGAGATAGCGCAAAGGGGCGATGACATTTGTCGATTGTTCATAGTACCAGTACAGTTCGCTACTGCGGGGATAAACGCCCATTGTTTCTGAGATGACTACTTCCAGCGTTGCCGTATCGCCATTCAGGGTCAATTTAGCCTGCTCCTTAGCTTTCCTGAATTTGGCATTGCGAAAAGCATCAGGGGTATATTTGCGGCGGTTAATCTCAACATAATCGATTTTTCCTTCCCAGTAGTATGGAGCTTTGGATGGAGTTACAAAGATCCCGCGAATATCTGAGAGACCCATCTGAAAAGCAGGCAGGGTAAAACAATAGGTCGTGACACCAAACCCCTGATGTATTTTCAGTTGTGGCTGAATAAACAGATTTAAAAACTCTTGGTTTTCGATAACAAAATGATTTCGCGTATTATTATCCATTTCTCTGGCTGTTTTAAATTGTAGTAAAATGGTTGGTCTTGCTTTTTCTGTATCCCAAAAATCATATTTTTTTCCTGCCCCCCAAAAACAGTTATTCAGCACTTTTTCCAAATCTGACCAGGCGCTGCTGGCCTGCACAATGCTGCCACCAATAAGCAAGCTAGCCCCGGCTATAATCGCTGTTAGTACGCCCCCAGTCAGGAAGGTACCTGCGGCAGCCCCGATCCAGACCGCTGTGGTCAGAATAATGGAACCTGTTCCTATCGCTACCTGACTATAACCTTCGACTTTATTACCCGCTCTGAAAGCGTTACTCGCATCATAGAAGGAGACCAGCGCCCCTAAATAACCTGCCACGCTACCGGCAACCCGGGAGAACTGACTG
The DNA here is from genome assembly GCF_011189495.1 of Photorhabdus stackebrandtii. Taxonomy (NCBI): domain Bacteria; kingdom Pseudomonadati; phylum Pseudomonadota; class Gammaproteobacteria; order Enterobacterales; family Morganellaceae; genus Photorhabdus; species Photorhabdus stackebrandtii. Next base: position 2,163 of record NZ_PUJV01000088.1, read on the forward strand.
ACCATAGCTGTATTGACAGCAGGCACTTTTATGCCGTTCATCAGCGCCTTGACTATCGGGGAGTTTACCTTACTCGCTAGCGTCGAACCGAGGGAGGCCAAATCGGCACTCATACCAATCACCGCGGTGCTAAAGCGCAGCAGGCTCATATAGGACGGTCCGGGCTGTAACGGGTTGTTGCGGGCATATTCTGTCTGCGTGAGCACGTCTGCCAGGGTAAAGGCATTCAGAAACAGGCTGGTGCCGGTCAGTGAGGAGTCAAACAGTAAACCAATGGACGGTTTACCGGCACCGTCTAAGGTAAAAAGCTGAACCGGCGAGTCTGCAAGGGTCTTAA
>NZ_PUJV01000089.1:0-2479 GCF_011189495.1 Photorhabdus stackebrandtii
GCCGGTTACGGGGGTAACGCGGATTTTACCCTGATGAATTCAGTGGGCCGTCTGGCTTCATTGGGTGGGATGTCGTTGGGGAGTCTGGCGGCATTTCCGGCATTTGATGCAATGCGCCAGGCATTACCAATGGTACAGGCTGTTATACTGATGGCGGTGACTATCATATTACCGCTGATTATAGTATTTGCTGTCTATGAATATAAGACGGTTATTACGCTGACCTTTGTCATGTTTGCGCTGAACTTTCTGACATTTTGGTGGGAACTGGCGCGCTGGCTGGACAGCTGGCTTCTGGAGGCATTGTATGGTTCGGATACGCACAGTCGCTGGAATATGGCTGGTTTTCAGAATAGTACAGACGATATCATTATGAGTTTTGTGATGGGAGCGATGTTTATTGTGCTGCCGGGATTATGGATGGGAGCGTTGTCTTGGGCAGGAATTAAAGTGGGTGATGCAGTAATAAATGCAACGAAAAATGGTTCTGCTGATATTCAGAAATCGGGTGGGAAGGGAAATTAGGAGATAGAATAGGTAGGTAACATAATTATATTAAGGAGGGGAATCCCTTCCTTTATGAGTTATTCATCTTTATTGTCAACATCAATATAACCAGTTGCATCATACCAACCCCACCCATAGGCACCATCACGATATTGATTTCCGTAACCTTGTTCATCTGTAGGTTTTTCATCAATTGCACCTTTATTCAGTGAAAAACCTAGGATTATTCCAAATATTAGCACAATCATTCCGGCTGCTATTAATGCTCCCATCAGTAAAGCGATTGCTACACTACCAGCAAGTAAATAAATTGGTAGGTGCCCCACCCAGTTAGGGAGATTATGCTTATGGGATCTGGCAACACAATTTGCATCCCAGGTATGTAAACGTTGGCATAAGTTGCGATAAATGCCAGCAGCTTTTGCCCCCGGATCTGAGTATGTATTGTACGTTGTGTGTCATGATGGTTAGTCATTGGGTAACCCCTTGTTGAAATGATGTTCAGATAAATAATATGATTATTTTCTGGTTAGGTTAGCCAAAAATCTGAGCGGCGTCTATGGTGTGAGTTATAAAACGAACTGTGTATAACGCTTATTAAACGAAAAGTTAGTAGTTGTATTTTTAACCTGTTGATGTTTTTTAGTTTGCCATTTAACTTCAGCTTATTATGAGCTTTTGTCAATACGTATAAATTGCTGTAAGGTAACAGTATTCATTTCTTAATCTACCTATAATAAGCTAATGCCAACTCTTCATCAGACAGAATTTATTGAGGCTACTGTTGGAGAAATCCAGTATCACCGGTTAGATTTCTCTATAGAAGATCATGATTTTGTGATGATTTTTTCCGACGTTGAAATATCTGATGTTGAATACCTTCAGATGCGTTCGGAAGAGGTCGGTTTTTCTATCCCTGAACGTTGCTATGATGTAAAGTTTGACCGTCTGGAGAATTTTGACAGTGGTGATTTCTACGCACCGCCGCCGCCAGATGCTATTTTCAGTAAGCTTGGGTATCAGGGCTTGATGCGGTTGGGTAAAGCATTTAGCGAAATTATCGGTCTGCACTATCAACTTTATGATGCTAAGGCATATTTTGCTATGGCGGAAACGCGAAAGCTTAAGAGTTTTTATGACCGAATTTTACAGCAGCCTAATGTTGGTGTACCATATGAAATCATCATCAATTTAGGTGAGATGCGGAGAGGTTATGCAATCAAAACGCCGAGTTTCTGAGCTTAAACAAATGTCTATAAGAGAGCGTAAAATCGAGGGTATGCGCCGTGCCAAGGCTGCTTTCGAGCAGGCTGCGCGTTCTGGTACTTTAACAAAGCGTCCTGTTACTGTTAAGTGCTGATTTCTCTGTTATATTGATAATGCTCAACCCAATCACTTCCTTGTTGAGTAGTGATGGGTTTTGGGGGGCCGAGCAATTCGTGATTACTTTCCTGATAATCTGTTCAATTGTTTTAGTATCTACATCCACTCTAGCTTTTCTCTCTGTTTCAATATGCCCCGTTTTTAGACTGTTTTAATTTTTATCTATTTCTTGATTTATTAGTGTGGTAACGTAGTGTAAAATTTCTTCGTCTGTTGATTCATTTCCGGCAAGAGCCACTTTGATTGCTTGTTTCAAATTTGACCTCATTTGAAGCTTGTCAATAAGTTTTTCGATATCTTGCTTTTCATGAGACATTGTTAATAGCCTTTCAATGCCTTTGCGATTTATTAGGCGAATTAATGTTTTTGCTTCTTTGATATCAAGAGAATCTAAAACGAGGGACCATGCCATTTTTAGTTCGTTATATCCATAGTTTATATCGACTCTTTGGGAATCATAAGTAACCTGAGGTTTGCTTAAGAAGGGAACTAAGTGCCTGAGGCACGATCAAAGTTTTTGTCAAAGAAAACAAAATCGTGGAGATCCTCAGGCAGGTTTAATTTAGAAGAACTTTACTGCTGCGTCGAT
>NZ_PUJV01000090.1:0-2439 GCF_011189495.1 Photorhabdus stackebrandtii
GGTTGTTGAATACCTATGGCCCGACTGAAAATACCGTGATTGCCACCTGTAAGGCGATCTTATCGCCGGAGGACGCTGGTTCTATCGGCAGGCCGGTCAAAAATACTGGCATCTACCTGTTGGACAGCAACGGCCAACCGGTGCCATTAGGCAGTACCGGTGAAATCTATATTGGCGGCGTTGGGGTGGCACGGGGTTATCTTAACCAGCCAGAATTGAGTGCAGAGCGTTTCCTTGCTGATCCGTTCAGTGACAACCCGGATGCGCGCATGTACCGAAGCGGGGATGTGGCCCGTTACCTGCCGGATGGCAATCTGGAATTCCTGGGCCGCAATGACCATCAGGTGAAAATTCGTGGTTTCCGGATTGAACCGGGGGAAATTGAGGCCCGGCTGCTGGAATATCCGGCGGTGCAAGAGGCGGTGGTGCTGGCGTTGGGTGAGGGACAGGATAAGCGTCTGGTTGCCTATATGGTAGCGGAAGTAGATGACGGGTTGGTTAACCGTCTGCGTGAACATTTGAGCGCGTTGTTGCCTGATTACATGGTCCCGGCGGCGTTTGTTCCGTTGGATGCTTTCCCGCTGACGCCGAATGGCAAACTGGATCGCCGGGCGTTGCCGGCACCGGGAGATAACGCTTTTGCCCGCCAGGTTTATGAAGCGCCGCAGGGCGAAATGGAAACGGCACTGGCAGCGATTTGGCGTGAGTTGCTGGGGATTGAGCAGATTAGCCGGCATGACAATTTCTTTGCGTTGGGTGGTCATTCATTACTGGTTGTCCGGATGATTGAATATTTGCGGCGTATTGGTCTGGGTGTTTCGGTGCAAATGCTGTTCCGACATCAGACACTTCGTGTTCTGGCTCAGTCTTTGGATCAGCATCGTGAAATTCAGGTACCTGACAACCGGATTACGCCGGATATTACGGTGTTGACGCCAGATCTGCTGCCACTGATTGATCTGACCCAGCCTGACATTGATCTGATTGTCGGGCAAGTGCCGGGCGGGATAGCCAATATTCAGGATATCTATGCGTTATCGCCATTGCAGGATGGGATTTTATTCCATCATCTGCTGGCAGACCAAGGTGATCCGTATCTGTTGATTGGTCAAATGGCCTTTGCTGACCGATCTCTGTTAGAGAGTTATCTGGCAGCGGTTCAATGGTCAGTTGATCGGCACGATATCTTGCGTACGGCTTTTATCTGGCGGGGATTGTCAGTACCGGCGCAGGTGGTTTTGCGTCAGGCAACCTTGTCGGTAACGGAACTGACACTCGACCCGGCTGATGGGCCGGTTAGTGACCAGTTGTTCCAACGCTTTGACCCGCATCGGTATCGTCTCGATTTAAGCCAGGCACCTTTGTTGCGTTTTGTGATTGCGCAGGCAGAAGATGGTCGCTGGATTTTGCTGGAACAGCAGCATCACCTGATAGGTGACCACACCACGCTGGAAGTGATGAACCGTGAAGTGCAGGCGCATCTTACCGGTCAGGAAGGCAATCTGGCTGCGCCGGTTCCTTTTCGCAATCTGGTGGCTCAGGCCCGGCTCGGTGTCAGTCAGGAAGAACACACCCGTTTCTTTACCGGGATGTTAGCTGAGGTCGATGAACCGACACTGCCGTTTGGGTTCACGGAGGTGCATCGCGATGGTTCACCGGTGACGGAGTTTTACCGGATGTTGACAACCGGGCTGAATGATCGTTTGCGTGATCAGGCCCGGCGTTTGGGCGTGAGTCTGGCCGCTTTGTGCCATGTGGCTTGGGCGCAGGTATTGTCACGTGCCAGTGGTCAGGAGAAAGTGGTATTTGGTACCGTGCTGTTTGGGCGTATGCAGGCGGGGGACGGTGCTGACAGCGGCATGGGTTTGTTTATCAATACGTTGCCGCTGCGGTTGGATATGGATAATACGTCGGTACGGGACAGCATACAGATCGCCCATACCCGATTCGCCGGGCTACTGGAACATGAACACGCTTCGTTGGCGCTGGCTCAACGTTGCAGCGGTGTGCAGGGAGAGATCCCACTGTTTAGTAGCTTGCTGAACTATCGACATAATGCCTTGTCGACAACGTCGGATGAACTCATCAGCGGTATTGAATTTCTGGGTGGACAGGAGCGGACTAACTATCCGTTAGCGTTATCGGTGGAGGATTTTGGTGAAGCACTGGGGCTGACGGCTCAGGTGGTACAACCGTTTGAGCCGGAAAGGATATACGGATATATGCAACAAGCGCTGGAGAGTTTGGCAGAAGCACTTGAGCAGGCTCCGGAAACACCGGTACGGGCGCTGGAAATTCTGCCGGAAGCGGAACGTACACTGTTGCTGAAAACCTGGAATGTCACGGAACCCGGGTCTTCTGATGCATTGTGTATCCATCAGCTGTTTGAACAACAAGTGCAGAAAATGCCGGATGTCACAGCATTAGAATATCAAACAC
>NZ_PUJV01000091.1:0-2426 GCF_011189495.1 Photorhabdus stackebrandtii
GTAATCCCGCACGCCATAAACCCGGATGAAGTGTCAGGGAATAATGACTGCGATGGCGACCTGTCGTGCTTTGTTCAAACTGAGTCACAATCCCGGTGACACTGCGCTCCGGTTGCCCGTCACGATAAACGGTCAATGTGGCGGAATTATCCAGCACATCAGCAAAATCAATATCCGGGTCAGCGCTGGTTAACGCGGCTTCCAGGCAGAACAATGTTGACAGCGCTTCATTCAGGGTAAATTCAACCACAGCAAAAGTTTGCTCCGGGAGATTACCTACGGTGAGGGTAAAAACCAGTCCTGAATCCGCCATTACTGCCCTCCTGACTGAGTGATATTGACGTTGAGGAAATGAAAGGAATCGTTTAATACAACCATAATCTAACCTTCATCAATTTAAATGATGACCGAATGTATTTGACCGGCAGAGCCACGGGCTAAACTTTTCTCTGCCCTTGTTGGGCTGGGTATTGACCTCATATTGCTGCCTGAAATTATCAGCACTCTGTCGGTTTGATTGTTTAACATATGAACGGGAGCATAGAAAAGGGAAGGAATAATGCACTTATTTTCTTTTAATAACGAAATTTTATTCTGGTCAAATTGAAGATTTTTTATGGGATATCACAAATAACGATAAGGAATTTAATGCGTTAGAATTAACCGCCTCAATGCGAATGCGATTAAACAGAATCACTGACCTGAACCTGCGCTTCATTGGCACGAAATAAGAAAGCAGAATTAGCGATACATCTCAAATAAAGACATGTCTTTCATATTGGTGAAAGTCTTAGAAGAAAATATCGGGTCAAATAACCCGATATGACCTCCATTAAATCACCTGGACAAAACGCCCGTTAATTAATGAGAAGATTGGTGAGATAGTCGCCAGATCCGCATCGCCGTCTTCATCATTAACATAATAGGATATTGGTGAATTCCTTAAGTCTGATTTATTCAGCAGCCTGACCATTCTGCCTTGGTTCATTACCTTAACCCGATAGTCACTCCAGTTAATTGGTCTCATTTTAAAGCTTTTTTCTTTGAAATCATGATGAAAAAATTTGTCGGCAAAGATACTCTCTTCGCTTTCGCCAGTTGCCCAAGCCCAGGCTTTGAGTGCAACTTTTTGTTGCTCACGGATAGTATTCACATCTTTGGCATTATAAGCCTGCCAGACAGCCATATAAGCCTGTTGCAGTTGCCGGCGCTGTTCAGGTGTATCTGTGTAGGGGGTTGCCTTCACCCATTCCCATTCCGGTAATCCACTGATTTTTATACTACGACTAAACCGGTATAAGGTCATATTTAATGGAAATTCTTTGGGATAAAAGTATAGTTTCTCTATATGCCCGGCTTCTACTTTTTCCGCCTGTATCACATGGCGTATAACCGGTGTGCTGACAGCGGCATATTTGGGTTCATCTGAGGATACTGTTGCCATGGGTTGACCATTTTTATCTATCTCAACTTCAATCGCCGTCAGCACTTGACTCTCTTTACCACGCATGGCAGTCAGCTCTAGCTTGCATTTAGCCTCTGGGTTAAAATGGTTTCGGGTTTCATCTGACAGTTTATCTGGGGAAAACCAGCCCAGTGCCCCGAATTCCAGACTAATTTCGTTTTCTCCGTTTACCAGGAACAACATGGCGGCCGTGCTGGCCGAACCAAATCCCCGACCTTCTAAGGCCGAATTACGGTTACTGAACCCAGTTACTCCATTGGTTTTAATATCACAAAAGGCATACTGGATATCGAATAAACTGCGAATATACAGCCTCGGTTCATTCGCATTAGCACTGGACATAATAATTACTCCTAACAATAGCGATAACAGTTTTAATTTCATTTTTTATCCTTTTATTCTTGCTTACATTCTTGGGAATCCCGCATTGATAAATGGGATTTTATCCAGCTTAGGTTTAAAGTTAGAGTCATAACTCATTTCCCACGATGCGGTTTCAGCACCCGGAACTATTTCCGGCTGAACAATAGGCCGTTCTTCTCCTATCAAATTAATTCTTAACGGAGATTCACTGGCTTTTAACGGGTCTGCAATAACCCATTTCCACTTCTTTTTGACTTTAACTATGGATTTTTTCTTCCCGTCTGCTTCTGCCTCTGCAGCCACCGCAATCTCAGCAACAATCCCATCATGATACCCGGCGAGATCAATCCCCCCATCATGTTGATCGAGTTTAAAACCCGCCGCCGTTTTTATAACCCCACCAGCACTCATCGCAATTTCCATGATCATAATATGGGTTTTAAAGGCCGCGTTTATTTTCCCTGCCAGACTCAATTTCAGATCATTCTTATCACCGGCATCGAATGTCCATTGTTTTTGTTTATAGGCCGCCCCGAGCTGAAAGGACAGGTTACAGGTCAAAATAATGCAACATTCAAGCTCTAAGTAATTTTCATCC
>NZ_PUJV01000092.1:0-2395 GCF_011189495.1 Photorhabdus stackebrandtii
TAATGCTTGTCAGTTAAGATAATTAACCTGAGATTTGCTTAAGAAGGGAACTAAGTGCCTGAGGCACGATCAAAGTTTTTGTCAAAGAAAACAAAATCGTGGAGCTCCTCAGGCATGTCTAATTTAGAAGAACTTTACTGCTGCGTCGATGACTTTTGCCAAAAATTTATTCCTCTCTGGCATCAACAGTTAATTGAAAATGGCTTGCTCAAACGTCGCCGCGACGCTTCCCTTTCTCTCAGTGAAGTGATGACGATACTCATTTTATTCCACATGAGCCATTATCGTGATTTTAAAACGTTTTATATTCAGCATGTTAAACACTATCTTCAGGCCGATTTTCCCCGGTTGGTCAGCTACTCCCGGATGTTAACCTTGAAACAAAGGGCGCTCATTCCTCTCTGTGCTTTTCTTTCGTCACGCAAGGCCCAAACCCAGGGGATCGCCTTTATTGATTCAACCAAAATTGCTGTTTGTCACAATCTCCGTATTCCCCGTCATCGCGTATTTGAGGGCGTCGCACAGCGAGGGAAAACAAGTACAGGCTGGTTTTATGGCTTTAAACTTCATCGGGTTATCAATGATTGTGGTGAACTTTTGGCGGTTAAATTGACCTCAGGAAATACAGATGATCGTCATCCCGTCAAAGCGCGGGTACAAGGGTTAACAGGGCGTTTATATGGCGATAAAGGGTATTTGTCACAGGCCCTGTGCGATGAACTGGAAGCAGAAGGAATAACGTTAATCACTCATGTCCGGAGTAACATGAAGGCAAAAGCGTTATCTCTGTGGGATAAGTTGATGTTAAGAAGGCGATTTTTGATAGAAACGGTCGTGGATCAGCTCAAAAATATTTCTCAGATAGAGCATTCAAGACACCGCAGTCAGCTCGGTTTTTTATTGGAAATCGTCGCGGGCTTAATTGCTTATACATTCCAACCTAAAAAACCGAGCTTGAATTTACGGGATTGTGATATCGCTATTTTTAAACGAAGCTGAGGTTAATTATGAATGCCGTAACGGATATCGTTGCGGCTTTTTTTTCACTGCCCGTGGGTAATGCCTTTCCCTTCTTACTGGCAGCACAAAGCTTTTAGACATATCAAGCAACTGAGACATAAACTGAGGTATTTTTCCAGGAGAGACTCGGGGTAATAGGCTCAACTGACCTGTAAGATAGAGGCAAGCCTGCTTAAACCCTATTTGGTAAGGTTCTGTTCCTTTCTGGCTATACGCCATCTGAGTCATCATAAAACGCAGCAAATTGTACGCCAGTACAACACCCCACAACTCCTGCTCGATAAGCTCCGGTTTTTTACTTCTCAGAGTCAGCTCGTTTTTCAGCATATGTTGCTTCATTTCCCTGAACCCGTGTTCAATTTCCCAACGATATCCATACAGCTCTGCAATGTCAGCTTTCGGGTATTTCTGCGGATCTGTCATTGATGTTAGTATATAAACTATTTTATTTTTGATTGTCTTACACAGTAGTCTCGCTGTCAGCGTGGCTGGGGCATTTGCCCATTTTTTTCTCGCTTGAGGTGATAATGTCAGTTCAACGAGTTCATCGTTTTTACCTAGTTTACGTACCACCTTGTATTGCGCGCCTTTTCTCAGTGGTAACATCCAGTGTTTTTCTGTACCCGATGACTGCCAGTGATGCAGAAGTCCAAGCGCATAAAATCCTTTATCCATAATAGTTAGCGTATGCTCAGATGTTTGATTGGCCAGACGAGCTGCAAGGTCAACCTCGCTGATAGCAGATACACTGCCGAAGGCAGCACCAGCCAGTAAATGGCTTGTCACCTCCATTTGGCAGACCATCCGAAGCTGCGGCCATTCAGAAGATGAATGTGCATTCGCTGTCCGACCAAAAGCAGCATCATTTTCTGGTGTATCTGGTGTACGCCAAAGTGTTCCGTCCAATGCCATCAATGTGAGTCCATTCCAGTGAGATAGGGGTGTTTTTTCAAACCAGAGTCGGCTTGTTTTTTCAAAAACTTGTTTTATGACATCAGCGCCGAGCCGCTGACGAGCCTGAACCACGGCACTGGGAACAACAAAAGGACGCTTGCCGGGAAGAAGTATATCCAGATGAGAGACAATCTGATTCATGGACAGAGAGCGAAACAAGGCCATTCCAGTAATCGCCCAGACCATCATTTCCATCGGAAGCCTGCGTTTACGAACAGTTGCAACGCCAGTATCGACTAGGCATTCGTCAATAATCTCAGGTGAAAGAAGGTCGGAAAGAGCAGAAAATTCTTCCGGTGTATAGTTATGGATAGTCTCAAGAGCTTGGCTGAGTAGCATAAAAAAATCCGTAATCGTTATAAGTTACGGATTCTTACATAACCACTGGATCGGTCAACTGATCCTTAACTGATCGGCATTA
>NZ_PUJV01000093.1:0-2311 GCF_011189495.1 Photorhabdus stackebrandtii
GTGTTTGATATTCTAATGCTGTGACATCCGGCATTTTCTGCACTTGTTGTTCAAACAGCTGATGGATACACAATGCATCAGAAGACCCGGGTTCCGTGACATTCCAGGTTTTCAGCAACAGTGTACGCTCCGCTTCCGGCAGAATTTCCAGCGCCCGTACTGGTGTCTCAGGAGCCTGTTCAAGCACATTCACCAAACTTGCCAGCGCCTGTTGCATATAGCCGCATAACCGTTCCGGATCAAACGGCTGTACCACCTGAGCCGTCAACCCCAAGGCGTCACCAAAATCTTCCACTGACAGAGCAAACGGATAATGGGTCCGCTCCTGCGCATCAAGGAATTCAATGCCGCTCATGATTTCATCCGCAGTGACCGGCGGCGTATTATGCCGGTAATTCAACAGCGCATTGAACAGCGGTGTGCCACTGGCTACCCCACTGCAACGTTGAGCCAGTGCCAGTGAAGCATGTTCATGCACCAGCAATCCCGCCAGCCGGCTATGGGCAATCTGTACGCTGTCCCGCACCGGGGTTTCATCCATATCCAACCGCAACGGCAGGGTATTAATAAACAGCCCCATACCACTGTCAGCGCCTTCACCTGCCTGCATACGCCCAAACAGCACGGTACCAAACACTACCTGCACCTGCCCGCTGGTACGCGATAACACCTGCGCCCAAGCCACATGACACAGCGCCGCCACACTGACACCCAAACGCCGGGCCTGACGACGTAAACGGTCATTCAACCCGGCCGTCAGCATCCGGTGTGATTCCGTCACCTGTGAACCGTCATGGTGTGCTTGCGTCAGTCCGAACGGTAACGTCGGTTCATCCACCCCAGCTAACATGTCAGTAAAGAAACGGGTATGTTCTGCCTGACTCACCCCCAGCCGGGCCTGCGCCACCAGATGACGAAAAGGTGTCGGCGCGGGCAATCTCTCTGCCCGCCCGGCAAGATAGGCCTGTACTTCGTGGTTCATCACGTCCAGTGTGGTATGGTCACCAATCAGGTGATGCAACAGTTGCAACAGGATCCAACGACTATTAGTTTCCTGTACCACCACAAAACGCAGCAACGGCGCCTGCCCCAAATCAATGCGATACCGGCACGGATCAAAACGTTGGAACAACTGGTCACTGATCGGACCGTCAGCCAGATTTAAAGTCAGTTCCGTCACTGACAACGGTGCCTGACGGCAGACCACTTGCGCCGGCACGGACAAACCAGACCAAACAAAGGCAGTACGCAAAATATCATGGCGATCAACCACCTGTTGCACCGCCGCCAGATATCGCTCCAGCAAAGACCGATCGGCAAAAGCCTGTTGGGTTATCAGTAAATAAGGGTCACCCTCATTTGCCAACAAATGGTGGAACAAAATGCCATCCTGTAGCGGGGACAGAGCATAGATATCCTGAATATTGGCAATCCCACCCGGTACCTGCTCAACAATGTGGTCAATCTCAGACTGGGTCAGATCAATCAACGGCAACATTTCCGGCGTCAACACAACCGTATCCGGTGTAATGCCGTTGTCAGGCACCGGGATTTCACGATGTTGAGCCAGAGACTGAGCCAGAACACTGAGTGTCGAATGCTGGAATAACGTTTGTACCGAGATGCCTAACCCCATACGCCGCAAACGTTCAATCATCCGTATCGCAAGCAGCGAGTGACCACCGAGAGCAAAGAAGTTGTCGTGCCGGCTGATCTGTTCAACCTCCAGCAATTCACACCAAATAGTCGCTAATGCTGTCTCAATTTCGCCTTGTGGTGTTTCGTAAACCTGATGGGCAAAAGCATGCTGATCCAAGGCTGGCAGCGCCCGGCGATCCAGTTTGCCATTCGGCGTCAGCGGAAAGGCATCCAGACGGACAAACGCCGCCGGCACCATATAATCGGGCAAAATATCACTCAGATGGTCACGCAAGCTGGCGGCCAGCCCATCATCGGCTTCTGCTACCACATAGGCAACTAAACGTTTATCCTGCCCGTCACCCAACACCAGTACCCGTGCGCCACTCACCATAGGGTATTCAGTCAGCCGCGCTTCAATTTCCCCTAGTTCAATGCGAAAACCGCGGATCTTAACCTGCTGGTCATTACGGCCTGCAAACACCAGATTGCCATCCGGCAAGTAGCGGGCTAAATCCCCGGTTCGGTACATCCGCGCCTCTGGCACATCACTAAACGGATCAGCCAGGAAGCGTTCCGCAGTCAGATCAGGACGATTGAGATAACCCCGGGCAACACCGACACCGCCAATGTACAATTCACCCACCGTCCCTAACGGTACTGGCTGACCATA
>NZ_PUJV01000094.1:0-2255 GCF_011189495.1 Photorhabdus stackebrandtii
CTGAAGACTTATGTATCCATCAGTTATTTGAACGGCAGGCAGCGACAACCCCGGACGCCATTGCCCTGGTGTATGAAAACCAGTCGCTCAGTTATGCGGAACTCAATGCCCGGGCGAACCGGCTGGCACATCAATTAATTACGCTGGGGGTCGTGCCCGACCAGTTAGTGGCGATTTGTGTCTCACGCTCACCGGCCATGGTGGTCGGGGTATTGGCCATCCTGAAAGCCGGTGGGGCGTATGTGCCACTGGATCCAGTTTATTCCAGCGAGCGCCTGGTACATATGCTGACCGATGCCGCTCCGGCGATTGTGCTGGCGGATAATATCGGACGGGCAGCACTAGGGAAAATAGGATTAACAGGTCGAATTGTACTTGACCCGAATATACAATTTGACCAACCGGATAACAATCCGCAGATAGCCACACTGACACCACGGCACCTGGCTTATGTAATTTACACCTCCGGCTCGACTGGCACACCCAAAGGTGTGATGATTGAACATCAGGGAGTGACTAATCTTACCCAGGATAAATGCACCCGATTCGATATTGGCACTGATAGCCGGGTGTTACAGTTTGCTTCACTGAGCTTTGATGCCAGTGTCTGGGAAATCATGATGGCGTTGTGCAGTGGTGCCACTTTGAATATTCCGGCAGGTGCTGCTGTTCGTCAGGACCCGCTTGCCTTATGGCGTTATTTCGAAGAACACGCGATAACCCATGCCTTCCTGACCCCGGTGTTGCTTCAGGACGGGGCTGATATACCGGAATTTACGATTAAACCGACTCTGATATTGGGTGGAGAAGCACCGAATACGGCGTTAATTCAGGCATTGCGTAGCCGGGTAACCCTGTTCAATGCTTATGGCCCGACAGAAATAACGGTATGTGCCACTAGCTGGCACTGTCCGTCAGATTATAGAGGCACAGAGGTACCTATCGGGCGGCCGACCGCGAACACACAAATTTATCTGTTGGATGCAGAACGGCAGCTGGTGCCATTGGGGGCGACCGGTGAACTGTATATTGGTGGGGTTGGAGTGGCGCGCGGTTATCTGAACCGGCCTGAACTGACGGCAGAATGTTTCCTGGCTGACCCGTTCAGCGATAAACCGGATGCCCGCATGTATCGCACCGGGGATTTGGCGCGTTATTTGCCGGACGGCAATCTGGAATTTTTGGGCCGCACTGACCAGCAGGTGAAAATCCGCGGTTTCCGCATTGAACCGGGGGAAATTGAAGCGCGGCTGGCCGAACACCCGGCGGTGCGTGAAGCCGTGGTGCTGGCACACGAGGAAGGACTGGACAAACGGCTGGTGGCGTATGTGGCGGCGGATGTGGAAGAAGGGCTGGTGAATAACTTACGTAAGCACCTGAGTCAAGTTTTGCCGGAGTATATGGTGCCGGCGGCGGTGGTGCGTCTGGACCGTTTCCCGCTAACCCCGAACGGCAAACTGGACCGCCGGGCACTGCCGGTGCCCGGGGAGGACGCCTTTGCCCGCCAGCGTTATGCAGCCCCGCAGGGCGCCACCGAAACCGCCCTGGCGGCGGTCTGGCGTGAGTTACTGGGTATCGAAAAAATCAGCCGGCATGACAATTTCTTTGCCCTGGGCGGGCATTCTTTGCTGGCCGTGCGGGTGATGAACCGGATAATGGCCGTACTGGGTGTGGAGCTCCCGCTGGCGGCGTTGTTTCATTCGCCTTCGCTGGCGGCCTTAGCGCAGGCGGTGCAGAAACAAGACCGGCCCGCCTTGCCCGCCATACTGCCGGTCTCCCGGACGGAAACTTTGCCGTTATCCTTTGCCCAACAGCGTTTATGGTTCCTGGCCCAGCTTGACGGGGTCAGTGAAACGTATCATATCCCCCTGGCGCTGCATTTACGCGGCCGGCTGGATATCACCGCCTGGCAGCAGGCCCTGAATGCTGTCTTTGCCCGTCATGAAGCACTGCGCTCTGTTTTTGTTTCCGTTGATGGTCAGCCTCAGATTCATCTGTTGGCGGCAGGCGACGGGTTGCCGCTGGTTCAGCATGATCTGCGTGAACATCCGGATGCTGACACGGAATTAGAACGCCTGTGTACTGGAGAAATGTCTGCACCGTTTGACCTCAGCCGGGGACCGCTTATCCGGGCGGAACTTATCCGACTGACGGAAGAGGATTATCAGTTTTTGCTGACCCAGCATCATATTGTGTCCGATGGCTGGTCAGTCAATGTGCTGATAAATGAACTGAACGCACTCTACGCCGCCTTT
>NZ_PUJV01000095.1:0-2166 GCF_011189495.1 Photorhabdus stackebrandtii
ATCTGAAGGTGACGCTGACAGCCACACAAATTATCACACAATTTTACCCCTGATTGCCGGGATGCCGGCGGTCGTTTTCACCCTGACGGGCGTTATTTCCCGTCAGGGGATAACGCCCGTTTTTATTTCGGAGCGTTACTGATGAAAAAGATTCATACCAAAACATACCCAAAAATTGTCCGCAAGAACAAAGTCGTCCGTCATCATGGTAGGCGTTTCCGGCCTGATTTGTACCGGGTTATGACGGGCAGGATTATCGCGGCGTTTGAAAAGAGAAGGCGCTCTGATGTACAGGCCACAAAATTGTGGAGACCGGCTGTCCGGTTATAGATAACTGGGATGGGTCTATCCGAAAGCCGGATAGCTTTTTTTCACATCGCTGAACTTATCACCTGCCTGTGGGGGTATTGCCTTCACCAGGCAGGCCCTGTTTCAGGTAAAAAAAGAGGATTTTTTACTATGCTGAAGTGGTGCGCTAATCGTTTGAATATCACTGGTCAACCTGACCAACTGGATACCCTGCAACAATGGGGATTGGGAGATACAACGCCCTATTACGGTCAAGCTATCCATCAAAGTATTAAGCTGTTTGTCGCGGGCTGTGCCGGTCTCCTGCAACCCACTGAAATGACAGATTACTCACTGTATCCGGCGCTGGTAGCGCAGGGAACAGGGGAAGGCTCACCGGAAAACCGGGCGTTTGAGCAATGGCTGGCTTTGTTAAAAGAGAATGTTGCGCTTGATGAAGTCACCAGCCAACAGATTGACAGGCTATACCAACAAAGTGGTCTGGCCGCACGAAAATGGGAGACGTTGCTCCCGGCAGCGCAGGAAACCATCATGGCTTTGTTTAATCAAAAATCCTGTGACTGGTTCGGTTTGGTTGATTGGAACGCAGAACGTGACACGGAAATGCTGTGGTCTCATCTTGATGACCGGCTGACAGAAACGGTTCCTTGTGACTTGTTTCTGCTGATACCGACCCATCTTGCGAGTGAAGTCAATGGATCTTGCGGCGGATTGTTAAAGGATCACGAGACGACTCGTGAGTTGTATTTCCGATTATACGGTATGATTCAGCCGCAGGGTTATGACATATCGTGGAAGCGAAATGACGATAGCAGCCTGAGCGGGCGTTTTGATACAGCACCATTGGGACCATGGCAAAATCAGTTATTGCATATCCGGCTGGGGGATATTGACCTGGATGAGTGCCGGATTATTCTTTGCTCTGAGGGGAGTAAGAACCATTATGAACACCAGGTGCCGGTGGTGAAATGGTTGTATCCGCGGCTGGAGATTTTGCTGGAACGTGCGCAAGCCGCTGGGGCAAAACCCAGTGATCCCTTGTTCTGTGTGAACTATTTTACCGCCAAAACAGACAGAGGAAATGAAACTGATCAATTACAGACGATAAAATCATTCTTTCGTCGCTTGTCAAAGGAGTGTGGATTTGATGTGGGCCCCCACCGTTTCCGGCATACTTTGGCAACTGAACTGATGAAAGCGCCTGATCGTAATTTGCAAATGGTGCGCGGATTACTGGGGCATCGCAGTATTACGACTACGATGGAATATATTGATATCAATCTGGATATTGCCGGGCGCGCGCTGGAGCGTGAGTTGATGCTGTATATTGATGTTGAGCCAGAGAGAGCAGAAATGTTAATCGGATAAAACAGAATATTCTCGCTGTTGCCTGAATTTGCCTTTTTCTACATAAATAATTCCCTGTCGCAAGATGGGGAATTTTTTTGAACTGATGCAATCTCCCATAATTGACCTTCTTCTAAACAATTAGGAAAATTGAGTAACCAATATACAACATCGTGTTAATTAATTCGTTGATTTTGGTTTGGGCTGCTTGACAGTTGCAATAGAACTTGTGAGTATTGCGTTCCAAAGCAAAAAGGACACCTAAAGTTTTAGGTATCTTAGCTTGGCAACCCTTATGTTCAATTCAATATTGAAGTACTGAAAAGCTAAACTAACTACAGTTATACATTCGGGTTCTTGTATTGGTTGCCCATTGAGTTTTCATTCTTCCATATGAAAGGTTGAAACCACCGACTTTAGTCGGTCAGCTTTAGCTGAGATACTGTGTTGCATGGGAGGTGCAACATGGATTACAGATACGGTAGTCACACAGTATTTCAGATTGAATAC
>NZ_PUJV01000096.1:0-2062 GCF_011189495.1 Photorhabdus stackebrandtii
TACAACGAGCCGACGAGGATTACGTCTTCTTGCTGACTCAGCATCACATTGTGTCCGATGGTTGGTCTGTAGAGATCTTGAAATCAGAACTGGGCGTACTTTATTCTGCCTGCTTAAATGAACAGCCTGATCCCTTGCCCCCATTGGCGATTCAATATCCTGATTATGCTGTCTGGCAGCGTAAGGTGTTCTCTGGTGAAGGGTTGCGGGTGCAAAGTGAGTACTGGCACCGCACGCTGGCCGATGCTCCGGTATTGCTGGAATTGCCGACAGATCGGCCCCGACCATCCCGGCAATCATTTACCGGCGGCCGGATACCGGTGCAGATTGATGCCACGTTGGTACAGGCCCTGAAACAGCTGGGACAACAGCACGGCACCACATTGTTTATGACATTGCTGACCGCCTGGGCGGCATTATTGTCACGTCTGTCCGGGCAGGATGATCTGGTGATCGGCATACCGAGCGCCAACCGCAACCGGCGGGAAATCGAGCCGCTGATCGGCTTCTTTGTCAATACCCTGGCATTGCGCGTTGATTTGTCCGGTACACCGGATATGGTCACGCTGCTCCGGCGTGTGCGGCAGACGACACTGGGTGCGCAGGAGCATCAGGATCTGCCTTTCGAGCAGGTGGTTGAGATTGTAAAACCGCCCCGCAGACCGGAACATACCCCGCTATTTCAGGTGATGTTTGCCTGGCAGGAGAGCGACACCGAAGCGTGGCAACTGCCGGGATTAGCGGTGACGCCAGTCGTACAGGGATACAATAATGCTAAATTCGATCTGCAACTGGAATTGACGGAAAAGGCGGGCGAGGTTGTTGGGGAGCTGAATTATTCTTCTGCCCTGTTCGACCCTGAAACGATTGAAAGACAGGTCGGCTATTTGCAGGCCCTATTGCGGGCGATGGTGAGCCATCCTCAGCAATCAGTCACGACCGTCGATATCTTGTCATCCACTGAGCGGACATTATTGCTGGAAACCTGGAACGCGACCGAAACACCGTATCCTGAGCAGTTATGCATTCATCAGTTGATTGAACAACAGGTAGAAAGAACGCCTGACGCCCCCGCGTTGGTGTATGAAGGACAGACCCTTAGCTATGTCGAATTGAATGCCGATGCCAACCGGCTGGCCCATCAACTGATGGCATTGGGAATAGCCCCGGATCAGCGGGTGGCGATCTGCATGGCAAGCTCACCGGCACGGGTGGTAGGGTTGTTGGCGGTGCTGAAAGCCGGTGGTGCCTACGTGCCGCTGGACCCGGCTTATCCGGGGGAACGTCTGGCGCATATTCTGAATGATGCGGCCCCCTCAATAATATTGGCTGATGAGACCGGACAGGTAGCGTTGGGTGAGGAGGCGCTTACCGGGCTGACTCTGCTTGATCCGAATACCTTGCCGGATCAACCGGACAGCAACCCGCAGGTACCGGCGCTGACTTCCCGTCATCTGGCCTATGTGATTTACACCTCCGGTTCTACCGGCGTACCCAAAGGGGTGATGGTTGAACATGGTGGGTTGGTCAATCTTATTCGGGATAAAATTGTCCAGTTTGGTATTCATTCCGGTAACCGGGTGTTGCAGTTCGCTTCATTTGGTTTCGATGCCAGTGTCTGGGAAACCATGATGGCGTTGACCGGTGGAGCGAGTCTGGCTATTCCGGCCGACACGGTTCGTCAGGATCCGCATCGCCTCTGGCATTATCTGGAAGAGCAAGCGGTGACGCACGCTTGTTTGACTCCGGCTCTGCTGCGGGATGGCGCTGATTTACCGGCGCTGACGATAAAGCTGACGGTGATACTGGGCGGTGAAGCGCCCAGCCCGGCGCTACTTCAGACATTGAGCCGTCAGGCCACGTTGTTCAATGCCTATGGCCCGACAGAAATTACCGTGTGTGCCACCCACTGGCGTTGTCCGTCAAACTATACCGATGCGTTGGTACCTATTGGGCGTCCGACGGCGAATACCCGGATTTATCTGCTGGATGACGATGGTCAGCCAGTGCCATTGGGGGCGGTGGGGGAGCTGTATATTGGGGGTGCCGGTGTGACGCGTGG
>NZ_PUJV01000097.1:0-1970 GCF_011189495.1 Photorhabdus stackebrandtii
CTCAACAGGCCAATGCCGGCGGTCGAGCCCACAGCGGCCGTGACATTCAAGTTACCGTCAGGTCTGGTTGCTTCAGTTCGATCCCGCGCATTGGCAGAAGGCACGACAATCAGCAATCTGGTTGCCCATGCATTGCGCGTGTTCATTGGCGAAGCCAATGGCAACTGAACGGGGGGATACAACGCGCTGTGTTCAGCTTGAGCCAGTGTTTGATCGTCTTTTGGCGGTCAAGCTGGAGCAGGTTTACAGAATACTGGTCCCGGAACAGGTGCATATCGCCGGAAGTGTTCCGCGTGTAAAGGGGAAAATTGATGAAGATTGCCGCGATCTACGCCAGAGTCTCTTCCAGTCAGCAAAAAGAGAAGAATACGATTGCCAGTCAGACTGCCGCGCTGCACGAATTCGCTCACGAACAGGGTTTCAGCGTTCCTGACGAATGGATTATCGAGGACGAGGGATTTAGTGGTGCCAGTCTGTTACGACCGGGTCTGGAGCGATTACGCGACCTGGCCGCAGAGGGACAACTTCAGGCCATTCTCGTTTACTCACCGGACAGACTGAGCAGAAAATATGCCTATCAGGTTCTGCTGCTCGAAGAATTCACCCGCAATGGAGTCGAAACCCTCTTCATCAAAGCGCCGCGTTCAGACACAGCAGAAGACCAGCTCCTGCTTCAGCTTCAGGGCATGATCGCCGAATATGAACGCGCCCAGCTTCTTGAACGGTATCGGCGTGGCAAACGTCATCGGGCCAGGGCGGGTGACGTGGCCGTGCTGGGTGGAGCCCCCTATGGTTATCGCTATATTCGCAAAATGCATGATGCTCCGGCACGTTACGAAATTATTCCGGAGGAAGCAAAAGTCGTTCAGAGGGTGTATGAGAAATACACGACAGAGGGTTTGAGCATCGGCGCTATCACCCGGCTACTGAGTGAAATGACCGTACCGACGCGAAAACAGATAACACGCTGGGGCCGTTCAGTCGTCTGGGCAATGTTACGCAATCCCGCCTATAAGGGAACAGCCTGTTACAACAAAACCGAAACGGGACCGAGGCAACGCGTGACGAAACCCTTCCGCTTAAACGGACGTGCGGTTCACGGTGAAAACACCAGTGCCCACGAGCGCCCGCGAGAGGAATGGATCGAAATACCGGTTCCCGCCATCGTCAGCGAAGAAGTCTTTGCACTGGCGGCAGAACGCCTTGCTGACAATAAACGCTTCTCCTCCCGGCGAACGATTGAACCCAGCCTGGTTCAGGGTATGGTGTCGTGCCGGAAATGCGGGTATGCCTTGTCGAGAACCTCGACGCGCACTTCCACCCGTAAAATCGCCTATTATCGCTGTCTCGGTTCGGATAGCTGGCGCTATCCCGGTGGAGCTGTATGCAACAGCCGTCCCATCCGTCAGGATTTGCTCGACCAAATCGTCTGGCAGGAGGTGCTCCGTCTTATTGAAGATCCCGCGCTCATCAATGCTGAACTGGAACGACGCCTTGAAGCAGCCCGATCAGCCGGTCCAGCGAAGAAACAACAGGAAACTCTTGGGCGAGAGCTGACTCACGTTAGCAAAAGTATGGAGCGGCTGGTTACGGCCTATCAGGAGGGGCTACTGTCTCTGGATGAGCTTCGGGTCAGAATGCCTGAGTTACGGGCTCGCCAGCAGAAACGACAGTCGGAGTTGCAGACGCTCATTAATCAGGCCGCTGATCGTATGTCGGTGCTGTACCTGGCAGAAACGTTAACCGCATTCCTTCAGCAACTACGGGAATCGGCCCGGACCCTGGATATCGGTGAGCGACAGCGTATCGTTCGCTTGCTGGTCAAGGATGTCCTGATCGATGATGACACCATCGTTATTCGTCATTCAATCCCCTTGACTAATACCCCTTCCGGCGACAATCCACCTTCGCTGATATCTTCCGATTTACAGAGCACTGGCGAATGTTACCTTTTGCGTTCGGGGCGTGAT
>NZ_PUJV01000098.1:0-1913 GCF_011189495.1 Photorhabdus stackebrandtii
CGTGCGCTGTGAAAAGCTGCATTTATCTTGCAGGTGAAAGTCCTGCTCCGGAAGGCATAGCCAGTGCCACCGGATAGCGAGTCTTGCGCCGTCCTGGGTAACTTGGAGGGTGAAGCGTAGACAGCGAAGCATTCGAGCCGAAACCAAAGGGTGAACGTGATACCCCCGAAATGGAACTAATTGTGGGAGCCGACAGGTTGGAGCACCTGGCAGGCAACAGGTTACCGGAGGCCATACTGGCAAATTGCCAAAGGAAACCAACCACCGGGGGCGCAGGCGTCAGCGAGTTTGCAGAGATGAATGACGGAACACAGGAGATCCGGAGGGTTCCCTGAGGAACTGGGTATCTGTGGCACAAGTGCCAAACACAAGGCCACAGAAATGGCTTTCCGGAAGTCGGAGTCAGCCATAGTAGTAATGAAGCGAGTAATGACCGTGGAGCGAAGGGCTGGCAGACAGATCGAACGTAAGAGGGCAACAATGACCGTACACAGCAACGACGGACTATCATGGTTAACAAAACTTGAGCGTATAGGCGAGAAATCAGCAGGTAACAAACAACGGGTGTTCAATAACTTGGGGCACCTGTTAAACAGTGACATGCTTAAAGGGCAATTCCTGCGGCTTGACGGGAGTAAAGCTGTGGGTATTGATCGCATGACAAAAGCCGCTTACGGTGAACACCTTGATGAGAATATTCATAATCTCATTTTGCGAATACGCAGAGGGACGTACCACCCGAAAGCCGCCAGAGTCACCGAGATCCCAAAAGAAGACGGCAGTAAACGACCTTTAGCGATTTCGTGCACAGAGGACAAACTTATCCAGCTTGCGGTCAGTGATATCCTCAGCCGGATCTATGAACCGATGTTTATGCCTAGCTCTTACGGTTTTCGGCCGGGATTAAATTGTCATGCGGCATTAAAGACGCTACAGCAGCAAACACTCCGTAACTGGAATGGTGCCGTAGTGGAAATTGACATCCGAAAGTATTTCAACATGATACCTCATGATGAGCTGATGAATTTACTTCGGAAGAAAATATCAGATCGCCGTTTCCTCAGATTGATCGAGGTATTAATCACGGCGCCCGTCATAGTGGGTAAAGAGACATCCAGCAATGTGCGTGGGTGTCCGCAAGGTTCAATCCTGTCGCCGGTGCTGGCCAATATCTACCTGCATCATGTGATAGACGAATGGTTTGATGAAATCAGCCGTTCCTATATACATGGACGGGCAGAGATGGTGAGGTATGCTGATGACATGGTGTTTACTTTCCAGTATCCCAGTGAAGCTAAACGTTTCTACAAGGTATTACCTAAGAGACTGAATAAGTACGGCTTGGAGTTGCATGAAGACAAATCGCAATTAATTCCTGCGGGTCACATTGCAGCAATGCGAGCTAACCAGTCAGGAAAACGCTTGCCAACGTTCAATTTTCTGGGATTTACCTGCTATTGGGGGAAAACGCGAAAGGGTTTCTGGCGACTGAAATTTACCAGCCGAAAAGACCGTTTCGCCGCTAAATTGAAGGGACTCAGGGACTTTCTATGGAAGAATCTGAGTACCGACAAACGGCAAATCCTGAATACCGTCATCAGAGTGATCAGAGGCTGGATAAACTATCACGGCATATCTGATAACCAGAGACGAGTTGGGCAGTTTATCTACCAAAGTATGCGAATAATCTATAGATGGTTCAACCGTAAAGGGGGTCGTCGCCGACTGACGTGGAAAAAGCTGAATCTGATCTTGAAAATGCTGGGTTATCCAACGAAATGGAAAACCCGATCAATACTCTGGACTCGCTGAATATGTGTGGGGACACTGATCTGTCGGGAGCCGGATGCGGTAGTTCCGCACGTCCGGTTCTGAGGAGGGGCCCGTCTGGGTAACCGGCGGGTCTACTCAAC
>NZ_PUJV01000099.1:0-1911 GCF_011189495.1 Photorhabdus stackebrandtii
TGCGTAAAGTGTGTTCAACGTTGACTGATGGAGATCAGTCAATATAGTTTATTAGCAGGTTCTATGAGTGGGGTAAATAGCGATCTCTATCGATGTTATTAACTGATCTCTTTCATGGTAATACTCAGTATACAAAAATGGTTGTGTGATAGAGAGTTTTCGATCAGATGTAGACATTGAATATGTTAATAACCCAACACTCAGGGATTATCGGGATGTGGTGGATGAGGCAATCACATGGGTAGATGAGCAGTTTGTGCTGAAAACCCGTTCAGTGAGCCTGTCTTCGCCAGTACAGAGGCTGGCAGCATAACTAAACTTTAACCCATTGGGGGAAATGTTCCCTCAAGGGGAACGTTTCTCCTCAGGAGAACGACGATGTTACTTTTTAAGGCTAAAGACCTGAAACCTGTGTTGCAGGAAGCGATAGCCCATCAGTGTGACGTGTTGCTGGTCAAGGATCAGGGCATTGTGCGACAAGAAGCTGTTTAACATATTGATTCACCGATAGTGATATCTGATGAATCCGATTGTCCCATCAATCGTAGCCTACCAGAGCATGCGTGGCGGGTAACTGCTGGGTATGAAGCCTCTGGGACAACGTAACCTGTTCTGTGAACGGTAGAGAAGCCGTAAGGTACCTCTACTTTCTGCGAGCATCACGCGGAAAAGGTACAAGGCTGGTTGGTAAGGTTAACATATGTGAATTGCTGATAAACATCGTTAGGTCTAACAAGCCAAAGATGCTGAAAGGCTTGAACCAAAATGGTATGTGACGGGTTATCCTTTAATGCCTAAGGATACATGGGCAATAACGTCACCGGTGGAAAGGCAAAACCTAACCCAACTTTTGTATGTTAAACGGAACTTGGTAAGCCCGTATCATCGCCCAAAGGGCAGGTAAACCGTAAGGGATGCTGTTGATAATGCGGGTAGAGGAAGATGGAAAAAGCGAATGCTGAGCCGTAATAGCTCAGATAAGAGATCAAGATTTGCTCTGATGCGAAAGCATGCTGACTTCCATCCGGTCTTTAATCGTATGAAATCTTGTAAAGCATTCAATAACAGGAGGTAAGCAAGTGAATACAACAAATACTGTATCTGCGGCCTCCCACCTTTCAGGGTGGCATGCCATAAATTGGCGCGACTGTCATAGACAGGTGAGAAAGTTACAGGTACGGATTGCGAAAGCTACTCAGAGTCAACAATGGCGCAGGGTTAAAAAACTGCAACGTATGTTGACTGGCTCGTTCTCTGCAAAAGCTATTGCAGTAAAGCGAGTTACTGAAAATACGGGAAAAAGAACTTCCGGTATTGATGGACAACTATGGGAGACTCACGAAAGAAAATGGAAGGCTATAAGCCAAATGCAACGTAAAGGCTACAACCCAAAACCATTAAAGAGGGTATATATTCCAAAATCTAACGGTAAACGCCGGCCTCTTGGAATCCCGACAATGATGGACAGGGCTATGCAAGCTCTTTATCTATTGGCTTTAGAGCCCACATCGGAAACTACAGCAGACAGTAATAGCTATGGTTTTCGCCCACTCAGAAGTACAGCAGATGCAATCGGCCAGCTATTTATTAATTTTAGGTTGAAAACATCGGCAGAGTGGATTCTTGAAGGAGACATAAAAGGTTGTTTTGATAATATCAGCCATCAATGGATGATTGACCATATTCCTATGGATAAGAAAATCCTAAAAAAGTGGCTGAAATCTGGATACATGGAAAAAGGTACTTTCTTTGACACGCATGCTGGTACTCCCCAAGGTGGGATCATCACGCCCCGAACGCAAAAGGTAACATTCGCCAGTGCTCTGTAAATCGGAAGATATCAGCGAAGGTGGATTGTCGCCGGAAGGGGTATTAGTCAAGGGGATTGAATGACGAATAACGATGGTGTCA
>NZ_PUJV01000100.1:0-1826 GCF_011189495.1 Photorhabdus stackebrandtii
TGTCTAAATCCGCGGGTCTTTTATCCTTACTCCACCAGATAAGTGGCCCACGACGCTGATAATCCACTTTACTGACTGCTTCTTTGCCGTTTAATAAAAATTTCACCATAAAGGCGACTGCCAGCGCTTTATCATTGCCACTGCTTAAGAAAGCAAAGGAATAACTACTGACGTTAGGGATAAAGCCACGCCCAATAAGTTGATTGTTTTCGTCCAAGCCATAGACTTTGAGGAACAGAATATTAGTTTTTTCGGCCATGCCGACTTGTGGATAACGGGCAGCATAGGCTTTACCTTTATACCAGGTGTAAAAAATCTGCTGTTCCCGATCGATAATTAATGGTGCCTGACGGTGTGAAAAAAACACGGCCCAGATAAATGGTGGAATAATTATTAGATAAAGAAGTAGGAAACCTATATCAATTTTGAGAAGCCGAGGACTACTGGGGTAGTAGGTATAACGATAATGCAGATATTTTCTCAGGGATAAATCTTTATCATCACCGATATAGTTCATACCGTTCAAATAGTCAGGTAGGTCATCACGTAGGTAAAATTTATCCCCATATTCTTTTTTAGCCACATCAACCCAATGATAAATTTCTGATTCATTACTCTTTCGTTCTTCTATAAAATCATTTACTGTTAATAACATACTGGTAATTATTCCTAGTGTTACAGGGATCAAGGTAATACCCCGGGCGCGGCGTTGCGTATTACGAACATGGCACTCCCTATTATCAAGGTAATCCAGTATTTCCACATGTTTGATAGTTGCTTCATCCTTAATATCCGGTGGTGCCGCCAGAAGCTCTTTTTCCCAGCGAACCAGCCGTTTGGCTGGCAATGGATGAATAGTAGGAAACCACTTTTTAAGTAAGTTTTTTAATCGCTGCTTCATAATATGCGTTCTCCGTCAAAACTGCCTTTAATGGTATTTCCTGCTGTCGGTTCTTCTCCCTGGAGATAGCGCAAAGGGGCGATGACATTTGTCGATTGTTCATAGTACCAGTACAATTCGCTACTGTGGGGATAAACGCCCATTGTTTCTGAGATGACTACTTCCAGCGTTGCCGTATCGCCATTCAGGGTAAGTTTGGCTTGCGCCTTAGCTTCCCTAAACTTGGTACTACGGAAGGTATCAGGGATATATTTGCGGTGGTTAATTTCAATATAATCGATTTTTCCTTCCCGGTAGTAGGGAGTTCTGAATGGAGTCACAAAGATCCCGCGAATATCTGAGAGACCCATCTGAAAAGCTGGCAGGGTAAAACAATAGGTCGTGACACCAAACCCCTGCTGTATTTTCAGTTGGGGCTGAATAAACAGATTTAAAAACTCCTGGTTTTCGATAACAAAATGATTTTGTGTGTCCTTATTCATTTTTCTGGCTTTTTTAAGTTGTACGGCAATAGCTGGTCTTTCCTTTTTTTCATCCCAAAAATCATACTTATCTCCTGCCCCCCAAAAACAGTTATTCAATACTTTCTCTAAATCTGACCAGGCACTGTTGGCCTGGACAATACTGCCACCGATAAGCAAACTGGCTCCTACGACTATTGCAGTGAGTACGCCTCCCGTTAGGAAGGTGCCTGCGGCAACTCCGATCCAGACCGCTGTGGTCAGGATAATCGAACCTGTTCCTATCGCTACCTGGCTATAACCTTCTACGTTATTACCCACTTTGAAAGCGTTACTGGCATCATAGAAGGAGACCAGCGCCCCTAAATAACCTGCCACGCTACCGGCAACCCGGGAGAACTGACTGACCATAGCTGTATTGACAGCAGGCACTTTTATGCCGTTCATCAGCGCCTTGACTATCG
>NZ_PUJV01000101.1:0-1814 GCF_011189495.1 Photorhabdus stackebrandtii
AAGCCTGCTTTCCTGAGTAGCGACACTTTTATCGCTTGGTTCATGTGGCTCGAACCTGCATTCCACCATGCTCCACGCTGGTTACATGCCGAACTCCACGCCCGTTGTTCGGGTAAACCCGCTGCCATTAATTTCTTGGCTCGCGTGTACGGACGCTTCCACTGACGCCATAATAAACAGCGTAGTTTCCGGTTTATCCAGCTGTCCAGCTCCTCCAATACGCCTTTTACCGCTGTGTATCGGAAGTAGCTTATCCAGCCTCTTAGCACTGGAGTTAACTCATCAATGACCCGTTTGACTGATTTTGAACAGTGACCCGTTGTTAGGTTACGGATTTTCTCTTTTAGTCGACTGATGCTGCTGCTCGCGATTTTCAGGCGAACGCTTTTGTGCCAAGTTACGCTGTACCCTAAGAACTTGCGTTCCCACGGTCTCGCAACCGCACTTTTCTTCTTGTTGATACTCAATTTTAGTCCCCTTTCGAGGTAGTCACTGAGATCGTTAAGGAGATGTTCACCCGCTTTCCGACTCCTGACATAGATATTGCAGTCGTCTGCATAACGGCAGAAGAGATGTCCTCGCTTTTCTAACTCTTTGTCCAATTCATCCAACAATATGTTGGAGAGCAGCGGTGACAATGGACCACCTTGCGGCATGCCCTGCGTTCGCTTTATATGCTCTTTTCCATCCCTCATCGGTGCTTCTAGATATCTGCGGATCAGCTTCAATACGCATTTATCTTTGATTATCCGAGCCAGTCTCGACATCAAAATGTCGTGATCGACCTTGTCGAAGAACTTCTCTAAGTCCATGTCTACAACCCATCTTTTCCCGCTGTTCATGTGCGCTTGTGCTTGTTGCACCGCTTGCCATGCGTTACGGGATGGTCGAAAGCCATAGCTAGATCGAGAGAAAGTTGGCTCAACTAAGGGGCTCAGTTTCTGCGCGATGGCTTGTTGGATCAGTCTATCTACCACCGTTGGGATACCCAATGTTCTCACTCCACCGTCTGGTTTTGGGATGTCCATTTTACGTATCGCTCGGGGGAGATATTCTCCGGCCATTAATGCCCTTTTGACACTTGCCCAATGTCTTTTCAGCCACGGTTTCAACGCCTGTATGCTCAGGTTATCTACCCCTGCCGCACCCTTGTTTTCCACCACTCGCTGATAAGCAAGCATCATGTTGCTTCTTTCTATCACCGTTTCCATTGTCAACGGCATTTCCGCTTTCGTTTGCCCACTGACCGCCGTGTCGGTTTCAGCACCACAAGGCTGCTTTGACGACTTCTGTTCGCTATCCTGACCTGTGGTGGCATTCTTTTGCCTTTGTGCGTCATTAATCGGCATCGAGTATCAATGTCCTAATTGCGGTTAAACATGTTCTGCCCTTCGTGATGTCGGTTAATTATCACTACTACGGCGTCGGCTGACTTCTGTCATTCCATCCCAACACCTCTCGATATTGGTAGCACATTGGCAGAATGACAGCTCTCCCGAGGTAATTCGCGTGACCTTCCTGCATATGTCTGTCCGCTCTACGTCACAGCGTTCCGTGCAAGTATTGGGCGTTGACGATAATGGCCGCCTTACCCCGCTGTACCGCCTAAACGGCTTCCTGTTCGTCAGACCCGCATTTTGCTTTCAGCTTCCTTCAGATTTCACCTCACGATGAACACCCTTGCCGTTCAGCTAACACTTCCCCTTGCCGGGTGTGTAGAGGACTTTCACCTCCAAGTCGTCGGTTAACCACCACGGTTAACTAACAGCGCCAATCAAGGCGCTACGCGCCATGCTCGGCGCACCATAAAAAAA
>NZ_PUJV01000102.1:0-1809 GCF_011189495.1 Photorhabdus stackebrandtii
TGTCTAAATCCGCGGGTCTTTTATCCTTACTCCACCAGATAAGTGGCCCACGACGCTGATAATCCACTTTACTGACTGCTTCTTTGCCGTTTAATAAAAATTTCACCATAAAGGCGACTGCCAGCGCCTTATCATTGCCACTGCTTAAGAAAGCAAAGGTATAACTGCTGACATTAGGGATAAAGACACGCTCGATAAGGTTATTATTTTCATCCAGTCCGTAGACTTTGAAATACAGAATATTAGTTTTTTCCAACATGCCTAATTGTGGATAACGGGCAGCATAGGCTTTACCTTTATACCAGGTGTAAAAGATCTGCCGTTCCCGATCGATAATTAATGGTGCCTGTCTCTGCCAGAAAAATACACAATAGACAAAAGGTGGAATAATCAGCAGATAGAGCAGCAGGAAGCTTATATCAATAATGAGGAGTCGAGTACTACTTGGGTAAAAAGTATAACGATAATATAAATATTTTCTTAGTGAAATTTCTTTATCATTACCGATATAACGGACATCTTCCATATCAGCAGGTAGATCATTGCGCAGATAAAATTCTTCGCCATATTTTTTTTTTGCATAACCAACCCATCGATGAATAGCTTCCTCATTTTTTTTTCGCGATTCCATGAAATCATTAATGTTTAACACTAGGCTACTGATAATTCCTAGTGTGACTGGGATTAGATTAATGCTCCTAAAACGGCGTTGTGGATTACGGATATGACATTCTTTATTATCAAGGTAGTCCAGTATTTCCACATGCTTAATGGTTTCTTCATCCTTAATATCTGGTGGTGCGGCCAGAAGTTCTTTTTCCCAGCGGGCCAGCCGTTTAGCTGGCAGCGGATGAATAGTAGGAAACCATTTTTTAAGTAAACTTTTTAGTCGTTGCTTCATAGTGTGCGCTCTCCGTCAAAACTGCCCTTAATGGTATTTTCTGCTGTAGGTTCTTCTCCCTGGAGATAACGCATAGGGGCGACGACATTTTCTGATTGCTCATAATACCAGTACAGTTTGCTACTGCGAGGGTAAACGCCCATTGTTTCTGAGATGACTACTTCCAGCGTTGCCGTATCGCCATTCAGGGTCAGTTTGGCCTGCTTCTTAGCTTCCCTGAATTTGGTACTACGGAAGGTATCAGGGATATATTTGCGGTGGTTAATTTCAACATAATTGATTTTTCCTTCCCGGTAGTGAGGAGTTCTGAATGGAGTCACAAAGATCTCGCAGATATTTGAGAGACCCATCTGAAAAGCTGGCAGGGTAAAACAATAGGTGGTGACACCAAATCCCTGCTGTATTTTTAGTTGTGGCTGAATAAACAGATTTAGAAATTCTTGGTTTTCTATAATAAAACAGTTATTAATAACATCACTCATTTCTCTAGCATCTTGTAACTGATTTGATATAGATGGTCGTTCATCCACAGGCCAAAAATCATACTTATCTCCAGCCCCCCAAAAACAGTTATTCAGCACTTTTTCCAAATCTGACCAGGCGCTGCTGGCCTGGACAATACTGCCCCCGATAAGCAAACTGGCTCCCACAACCAGCCATGTCAGCAGTCCTGCTGTCATGACCGAGCCGGCGGCAAAGAAGACTAATCCTACCGTTGTTAGGATAATGGAGCCTGTTCCGATAGCGATATCACTGTAAGCTTCTACACTATTACCCACTTTGAAAGCGTTACTCGCATCATAGAAGGAGACCAGCGCCCCTAAATAACCTGCCACGCTACCGGCAACCCGGGAGAACTGACTGACCATAGCTGTATTGACAGCAGGCACTTTTATGCCGTTCATCAG
>NZ_PUJV01000103.1:0-1769 GCF_011189495.1 Photorhabdus stackebrandtii
GTTTGGCAATCACTTCATTGATCGTCGATTCAACAAATGAAGAGGAAATGGGTTCACCATAGCGGTACATTTCACCATAATTCGGGATCATCATGCTGTTATTTTCAATGTAGGTGTACATTTCATCGATATGTTTTGATAAGGATTTCTTATTATCATAATGCGAGATGTCCTCATCACACATTTCAGCACGATCCTCTAGCTGTTCTAATGCCTTAATCACATTGCCATGCCAGAGATACCATTTTGTACTGGTTAAAGCGTCCAATAATTCTGCACCGAGTTCAGGGGTGTTTTTCGATACCCCTCTGGTATATTGTTTGAGTACTGTCAGACGCATCGTGATATGAAACCAATCCAGTACGTGCTGCGATTCGGGGTACAAGTTAAATTGCAGATCCCTGAGATTATCGGCACCATCCGATAAGAAAGTAATTTGTTGATTCGCCTGCATACCTTGTGAAGATAACTGGGCGATGAGTTTTCTTCTGGGGTGATTTTCAAGACATTGCACAAAACCAAAGCGTTTGGTTGGAGCATTAGCCGCGAATGATTTTCCGACGATGATTTCAAAAGGGTGTTTTCTGTCGTCCCGGTTTCTGACGTAGCCTCCATCAATACCCACCGTCATCGGTTTTCCCGGTTTGGGTAATTTTCCCCATTCTCTGGGATCGCCAGGGAGAAAATCCGGCAATCCGTCTAATTCGGCCTCTTGTCTTTGGGCGATCTGACAGAGATGATTTCTGACTGTGGAGGCATTACAGCGTTCCCCCACCGGCAGAATATCTTTGAGCAGATTGGCAGTCAATCCATAAGACATCAGTGACGCCCACCGGGTTTCTATATACCTGAGTTCCGGGTGAGTATGCGAATCACACCAGTGATTGAGCAAGCTAGCGGTTTGGGCTGAATGTTTCTCACACGCACACCGGTAAACCCGAAATCCCTCTACCGGGATAATGCCAAACAAGGTTCGGTACTGGATGGTTTGCTTGCCTTTTATCCGGCGATTTCGTTGACAGCAAGGACAAGCACGATGTTCATCCAAATATTCAGCTGCCTGTTTCTGGATCACTGATTGCTGGATAGTGTTCAAAAGTAATTTAGATTCAGACAGGGAGAGTCCAAGGTCATTGGGGGCGTCGGACTGTTTTTCTATCGTGAATAGTTTCTCCGTATGGTGATGGCCTGATTTATCGACCACCGCCAGTTGGATGATGAATTGCATGATGCTGTCCTCCCGGGGTTATGGCGACTGTATACCCCCGTTTTTTAGCGGGTGACGCAATTTATAATACGCAGAAACACCTAATCCCACGTTATAGCAGGCCAGCTTTAACTTGATACCTTTCTCTCTTAATGCGGCATAACCGATCGAGGGAGTGAACAACTATCGTGTCGCCGGTTCTGACCTGTTGAAGCATATCCTGAAGCTGTGGCCGGTTGATGTTTTTCGCACTGGCCTGTTCGATATAGATTTTGTCAATTTTAATACCGGACGCAGACAGTGCCTCTTTCTGGCGATCAACATGCTGGTCAACCGAACTGACCCGAATGTAGGCATAATGCATATCACCCTCAAAAGTCTTTAAATCTGATAAAGATTTGTAGAATACTCTATAAAATTGACTTTCCCGAAGTTTATAGAGGATTATTTCCTCGTTTTTAGCATGGATGAAAAGGTATACCTTTATGGATACCGATCATCCTATCGGCTACAGCCCTATCACAATAGGTTCCAGTTCCGGTGAATCAAGGTTGAGCCGACT
>NZ_PUJV01000104.1:0-1738 GCF_011189495.1 Photorhabdus stackebrandtii
TATAGAGGATTATTTCCTCGTTTTTAGCATGGATGAAAAGGTATACCTTTATGGATACCGATCATCCTATCGGCTACAGCCCTATCACAATAGGTTCCAGTTCCGGTGAATCAAGGTTGAGCCGACTTAATTGGCGGTTAACCTTGGGCCGGTTGAATCTGACGGCATCAAGCGCCTCAACCAATGGACGGATCTCTCCGACCGTGGTCGTATCATCAGCATGAATAATCACGTCAAGCAATGCCAGTGTTTTATCAGTTTCATCGGCTAACGTCGCGCCGGGCATTCTGTTTCCGGCCAGACAAAAAGGAGACTTCAAGTGAGAATTTTCGAGAATCGTTTCAATACGGATATCGTGAAGCCAGTGCTCGAAAAAGTTGTACTCGTAGGTAAAACGGTCACCGGCATCAAATTCAAAGTCATCCAGCGTAATTTTGTAGGGGTTATCAGGAAACCCGAGCCCGCCGGAGTAGGAAATGCCGTAATTTTTGCCATAAATACGGAATTGATGCAGATGATCATCCTGCCATCCCTGCACGATCTGAATGATATAGTGCAAAGCCGCTAAAGAAGTCTCGCCTGACAATCTGAATCGGTGCCAGACCATTGGGCTGATACCTCGGAGGGCTACTTTCACAATATAAGATTTCATGGGGAGGTGTCTGATAGAATGATGTTCCTTTGCTCATTCTATCGTCGATTTAACACCGAGCCCCACAGATTTTTATGGTCTCCTAATAGCGCTTTTGTAGCTATTACACGTGCTAAACGCTGGATATTTGTCTCTTATCCGCTTCAAAGAGTTATGCCATGGGGAAGTTCAAAATCACAGACCATTTCACGTTTTGTAACGATGTTGCAAAAATGAAAATTTATTAAGTTATTGACACGTGTTACTCATTTACGCAGGAATCCTTACGGTATCATGGGCATTCATCAGCCTAACAACAGACACAATAAGGAAACAGTTATGCCACTAACAAGCGCAGAAGCTCAATACATATTTGATAATACTCTCGGATGCCGCTATGGCACTACGACTGGGGGGGCAGGCTACACCTTCATGGACATTGAAGGGGAAGGCAAAAGTGGAGGTCGGCTGACCCCGCCATTACCGGTAGTCTTGGATTGGATTAGAAATCCTAACCTGCCCGCTTTTGAGCCCCGTTGGCACAACCGACTGTGGAACTCATGTGGAGTGATCGTCGGATGGAGCACCGCGGGTACAGTGCTCCTTGTGACGAACGCACCGGCCTCTACCCCTGCTGAACGGTACCGGTTCAATAATAATGAGGCTGCACGAGGTGATAAATATTCGTTTTTCAAATGCAACAGCCTTGCACCGAACAGTACAATTGTGGCGACAATCTCTTATGGACAAAGAAAAGGTGAGTCGGAAGACAGGGAGATCGCTTCCCCTGTCGACGATATTGTTCCCGTCGAGCAGTTGTATAACGCGATCCTTGCAGAGCTAAAGAAACTTGCAGGCAGCGCGGCAAACTGACCGCTTAGCTGTAATAACCTGCATTTGAAACCGGTTCGACCTGCATTTACCGTTCATTTTCAACCCATATTAGTTGCAACCAGCACTGGTTCCAAACCCACAATACCTGCAAATTTGCGACACGAAGTTGTCTGTAGAAGTTGTTCCCACGGCGAAGACGGAGGGAACCGCCCGTATCACCGGGTGAATCTAAGGGTTTGAATAAAGAGCGACCCTGACAATGAAACGAAGCGC
>NZ_PUJV01000105.1:0-1597 GCF_011189495.1 Photorhabdus stackebrandtii
GCGATATTGACCGCCCCATTATCACCGGATGTACCTATAACGCCCTTAACCGTCCGCCGCTAAATTTACCGGCGGAAAAGACCCGCACCACGTTCAGAACCAAGACCCATAAAGGTAATGGTTTTAATGAATTACGCTTTGAAGATGAAAAAGAGCGGGAAGAGATCTATATCCATGCTCAACGTGACCAACTGATCCAAATTAACCACGATAAAACTCAAAAAATAGATCACGACGAAAGCCACACCGTCATGAACGACCGCCGGCATAAAATCGGTAACGATGAATTTATCCGTATCATGAATGAACAACATATTCAGGTGGATAAAAATCAGTTCGAAACCATTGAGAAAGACAAAATCACGCGGATCAACAATAGCTGGAAAGAAGAGATCTATGCTTCCCATTTCCAACAAATTGGGGAAAACAAACAGAGTGATATCAAAGGCAATTACCAGTTAAATGTCGTTAAAGGCATTCACTCACACACCAAAATACATACCCTGCAAGCCAGCGATACATTGATCCTCAAAGGTAAAGCCGGCAGCATCACCCTAGATGCTCAGGGCATCACATTAAACGGCAATATCTTTCTGAAAGGTCCAGTGGTCGTGCAAGGCGGCAGTGCAGGCACCGTACCCACATTGACCGGTGCAGCCAATGAAGGCCAGCCCATTGCTCAGGATTGCAAAGGAAAAGCCGATGCACAGAAGGAAACATCAGAGTGAAAATGCCGTCTTCGCTTGATTTATATGATTACTGGGTGGCCAATTACACCTACCAGGCTATGGGGAATGAACAGCATCCTGCCGGACAATACTCAGCCAAGGCGTTAATCTATGCCCCGACTCAACATGAGGCATTAACCAATTTGTGGGATTACGTTATTGGCCCGGGCATAACAAACGGTCAAGACCAAGAGATCATCTCCTTACAAACCTATCTGGAGGAAAGCCCCCATCCTGAATTACGGTTGATACGGCATATTCCACAGATAAGTGATAAACAACCCGTGATAGTTGTCCAACAGGAAAATTTAGATTCCCCTATTCCCGCCGTGCGGGGTGATCTGATATTGACACAAACCACTGACATGCCAGTTTGTGAAGACAACCAGCATCTCTACGCAGTGATTGATGCAGCGGTCTATCAACAGACCGAGAGATTTATCATTCCTGATCTCTTCGCCTCTTCTTTACGCTGGCAAGGGTTATTTAAAGGTGAAACCCAGGTTTCACTGGAAGACAGCGCGCCTTATCTGGTTGAACTGAGTCAAGACAGCGACAATCAGCCAGAACTACAGCGATACATGATGAATGCCGATAATCGGGCGGAACTGAGCCTGTTTATTCAGAGCGGGCAGCCTTTTGAAATCGTGTTAAATCATCTGCGCAAATTTGCCTATCTGAAAAACGAGCTGACTCAGGAATGGTCGTTTTTTCGTTTCTATCACCCTAAGACACTAATAATACTGCTTAATACCCTATCTGACGGGCCATTAGCCCATTTTATGCAGGGTATCAATGCCGTGTGGTTTTATGGTGATGAACCGGATACCCATCACATGATCACCCTCACTGAAAACATCCGACAGGCA
>NZ_PUJV01000106.1:0-1562 GCF_011189495.1 Photorhabdus stackebrandtii
GAAGACTTATGTATCCATCAGTTATTTGAACGGCAGGCAGCGACAACCCCGGGCACTATTGCCCTGGTGCATGAAAATCAGTCGCTCAGTTACGCGGAACTCAATGCCCGGGCGAACCGACTGGCTCATCAATTAATTACGCTGGGGGTCGTGCCCGACCAGTTAGTGGCGATTTGTGTCTCACGCTCACCGGCCATGGTGGTCGGGATATTGGCCATCCTGAAAGCCGGTGGGGCGTATGTGCCGCTGGATCCGGCTTATCCCGGTGAGCGTCTGGCCCATATTCTCACTGATGCCGCCCCGGCAATTGTGCTGGTCGATGAGGCAGGACGAATCGTCTTAGGCGAACAAGCACTGATTGAACGAGTAGTGATTGACTTGAATAACCTGCCTGAGCAGCCGGAGAGTAACCCGCATATTTCAGTATTGACTGTCCGACATCTAGCTTATGTGATTTACACTTCCGGCTCCACCGGTACACCGAAAGGGGTGATGGTCGAACATCGGGGGCTAGTGAATTTAGCTTTAGCTCAAATAACTCGGCTTAATGTGGGGGGAACTAGTCGGGTATTGCAGTTTGCATCATTAGGTTTTGATGCTAGTGTGTCGGAAATTATGACGGCGTTAAGTGCTGGCGCTTGCCTTATCATAGCGAACAATATGATTCGTCGGGATCCATATTGCCTTTGGCATTATTTGGAAGAACAAGCGATAACACACGCTTTCTTGACACCAGCTTTGCTTAGTATAGGGTTTGATTTACCAGAGTTAACAGTAAATCCAACTATGATTCTGGCAGGTGAAACACCCAATATAGCCTTATTCCAAGCGTTATGTGGATGGACAAAACTGTTCAATGATTATGGCCCGACAGAAATAACGGTATGTGCCACTAGCTGGCACTGTCCGTCAGATTATAGAGGCACAGAGGTACCTATCGGGCGGCCGACCGCGAACACACAAATTTATCTGTTGGATGCAGAACGGCAGCTGGTGCCACTGGGGGCAACCGGTGAACTGTATATTGGTGGGGTTGGAGTGGCCCGGGGTTATCTGAACCGGCCTGAACTGACGGCAGAACGTTTCCTGGTTGACCCGTTCAACGATAAACCGGATGCCCGGATGTACCGCACCGGGGATTTGGCGCGTTATTTGCCGGACGGCAATCTGGAATTTTTGGGCCGCACTGACCAGCAGGTGAAAATCCGTGGTTTCCGCATTGAACCGGGGGAAATTGAAGCGCGGCTGGCCGAACACCCGGCGGTGCGTGAAGCCGTGGTGCTGGCACGGGGGGAAGGGCTGGACAAACGGCTGGTGGCGTATGTGGCGGCGGACGTGGAAGAAGGGCTGGTGAATAACTTACGTGAGCACCTGAGTCAAGTTTTGCCGGAGTATATGGTGCCGGCGGCGGTGGTGCGTCTGGACCGCTTCCCGTTAACCCCGAACGGCAAACTGGACCGCCGGGCACTGCCGGTGCCCGGGGAGGACGCCTTTGCCCGCCAGCGTTATGCAGCCCCGCAGGGCGCCACCGAAACCGCCCTGGCGGCGGTCTGGCGTGAGTT
>NZ_PUJV01000107.1:0-1511 GCF_011189495.1 Photorhabdus stackebrandtii
GTGACCTCGGCCGCTGGCTGTCCGACGGCCGTATCGAATACCTGGGCCGTAACGACTTTCAGGTCAAGCTGCGCGGCTTCCGTATTGAACTGGGGGAAATTGAAGCGCGCCTGATCCAGTGTCCGGGAGTGGAGGAAGCGACCGTTATCGCCCGTGAAGATATCCCCGGTGACAAACGTCTGGTGGCTTATGTCCGGCCGCAATCCGGTGTTGCACTGGTGCCGGCGGATTTACGTCAGCAACTGGTGCCACATCTGGCCGACTATATGCTGCCCAGTGCCTTTGTGATGCTGGAGGCCTTCCCGCTGACCCCGAACGGTAAGTTGGACCGCAAGGCGCTGCCTGCCCCCGAACAGTCGGCCATTGTGTCACGGGGTTATGCGCCTGCGCAGGGTGAGGTTGAAACGGGACTGGCGCAGATCTGGCAAGACTTGCTGGGATTGGCGCGTGTCGGGCGCTATGATCACTTCTTCGAACTCGGCGGCCACTCGCTGCTGGTGGTCAGTGTGATCGAACGGCTGCGCCAGCGGGGCTGGGAACTGGACGTCCGTACGGTATTCACCGCACCGATCCTGGCCGATCTGGCCCGGGCGATTCAAATATCCCCGGGTGATGTCCCGGCCTTTGTCGTGCCGCCCAACCGTATTCCTGATGGCAGTACTGTGCTCACCCCTGAAATGCTACCGCTGGTCACCCTGTCCCAGACGGAAATCGACACCATCGTTAACCGGACTTCCGGCGGAGCGGCCAATGTGCAGGACATCTATCCCCTGGCTCCATTGCAGGAAGGTATCCTGTTCCATCATTTGCTGAATCCGGCCAAAGATCCCTATGTTATCTCGTCGCTGTTATGTATCGACAGGCAGGCAGACCTTGATGCATTCACGGCTGCATTACAAGCGGTCATTGACCGGCACGATATCCTGCGCACCGCCATCCACTGGACCGGATTGTCCCAGCCGGTTCAGGTTGTGCACCGATACGCTCCATTGCCTGTTCATCGCCTGATCCTGAAGGACAGTGATGACGTGACTGTCAGTCTGCAAGCCCGCATGGGGTTGTCACACCTGCCTATGGATTTATCTCAGGCGCCGCTGATACGCTTACAAACTGCCGCTGACCCACATTCAGCCAAGCTGTACGTCTTGCTCCAATTTCATCATATTATCGATGATAACCTCTCATTACGGCAGGTTCTCACGGAAACGGCGGCATTCTTACTGGGCAAAAGTGCTGATTTACCGCCATCGGTGCCTTATCGCAACTTTGTGGCTTATGCCCGTCAGGAAAGCCATATTCAGGCCGCAGAAACCTTCTTCCCGGACTATCTGGCGGATCTCGATGAAGTGACGGCCCCTTTTGGCCTGATTAGCGTTCAGGAAGAGGGCGAACATACGGCAGAAGCTCAACAGCCCCTTAATGCCGGCTTATCACGCGCCCTCCGTGAAACGGCCCGCAGGCTGGGCACCAGCCCCGCGGCGTTGTTCCATGCGGGTTGGGCACTGGTCGTT
>NZ_PUJV01000108.1:0-1489 GCF_011189495.1 Photorhabdus stackebrandtii
ATTTGTTGATCTCGACATAAGACATAAAAATATTACCTTTTAAGACGTGAATCAAGGACAAAATATGAACGATCAAATGAGATCATTCGTTCGAAGATAAAATTACCTTTTGCGTTCGGGGCGTGATCTCCCCAGTTCTGGCCAATATGGTTCTGGATGGTTTGGAAAAACATCTGCATGATACTTTTGGTAAAACGGGAACACCCCAGGGGAACAGGCATAAAGTGAATTATGTGAGATACGCTGATGATTTTGTTTGTACCGGTATTTCTAAAGAACTACTGGAAGAAAAAGTCAAACCATTAATCGAGCAATTCATGCAAGATCGTGGATTGACTTTATCAGCAGAAAAAACAGTGATCACTCATATAGAGGAAGGTATAGACTTTTTGGGACAAAATATCAGGAAATATAATGGCAAGCTACTGATAAAACCTGCCAGAAAAAATCTGAAGAACTTTCTTGATAAAGTCAGGGGTATTATAGACGGAAACAAAACGGTACCTGCGTGGGAATTGATAGCCAAACTTAATCCAGTTATTCGAGGATGGGTTAATTATCATAAACATGTGGTATCGAAATCCACGTTTCATTATGTAGATACTCAAATCTGGAAGAAAATATGGCAATGGTGCAAACGACGTCATAGAAATAAGGGGCTTCGATGGGTGAAAGAGAAATACTTTCCGCAGCAGGGAACCCGTAGTTGGCAGTTCTCCGCAGAAGATCCCAAAGGTGTACATCGTACACTTATACAGGCAATGGATACACCAATAAAACGCCATATTAAAATCAAAACAGCAGCAAACCCTTATCTACCCGAATGGGAAAAATATTTTGAAAAGCGATTAGATTATGCTCTAAAAAATACTCACAGTGGTAAGAGGAAGTTGATAACACTCTGGAATAGACAAGGCAAACGATGCCTGAGATGTGATCAATTGATCACCCCTGAAACTGGATGGCATGTTCATCATAAAGTTCAAAAAGTAAAGGGAGGCGGAGATGAGCTTAGCAATTTAGAGTTGTTACACCCTAATTGTCATCAACAATTACACAGTCATGAAGCTGGTTCCTGTGAAGGGAGTTTATAAAGGCTTGAGCGGTATGCTGGGAAACTAGCACGTACCGTTCTTAGGGGGCGGTGGCGTAGTAATACGCTGCTGCTACCCGACTATATCATGTCTGATATGGGTTCGACGCAAAACGGCAAATACCTTGTCTCTTATGCTTGCGGTTATCATCCGGAGAAGGACGAAGGCGGGTATGAGCGTGCCCGGGAGGACGAGGGCGGCGATGATTTTGCGGAAAAACTGGGTTTCTCCATATCTACACTCAACCGGTTACTGCATGACAAATGTGATCTGAAGGTGACGCTGACAGCCACACAAATTATCACACAATTTTACCCCTGATTGCCGGGATGCCGGCGGTCGTTTTCACCCTGACGGGCGTTATTTCCCGTCAGGGGATAACGCCCGTTTTTATT
>NZ_PUJV01000109.1:0-1433 GCF_011189495.1 Photorhabdus stackebrandtii
AGCATTTAGAAACAGGCTGGTGCCGGTCAGTGAGGAGTCAAACAGTAAACCAATGGACGGTTTACCGGCACCGTCTAAGGTAAAAAGCTGAACCGGCGAGTCTGCAAGGGTCTTAACGGCGGGCAGGGTTATCACCGGTTTGTCACCAAGTGATTCCAGCCGCTTGCTCCAGTTAATGATCCGTTCCCCGATAGCCTGTGTCCGCATCGCGGGATCTGGCAGGTGACGATTTGCTTTCGATTCAAGACGTTTGAGCACTTCCTGATAGCTCTGTTCACTAAGTGCCACTCTGCCATCCGGTTCAATCACCACGCCCAGCGTAGAGAGCAAGGCGGGAACAAATTGTTGGGTTATCCGGTCAATGGCTTGCTGGGGAAGCTGCCGGACATAATTTGCCCCCTGATCAATTGCCTGACCGGGATTGGCGCAGACGGTGGCTAAAAATGTTCCCATGCCCAGCAGAATATTATCGACTCCGCGAATAAACTGGCTTTGAAGCATCGGTGATTTGACTTTGTCGTTATTCAGCACGGTGATAACACTGCCGGTAATGGTGCGCCAGAAGTTGCCATCCCCGTTGCTGTCCGACTCTTTGGCCGCAAGTTTTGCCAAAACCTGCTGGCCGGGCAGGGAGGATTGCAGATTGCCGAGCAGACCGGAGAGGATTTCACTGAAAAACTGGAACTCCAGTGCGTCCTCTTCTTCCCGCGTCTCTTTTTCATCTTGCAGTGAAAAGAAGTAGTGAAAGTAATTTTGTAGCCCGCCGACCTGATAACTCAGCGCCGGGTTATCCGCGAAAGCTTCAAACAGTTTCATCAACATCGCCTGACGGACTTCAAAGTCTTGGGTAGTTTTTTTCAGTTTTGGCCAGTCGTTATCCCAGCGATCCTGATTAATGCTGTCATCTATTTTCTTTTTCAGCACCGGGTCTTTGGTCGCTTTGAGCCTTTCGACATAGAAACCGATAGTCAATGGGTAGATATTGGAGGCGTTGTAGCTCTGTTGCCACAGATGCAGGATAGAGTACGCTTCCGCGATATCCCGCTGGCGGCCCACCGGGTCATGCAGAATAACAATCCGCGCCTGTTCGTGCAGGTGCAGATAACCGTTGATTGCTTTGATAATCACGTCGGCATCCATCTCGTAGCTTTCCTGCGTGGTCAGCGCACCAATCCTGGCGGTCGCTAAATCCAGTTCATTGATGTCTTTTTCAATGATGGACTTGATGTCGGCAAACTTCATTCGGAAAGATCTTCATCAGGGGGACCTAAGCGATCCAATTCTGCCAAAATCAACGGAATTTGTGTGTCTAAATCCGCGGGTCTTTTATCCTTACTCCACCAGATAAGTGGCCCACGACGCTGATAATC
Source organism: Photorhabdus stackebrandtii (assembly GCF_011189495.1). Taxonomy (NCBI): domain Bacteria; kingdom Pseudomonadati; phylum Pseudomonadota; class Gammaproteobacteria; order Enterobacterales; family Morganellaceae; genus Photorhabdus; species Photorhabdus stackebrandtii. The sequence continues at coordinate 1,371 of NZ_PUJV01000109.1, forward strand.
CACTTTACTGACTGCTTCTTTGCCGTTTAATAAAAATTTCACCATAAAGGCGACTGCCAGCGC
>NZ_PUJV01000110.1:0-1391 GCF_011189495.1 Photorhabdus stackebrandtii
AACGACCAGTGCCCAACCCGCATGGAACAACGCCGCGGGGCTGGTGCCCAGCCTGCGGGCCGTTTCACGGAGGGCGCGTGATAAGCCGGCATTAAGGGGCTGTTGAGCTTCTGCCGTATGTTCGCCCCCTTCCTGAACATTGATCAGGCCAAAAGGGGCCGTCACTCCATCGAGATCCGCCAGATAGTCCGGGAAGAAGGTTTCTGCGGCCTGAATATGGCTTTCCTGACGGGCATAAGCCACAAAGTTACGATAAGGCACCGATGGCGGTAAATCGGCACTTTTGCCCAGTAAGAATGCTACCGTTTCTGCGAGAACCTGCCGTAATGAGAGGTTATCATCGATAATATGATGAAATTGGAGCAAGACGTACAGCTTGGCTGAATGTGGGTCAGCGGCAGTTTGTAACCGTATCAGCGGCGCCTGAGATAAATCCAGCTGCCCGTATGACAACGTCATACGGGCTTGCAAACTGGCGGCCACATCATCACAGTTCTCTAGGATCAGGCGATGAACCGGCAAGGGGGCGTGCCGGTGTATAACCTGAACCGGCTGGGATAACCCGGCCCAGTGGACGGCGGTGCGCAGGATATCGTGCCGGTCGATGACCGCTTGTAATGCAGCCGTGAAAGCGTCAAGGTTTGTCTGACTGTCGACACATAACAGCGACGAGATAACATAGGGATCTCTGTGCGGATCAAGTCGATGATGGAACAGGATACCTTCCTGCAACGGAGCCAGCGGATAGATATCCTGCACATTGGTCACTCCGCCGGGCACCCGGTTGACGATGGTGTCGATTTCGGCCTGGGACAGGGTGACCAGCGGTAACATCTCAGGCGTGAGCGCGGTGCTGCCGTCAGGAATACGGTTGGGCGGCACGACAAAAGCCGGGACATCACCCGGAGATACCTGAATCGCCCGAGCCAGATCGGCCAGGATCGGTGCGGTGAATACCGTACGGACATCCAGTTCCCAGCCCCGCTGGCGCAGCCGTTCGATCACACTGACCACCAGCAGCGAGTGGCCGCCGAGTTCGAAGAAGTGATCATGGCGCCCGACACGCGCCAATCCCAGCAAGTCTTGCCAGATCTGCGCCAGTCCCGTTTCAACCTCACCCTGCGCAGGCGCATAACCCCGTGACACAATGGCCGACTGATCGGGAGCAGGCAACGCCTTGCGATCGAGCTTGCCGTTCGGGGTCAGCGGGAAGGCCGCCAGCATCACAAAGGCACTGGGTAGCATATAGTCGGCCAGATGCTGTGCCAGTTGCTGGCGTAAATCCGCCGGCACCAGGGCAGCACCCGCCTGCGGCCGGAGATAGGCCACTAACCGTTTGTCACCCGGGATATCTTCACGGGCGATAACGGCCGCTTCCTCCACCCCCGGAC
>NZ_PUJV01000111.1:0-1363 GCF_011189495.1 Photorhabdus stackebrandtii
GGCTGTTCATTTAAGCAGGCAGAATAAAGTACGCCCAGTTCTGATTTCAAGATCTCTACAGACCAACCATCGGACACAATGTGATGCTGAGTCAGCAAGAAGACGTAATCCTCGTCGGCTCGTTGTATCAGCGCGCAACGGATTAGGGGACCACGGGCAAGATCAAACGGCGTTTCCGCCTCCTGTACGCACAAAAGCTTAAGTTGCTCATCGACTTCAAGCGCGTTACGCAGATCGTATTGTTTCACCGGCAGACCAAACTCCGCTGGTAACAGTTTAACCTGAGGCTGACCGTCAACCATGATAAAGACTGAACGCAGCGCTTCGTGGCGGGCAAACAGACGATTCAGCGCCTGCTGCCAGGCGGTAATATTAAGCTGACCACGTAAATGCAATTCCAGCGGAATATGATAGGTATCACTGACACCATCAAACTGCGCCAGAAACCACAGACGCTGTTGAGCGAATGACAGCGGTAAAGCACTCTCACGGGAAACGGGAATAATTTCAGACAATCTCCCCCCTTCCACATTGCGCTGGGCGCAGATCCTCTCCGCAAAAGCCGCAAGTGACGGTGACGTAAATAAGGCAACCAGCGGCAGTTCAACACCGAAAGCAGCGATACGATTCATGACCCGTACCGCCAACAGTGAATGCCCCCCCAACGCAAAGAAGTTGTCATGCCCGCTGATCTGCTCAATGCCTAATAATTCACGCCAGATAGCCGCCAGTGCAGTTTCTGTCTCTCCTTGTGGTGCTTCGTAAACCTGACGGGCAAAAGCATCTTCACCCGGAGCCGGTAATGCCTGACGATCCCGCTTGCCATTCGGGGTCAGCGGGAAGGCGTCCAGACGAACAAAAGCCGCCGGCACCATATAATCAGGCAAAATAGCACTCAGATGTTCACGCAGACTGGCGGCCAGTCCGCTATCCGCTTCTGCCACTACATTATTTGCCACGACATAGGCCACTAAACGCTTATCCTGACCGTCACCCAGCGCCAATACCAATGCTTCGCTCACCGCCGGATGTTCGGTCAGATGCGCCTCGATTTCCCCCGGCTCAATACGGAAACCACGGATTTTAACCTGCTGGTCATTACGACCGGCAAACACCAGATTGCCGTCCGGCAGGTAACGGGCCAAATCCCCGCTGCGATACATTCTCGCATCAGTTGCATCACTAAACCGGTCAGCCAGAAAACGTTCGTCGGTCAAGTCAGGGAGATTGAGATAGCCACGCGTCACACCGGCACCCCCAATATACAGCTCCCCCACCGCCCCCAATGGCACTGGCTGACCATCGTCATCCAGCAGATAAATCCGGGTATTCGCCGTCGGACGCCCAATAGGTACCAACGCAT
>NZ_PUJV01000112.1:0-1337 GCF_011189495.1 Photorhabdus stackebrandtii
GAGCTTGTGCGGAAAAACATTTTCATTGCCTGAATACCCATGATGTCATTATCTTCGACAGGGGATATTTTAGTTATTATATGTTACATCAAGTCATAAAAAATAACTTGAATGCCATATTCAGAATACAGGAAGGTAATAGAAATAAAGTAGTTAGAGAATTTTCTGACAGTCATTACGATGATGCGATTGTGACTTATGTTCCCTCTGAGGCGGTAAAATCAGACCTTAGAAAAAGAAAACTACTTTCAGCATTTCCTGCTATAACGTTACGGCTAATAAAGTATTTTCATGAAGATGTTGAATATATCTTTGCCACGACTTTAACCCATCAAGACCATTATAAAGCCGAAGACTTCGGTGATTTATATAATCAGCGATGGGAAATAGAAGAATTATATAAATTATCCAAATCAATATTATGTGTTGAAGATTTCCATTCACATAATGAAAAAGGGGTCAACCAAGAACTTCAGGCACATATTTTATTACTTAACCTGGCAAGAATATTAGGAAATGATTGTTATCACAAAGACGATGAGGGCAAGGGTATCAATGACAAGGATAATAGGGATAATGAACGGAAACTGAACTTTAAAAACTGTTTATTTTTTATCGTCAAACACCTCCCTCTGATCATTCAAAGTAGGTTAAAAAAGCATTTTAAATCATTTTATTACCTACTTCACAAATATATAACAAAGATGACCCAGCGGGTGAGACCAGGACGACACTATCCACGAAAATCGATGAAACCCCGAACACGATGGAACTCTTTTGATGCGCCGGCAAGATCTTAACCGAATGCCATTGTCCGGCGTAGAACCCCTCATTGCATTGTCTTTATGGGGTAAACCCATACAATCCAATAGATTGGTTTAAGCGGAAAATTTCGCAGAGTAGCCAGAGACAGTTACCTGTCTCCAGCCCTCTAAGAACCGTGCGTGCGCCTTTCAGCGCACACGGCTCAAGCCTTACTAAGGCCTGATAATGACCCGGTAACCCAACGAGTTTTACTCCTGGATAAATCCCTTCCCTTATGCTCCGCTTCGGGCTATCTGATCCGCGCACGACGCTCAAAGTACTGTCAGTATGTCGGATCATAAGGGGTCGCATTGGCTCTGATCTTGATGTGGCGGACGATCGGGGTACTCGCCATTGAGAACAGGTCGAGATATCCCTGTTCTCCCTTCACATTTCTGAACATCGGGAAGAAAGTCCATTGACGTAAACCAAGGCGACGGAAATAACGCTTTTGCTTCCATCGGGCTGATTTGTTTGGATGTCGTCGATTTATCCAGATAAGCAGAGCCTGAAACACCTGATGGTCAACGTAA
>NZ_PUJV01000113.1:0-1325 GCF_011189495.1 Photorhabdus stackebrandtii
CCCGGACACTGGATCAGGCGCGCTTCAATTTCCCCCAGTTCAATACGGAAGCCGCGCAGCTTGACCTGAAAGTCGTTACGGCCCAGGTATTCGATACGGCCGTCGGACAGCCAGCGGCCGAGGTCACCGGTTTTATACAGGCGGGCGGCCGGGCCGGTGGAGAACGGGTCCGGGATAAAGCGTTCCGCTGTCAATGCCGGGCGGTTCAGGTAACCGCGGGCCACCCCGGCACCGCCGATATAAAGCTCGCCGGTCACGCCGATTGGCACCGGCTGGCTGTGAGAGTCGAGAAGATAGGCACGCAGATCGGGTAATGGCTGGCCAATCAGGCTACCCCGTCCGCCGGTGATAACCTCTTCGGTGAGTTCCTGACAGGTGGCATGGACGGTGATCTCGGTGATGCCGTACATATTCACCAGCCGGGTCTGGCGGACAGGGTTATTGGTGATCCACGGGGCCAGCGACGGTAATTCCAACGCCTCCCCGCCGAAGATAATGCAGCGCAGGGCATGTGCGGTGTCATCCTGGACGGGGATAAGTTGACGGAAAGCACTCGGTGTCTGGTTCAGCACCGTCACGCGTTCGTGGCACAACAGGGCATAAAATGCCTGTGGCGAACGGGCACAGGCTGCCGGTACGATAACCAGCCGGCCACCGTAAGCTAAAGCTCCCCACAGCTCCCATACCGAGAAATCAAAAGCAAAAGAGTGGAACAAGGTCCAGACATCGTTGCGATTGAACTGGAAATAACCCTGTGTGGCCGCCAACAGGCGAATGATGTTCGCGTGTTCCACCATCACCCCTTTGGGCTGGCCGGTGGAGCCGGAGGTATAAATCACATAGGCCAGGTGGTGTGAAGTCAGTCCCCGTGCCCGGCTGTCGGGGTTGCTGTCCGGCGCTCCGTCAAGGACGGACGGCGAACCGGCATCCAGCACCACGGTAGGCAGGTGACTGTCCAGGGTTTCCAGCAAGGCAGTCTGGGTCAGCAGGGCCACCGGCGCCGCATCACTGAGCATATAGGCCAGCCGTTCAGCCGGGTAGGCCGGGTCAAGCGGCAGATAAGCCGCCCCGGCCTTCAGAACGCCCAGCAAGCCCACCACCATCTCCAGACTGCGTTCAACGCAGATAGCGACCCGGTCATCCGGCTGTACGCCCAGGGCCAGCAAATGATGGGCCAGCCGGTTGGCGCGGCGGTTCAGTTCGCCGTAGCTGAGGGACTGCCCTTCAAACACCACAGCGGTAGCGTCAGGCGCCAGCTTAACCTGTTGTTCAAACCGTTCATGGATCAGGGCTTCCTGCGGGAAGTCGGTTTGGGGGGCGTTGAA
>NZ_PUJV01000114.1:0-1324 GCF_011189495.1 Photorhabdus stackebrandtii
TCAGCTATGACGAACTGAACCGCCGCGCCAACCGGCTGGCCCATCATCTGTTGACCCTCGGCGTGCAGCCGGATGACCGGGTCGCCATCTGCGCCGAGCGCAGTCTGGAGATGGTGGTGGGATTATTGGCCATCCTGAAGGCCGGCGGTGCCTATCTGCCGCTCGATCCGGCTTATCCGGCCGAACGGCTGGCCTATATGCTCAGTGATGCGGCGCCAGTGGCCCTGCTGACCCAGTCCGCGCTGGTTGAAATACTGGACAGCAGCCTGCCTGCCGTGGTGCTGGATGCCCGCTCGCCGTCTGTCTTTGACGGGACGCCGGACAGCAACCCCGACCGCCGGACACGGGGACTGACTTCACAGCATCTGGCCTATGTGATTTATACCTCCGGCTCTACCGGCCAGCCCAAAGGGGTGATGAACAGCCACCGGGCCTTGTGTAACCGTCTGGTCTGGATGCAGGCTGCCTATGGCCTGACCCCCGATGACCGTGTCTTGCAGAAAACCCCGTTCAGTTTCGATGTGTCCGTCTGGGAATTCTTCTGGCCTCTGCTCTGGGGGGCCCGTCTGGTGATGGCCCGCCCCGAAGGCCACAAAGACGCGGGGTATTTGGCCCGGTTGATTGAGACCGCCGGTATTACCACATTGCACTTTGTGCCTTCCATGTTACAGCAGTTTGTACAGGGGGGTTCGCCGGCGCACACCTGTGCCTCCCTCAAACGGGTGATTTGCAGTGGTGAGGCCTTGCCGCCAGAGCTGCAACAGCGCTTTTTCTCCCACTTTGAGGCCGACTTGCACAACCTGTATGGTCCAACCGAAGCCGCGATTGATGTCACCTATTGGGCCTGTCAGCGCGAGGATAAACGCCACTTTGTCCCCATTGGCCGCCCGATTACCAATACCCAACTCTATATTCTGGATACCCAGGGTCAGCCCGTGCCGCTCGGTGTGGCCGGTGAAATCCATATTGGTGGAGTCGGGGTGGCCCGCGGTTACCTGAACCGGCCGGCACTGACAGCGGAACGTTTTATCCCGGACCCGTTCTCCCGCGCCCCGGATGCCCGCCTGTATAAAACCGGCGACCTCGGCCGCTGGCTGCCCGACGGCAGTATCGAATATCTGGGCCGTAACGACTTTCAGGTCAAGCTGCGCGGCTTCCGTATTGAACTGGGGGAAATTGAAACGCGCCTGACCCAGTGTCCGGGGGTGGAGGAAGCGGCCGTTATCGCCCGTGAAGATATCCCGGGTGACAAACGGTTAGTGGCCTATCTCCGGCCGCAGGCGGGTGCTGCCCTGGTGCCGGCGGATTTACGCCAGCAACTGGC
>NZ_PUJV01000115.1:0-1324 GCF_011189495.1 Photorhabdus stackebrandtii
GCAATAGCAACAAGATACGACAAACTTGAGCGAAATTATGCCAGTATGGTTGCCATGGCTTTTATAATGATGTGGTTACCCATGTGGGCTGTATAAGTTATGTACACGAAACGTCAACAGCCCCTAGGGATCTTTTATACCGTTATGGGGAAGATCATCATCCATTAAATCTTTTCCGACAAAATCGTTGGGATCTTGAAGAGGAATTCGAATCGTTAATCAATAATGGGGATGATGATCATTTAGGACGTTATATATTACCTTCTTGCAGGTAGTCATTTTTCCAGCAGACATAATTGCTTGCTGAATAACATAATATTTCTAATTCTTCAGGTTTTAGTTTTCTGACCCGATGGGCAGGGCTGCCGACATAAAGGTATCCACTTTCTAATATTTTTCCTGGAGCGATTAAGCTGCCTGCTCCAATAATAACGTCATCTTCAATAACTGAACCATCAAGTAGGATGGAGCCCATACCGATGAGCACTCGATTACCAACAGTACAACCATGGAGTATAGCTTTATGCCCGATGGTGACATCATTCCCAACAATTAAAGGAAAACCATCGGGATTATCAACAGATTTGTGTGTCACATGTAGTACAGAACCATCTTGGATGTTAGTGCGTGTGCCAATAGATACGTAATTAACGTCGCCACGGATGACAACTAAAGGCCATATGCTGACATCATCAGCAAGTCTGACATCACCAATGATCACACTAGACGGATCTAACATAACTTTCTGACCAATTTTAGGTTGAGTACCAAGGTAACTGCGCAATACTCCAGACATATATACCTCTAATGAAGAAATGGAAATCTCTTATCCTTAACGGGATCCTAGTGAGGAAAACACCAGTATGCAATGGAAAAAACTTGTTGATCTTGGCTAATATCGCCTGAATTTAATCCAAAAAGGGCAATAATTAGCCTGTTGGTGATAAATCTAAAAAAAAGTGTTGTGTAAAAATCTGGGTTCCCTATAATGCGCCACCACTGACCGACACAACGCTGATAAACATTGTGAGGCCAGGCAGGGAAAAGTGAATAAGCGCTTGACTCTGCGGGCGAAAAGCGTAGTATACGCAGCCCGGCTGAACCAGAATGTTAATTTTTAGTTCAGCCTGCTCTTTAACAATTAATCAGACAATCTGTGTGGGCACTCACAAGACCGTATCACAAAAAAAATACACTAAGTCTTGAAGAGTGAACAACAGTTGATTCATGACGAATGAACAGTAAAATTCTTTGAGCATCAAGCTTTTAATAGAAGAGTTTGATCATGGCTCAGATTGAACGCTGGCGGCAGGCCTAACACATG
>NZ_PUJV01000116.1:0-1316 GCF_011189495.1 Photorhabdus stackebrandtii
GACTCAGGCGCTCACGTAAGTTATTCACCAGCCCTTCTTCCACGTCCGCCGCCACATACGCCACCAGCCGTTTGTCCAGCCCTTTCCCGTGAGCCAGCACCACGGCTTCACGCACCGCCGGGTGTTCAGCCAGCCTCGCTTCGATTTCCCCCGGTTCAATGCGGAAACCGCGGATTTTCACCTGCTGGTCAGTGCGGCCCAAAAATTCCAGATTGCCGTCCGGCAAATAACGCGCCAAATCCCCGGTGCGGTACATCCGGGCATCCGGTTTATCGCTGAACGGGTCAGCCAGGAAACGTTCTGCCGTCAGTTCAGGCCGGTTCAGATAGCCCTTAGCGACCCCGTCTCCGCCAATATACATTTCTCCGGTGGCACCTGATGGTACCGGTAGACCGTTGGCATCCAATAAATATACTCGCGTATTGGCGATGGGGCGGCCAATCGGGATATTGGTCACTTCCTGCGTTGGTGTCTGAATACAGTAAGTGGTTGTAAAAGTAGTCCCTTCCGTCGGGCCATACCCATTTAATAACTGTTGTGGCGAATTTATGCTCAGCACCTCACTGATAACATGAGGATCAAGGGCATCTCCCCCGACAATCAGGCATTTTATCTGCGGCAAAATCGGGGATAATTCTGCCGCCAGCCAGTTAAACAACCCGACTGTCAGCCACATCACCGTCACATGATTAACCTGTAAAGACTGGATTAACACCGCTGGTGTCAATAAGGTATGACGGTCGATAACCACCAGCGCCCCGCCGTTGAGCAGCGGAGCCCAGACTTCAAAGGTACTGGCATCAAACGCCGGATTAGCCATAAAAGCTACTCGGTCATCCGGGCCAATTTTTACATAGCCATTATTGATAACCAGCCGAATAACCGCACGATGCGACACAATAACCCCTTTCGGTACCCCTGTCGAACCGGAGGTATACATCACATAAACGGCATCTGACTCCAGACGGGTTAAGTTAAGATCCCGTCCGTCATCTTCCCGGCCGGGATCTGTTTCCTCCCTCATTCGCAATAACAGCACCGCCAGATTGTCCGGGATCGCCATGTGATTATCCGTCAGCAGCAACTGAGCCGCACAATCCTGTATGACCCAGAGTTTGCGCTCATCCGGGGTATCCGGATCAATCGGTACATAAACCGCCCCCGCTTTAAGCACCGCCAGCTGGGCGATCACCAGTGCTATTGAGCGTTCAAACAACAGCGCTATATGTCCACCGGGACGCACTCCCAGTGCAATGAGTTGACGAGCCAGTCGGTTCGCCCGGGCATTGAGTTCCGCGTAACTGAGCGACTGATTT
>NZ_PUJV01000117.1:0-1259 GCF_011189495.1 Photorhabdus stackebrandtii
GCCTGCGCCTCGATGAGTTCCGCGCCTGATGAACCTTAAAACCTTGTCGGCTTGAAAGAGCCATTTTTTATGTTAGGTTTCTCATCAGGCCGGTAGGCCGTTCATGTCATCAATAATCAGTCTTCGCAAAACCAGTGGGGTAACATTTAAATAGGTTCACAATGACGCCAGCTTTAGGCGACAAATACCGTGTGTTGTGTCGTAATGGCCCACGCTATCCGGGCGAGTTTATTAGCCAATGCACAGGCCACGATATTAGAGTGCTTTCGTTCAAGCTGCTGCTTAACCCAGTCAGCCAGTTTTCCCTGCCGGTGCTCAATCTGTTGCATGAATGACCGGGCGCAGAGTACCAACAGTTGCCGGAGCGTCTTATTACCCCGTTTACTGATACCCAATAAGGTCGTCCTTCCCCCGGTGCTGTACTGGCGGGGAACCAAACCCGTCGAGGCCGCAAAATCCCGGCTGCGAGAATATTGTTTTCCATCACCCAGTTGTGAGGAAAGCACACTCGCCGTGATGGGACCAATACCGGGGATCGTCATCAGCCGTTGTCCGGTATCATCCTGAATGATTTCCTGTGACAGTGCGGTCTCAATCTCGGTGATTTGTCCAACCAGATAGTGATAATGCGCCTGTAACCGTAGTAATATTTGCACCAAATAAGGTGGAAGAGGATGTTCGGCCAAAACAGTGGAGAGTCGTTTTATCACGGCAATCCCCTTGGGCATACTGATGCCAAACTCAAGCAGGAAAGCTTGCATCTGATTGGTGGTTTTGACTTTATCCCGGACCAGTGATTCCCGGACACGATGCAACGCTCGCATGGCTTGTTGGGCTTCCGTTCTGGGCTGAACAAAACGCATTGAAGGTCGTGAGGCGGCTTCACAGATGGCTTCCGCGTCAATAAAATCATTCTTGTTACTTTTGACAAAAGGACGGACAAACTGCGGTGAAATCAGCTTAGCCTCATGCCCCAAATCAGCGATCCGCCTTGCCATGAAATGCGCGCCAGCACAGGCTTCCATCACAACCGTTGCCGGAGAGCAATCGGCTAAGAATTCCATCAATTTAGTTCGGGTGAATTTTTTACGTAGCAGAGCTTTTCCCGATTGCTCCTGACAATGGACATGAAAAGAATGCTTGCCGAGATCGATGCCAATCAGTGCGATAGTGTTCATGATGGTAGCCTCTTATCAAAGATAATCACTCTGCTAATATACTGCCGTTAGAGTGAGGGGAACCATCTCATTACCTTGGGG
>NZ_PUJV01000118.1:0-1257 GCF_011189495.1 Photorhabdus stackebrandtii
TATGGTCAGCCAGTACCGTTAGGGACGGTGGGTGAATTGTACATTGGCGGTGTCGGTGTTGCCCGGGGTTATCTCAATCGTCCTGATCTGACTGCGGAACGCTTCCTGGCTGATCCGTTTAGTGATGCGCCAGAGGCGCGGATGTACCGAACCGGGGATTTAGCCCGCTACTTGCCGGATGGCAATCTGGTGTTTGCAGGCCGTAATGACCAGCAGGTTAAGATCCGCGGTTTCCGCATTGAACCGGGTGAAATCGAAGCGCGGCTGGCCGAACACCCGGCGGTGCGTGAAGCCGTGGTACTGGCACGGGGGAAAGGGACGGACAAACGGCTGGTGGCGTATGTGGCGGCCGATGCGGAAGCGGGGCTGGTCAACCGCCTGCGGGCGCACCTGAGTGCCCAATTGCCGGACTATATGGTGCCGGCGGCGTTGGTGCGCCTGGATCGCTTCCCGTTAACCCCGAACGGCAAACTGGACCGCCGGGCGCTGCCGGTGCCTGGGAAGGACGACTTTGCCCGCCAGCGTTATGCAGCCCCGCAGGGCGCCACCGAAACCGCACTGGCGGCGGTCTGGCGTGAGTTGCTGGGCCTTGAACAAGTCAGCCGGCATGACAATTTCTTTGCCCTGGGCGGGCATTCCCTACTGGCTGTACGGCTGATTGAACGTCTGCGTCAGCTGGGGTTGACATTGCTGGTGCGCGACTTGTTTCAAACACCAGTACTGTCAGATCTAGCCCAGACACTGGGGCAGCATCAGACCGAAAGCATGGCAGTGCCTGCCAATGTGATTACTCCGGATACCACCACGCTCACGCCGGCCATGTTGCCGCTGATAGATCTGACGCAGACAGATATTAACCGTATCGTTGAGCAGGTACCGGGCGGCCTCAGTAACCTTCAGGACATTTATGCCCTGTCACCGCTGCAGGACGGGATCTTATTCCACCATTTGCTGGCAAGTGAGGGCGATCCGTACCTGTCGACCGGTCAGATGGTGTTTGCGGACCGAGCTGTGCTGGACCGCTACCTGTCGGCGGTCCAGCAGGTGATCAACCGCCATGATATTCTGCGCACCGCCTTTATCTGGCAGGGGCTGTCAGAGCCGGCGCAAGTGGTCTGGCGCCAGGCCCCGTTATCCGTCACTGAATTGACATTAGATCCGGCAGACGGGCCGGTCAGTGAGCAGTTAAGCCGGCGTTTTGACCCCCGCCATTATCGTCTGAACTTAAGTGAAGCCCCGTTATTGCAGTTTGTTGTT
>NZ_PUJV01000119.1:0-1240 GCF_011189495.1 Photorhabdus stackebrandtii
CCATTGTGAGTATATTGATCAATAGCGGTAATCACCTTACCGCCATGATCTGTCGTATCACCCAGCAGAATAACCGCTTTTGACATTAACGTTCTCCATCGTTTTTCGATTGGTAAATAACATCATTTCCCATTAAACTTCGGTAATTAATGGCAATAATCCCAGGTTCACCAACTGTATTTCAACATCATTGGATTTATCAATATCGTCCTGATTTCTTCCATCAAAAATACCTTTTTTGGTGATAATCAAGGTGCCGGTTTGTTCATTATTTTGATACACAGGGAGCACATCTTCCGCCATAGGCAGATAGGCTTTATCAATAATACGGGGCTGGTAAAGCATCCAGCCAACACTGAGACGATCAGGGAAAACCTGTCTGCCTTTTACGGTATAGCCATTATTTTCGACTTGAATATAAGGGAGGTTACGGCTGGTTGCTAAATATTTGACAAAGTCAATTAATCGGGAGACATTAAGCTGATGACTGTCAATCCTTAGGTTCATTTCCAGCCAAACCCAATTAGGGCGATCAGTTAACATTTTGCTATAACTAATGCCATTGGATAATTCATCCTTTTCACCATCCCATATGCCATTAATAAGAGCAGGAAAATTTTTCTTATAATCTTTTTCGAAACTTTTTATGGCAACTTCAGTTGGCCCCTGCACATCAAATACAATATGTTTTAGGGCCTCCTTTCGGGAGTAGCCAGTTAAGTACCACACTTTTTCTTGGTTAAAAAAGACATCGATTTGCCGTGTAATATGAAACAAATCCATCAAAGCTGTATAGGCGGTAATGGTTTCTCTCTGCTCATAATATACATTAATCTTTATACGAACTATTGCCATGTTTACCTCGTGTTAAACTAAACTGTCGCAAGGGGTATAGTGAACACTGATATTTTTATATTTGCTAAACAGTACTTTAAAATACCCATAACTGATTGGTTGCAAAAAGTGCCATTCCACATGGGGAGTATTATCCAGTGCATCACAGACCGCCTGATGTCTGATAGCCTGATTTTGTGCTGATTTAACTCCTCTCCACCAACTCTTTGGTTCATCCTCACTCCTAAAAAACTGGTCATACCGCGCCTTGGCTTCCAGAAACAGGCAATACGCTGGTCGCCAGCCATCAAAGGTCACTTTCAGGCACTGAAATTCCTGGATCATTTGTGTGGCCGGGTCATATTTAGTTTTAGCAATAAATCGCTGATAGTTAATCGTGATGGCG
>NZ_PUJV01000120.1:0-1190 GCF_011189495.1 Photorhabdus stackebrandtii
AAGCGACGATATCACTGACGCATAACCCGTTTCAGCCGGTTTCGGTGTCCAAGTACCACAACTTTTTGCCCGCGAGTCATCATACGTAATGGTACTCAGACTCACATTGACCAACGGCACACAGCAAACAATCATCACCAGAAAAGCACCATACAAGGTGTTTTCAATCCGGGTTACTGAGAGCATGCCCTTATTCCCTTCATCCTCCCCTTCTTCCCGGACTCTCAGCCAGATACCTATCATTTTGAATGTCAGCGGCAGCACAAATAACCCAGTGGCCAACAGCACATTCCACAAGCCATTATTCACCACCCAACCCAGCAGGGTCAGAAAATATTCCAAATAGCTATAAGTTGTCATGACTGCTCTCCGGAGACGAAGAACATGGCATACTCACAACATCCCACAAATCCCAACGAAATGAGTACAATCCGTTTCAGAGCAGCTTTTTGTGTTAACGGCAATGGGGATCGCCAAAGCTGCCACATGAAACAGGCAATAACACTGTACATGACCAATCGCCAGGCCAACCAACCGTAACGGGTTATGTACATCCAATGTTGTAAGGCATTGAATTGGGACGGATACGCCAAGCCAACTGCGGCAACAAGTAACATGCACCCCATCATCAGCGTGACGATTCACCCTCGTCTGAGATTCCGTTTCAGTCCTGCAATCAACCACTGTTTAGTGCCAGTAGGTACCCGGATTTCACTTTGCTCAGACATCATTATTGTCCTTCACGTCCTTTTGGCGGCACAGACAAGGTATTAATACGACTGTCGGTATTATCGGTGGATTGCCGTTGCAGATTCATTTCAATCCGATTTTGTTCACGCTCAAGCGCGGTCAGCGCGGTATTTTGTGCAATCGCCCGGCGCAGCTCCATTTCATTCTTCAGCGCGACAATTTCTCTATCCAGTATCGCAATGCGACGATCACTCTCTTCCATAGCTTGCGTCTGAGCAGCCGCATTCGGCTCTGCCTGTCCGGTTATCAACATTCGCCGCATAGTGAGCGCGGTCTCAATGGTGTCTGCCATCGCTAACTCACTGGCCAACCAACTCACCAAAGCCCCACTGTCCGGATCACGTTTCAGGGCCTGGATAACCCCGCGAGTCACCGCCAGGCTACCCGTTTTGAGTTTTGCCAGATTGACTACGGTAGGAGCATTTTCCCCGCTGATCAGT
>NZ_PUJV01000121.1:0-1140 GCF_011189495.1 Photorhabdus stackebrandtii
CAGACTTTTCTCTACAGTACCGATTTTTGAGACTGGGATCATGGGATGAGACAACGATTATTTTTGCCTGTATTGATAGCACTGGCGTTTATGCGTGCTCCTGTTGTTCAGGCGGCAGGTTTTGCCATTGCTGACAGCCCGATAGGTTACGGGAAAAGCATGAATGGGGCTGTATCGGACAAACTGTTTTACAACATTGGTGGCGGATCAGTGATATCGCAGCCGGCGACCCGCAGCAATCTGCAACATCTGGGCGGATTAAACCTCGGTTGGAGCAGTGACCTGATGTGCGGTAACTTTGATTTAAAAACGACGGTAGGGAATCAGCTTAATGGCCTGACTTCGGGTTTTAAAAATCTGATGGGGAAAGTGATACAAGGGGCTACTGGGGCCGTAGCCAGTTTGCCGGCAATGGTTATCCAGCGTGCTAATCCGGGATTATATGAAATGCTGACCAACGGTGTATTACAGGCAGGCATTGCGTTCGACAAATCACAACTGAGTTGCCAGAACATGTCACAGCGTATGATGGATTTTTCGGATAGCAGTAAATGGACTAAAGCGGCGTTGATGGAGGAATACAAAACGTTGGTGAATACCGGCAACGGTGATGCGGTTGGCACGACACAAAAAATGGAGGTTGCGGACGGTACACAAGGTTCAAACTGGATAGGGGGTGAAAAACGGGGAGGAAAAGGGCAGAAAGCCATTCAGCCTATCCGGGATTTGGCAAAAGCTGGCTTCAATATGATGAACAACCTGCCGGCGAATAGCCATGCCAATATCAACCGCACACAATGTAATGGTGCTGCTTGCCAGAAATTCAAGAACAGTGAAGAAGTTGCCGCCGCGGTAGTCAGGGTGTTAGGTGATCGTTCGGTTCGTACTTGTACTGACAGTCGTCAGTGTACCAGTGGTGGTACCGAAGATCAGCCGGGTGCGAGTGTCGCTGGGACGGGGTTTGCGCCGATGCTGGAAGACGCTACCAGAACCAACATTGAGCAATTGATGAAACTGATCAGCGGGGAAAATGCTCCTACCGTAGTCAATCTGGCAAAACTCAAAACGGGTAGCCTGGCGGTGACTCGCGGGGTTATCCAGGCCCTGAAACGTGATCCGGACAGTGGGGCTTTGGTGAGT
>NZ_PUJV01000122.1:0-1117 GCF_011189495.1 Photorhabdus stackebrandtii
GTGTCATGTTATTCATGGCGATGGCCTCATGTAAAAGAAATCACCTTGTCAAAATACGCCTACAGGGTGAGGGTGACCATCCCATTAAGTGTGGGACATTTATGTGGCAAAGCAGCTAAAAAAAACCTAATCCTAAGATGCCACTATCGCTATTAAAACAGATAGATGAGATATATATCTGCATTAAAAAATAATAGGTTAATGATCCTAAATTGGGGTAGTGACCGGGTAGCTGGTCGAATAGCCCGGAGGAACCTCCCCTCCAGGCTCTCACAGAACCGTACGTGAAGTAGAGTAGAGCGCCAGCGAGTTACCATTTGCTATAGCACTTTTCCGAACGCCCCCTCTCCAAACCGGACATGAGACTTTCGACCTCATCCGGCTTTCCAGTGTCATTTTTCCCGATTTTGGTTGGACAAAACTTGTGAATTTCCGCCTGCCTCGATCGGAATAGACGGCCAGAACATTTTCGGCTGTGGCCATTTCGGTTACCTCAATATTTGGTCGTCAGACACCAGTGATCCTTCGCCATGTGGACGGCTTTCCCGTCCCCGGACTACTACGATCACTCCGTCACCCTGGGTCTCGCGACCCGTAGGCGATCCCGTGTTCGCACGAATCGAACGTGATAGCGCAACGTAGGTTCCCCGTTCGGCACCTTGAACGATCTCGCTGACCGTCGTTCAGCAGGGGAAGATTTCGGCTGGCGAGAGGTTTACCAGCCTATCCTGCCGACATAGCCCTGACATACCGTGGCTGTGGATGTGAGTATTCCATCACTGGTGTCTGAGGTTCAGGCAATACAGCTTTAACCTTATTACGCGGGTCTTGCACAGCAACCGATTCGGTATGTTCGTCGGGCCTGTGCTTTTCAGTCATGCTTATGTCCCTTAAGATTTTCACCATCCGGTAAGACTGATGACCCAGCAGTATTTCTTCCAACTCCTCCTGCCTAAGGCAGGGATTCGATTCGCCGCTTTCACGGCGCACCCTCTCGATTCATACGGCTCTTATTGTTCAGCCCTGAGCCAGAATATACCAGTGTGCGAAAAGTCTCTGGTTTTGCTGTTGCAATCTCTTTAGAAACTTTGTGCTTTTCCGGTAACTCCTGCCCAGT
>NZ_PUJV01000123.1:0-1097 GCF_011189495.1 Photorhabdus stackebrandtii
TTGGGAGAAAAGGTATTGGTAGAACGTCAGGTGTTGAATCCGAATGCCGTATTTGAACAATCAAAGAGTAACCCACAGATAACCACATTGACATCACGGCACCTGGCTTATGTCATTTACACCTCGGGTTCAACAGGTTTGCCTAAAGGGGTGATGAATGAACATCGCGGGGTAGTTAATCGCCTGCTGTGGGCACAGGAAGAATACCATCTGACTGAACATGATCTGGTATTGCAGAAAACACCATACAGCTTTGATGTTTCTGTTTGGGAGTTTTTCCTGCCGCTGCTCACCGGCGCACAACTCATCCTCGCCCGCCCTGACGGCCACAAAGATCCGGCTTATTTACTGGCTGAAATCGAATCTCAGGGCATTACTACCCTCCACTTCGTGCCCTCAATGTTACAAAGCTTCCTGCATTATACGCCTGTTGACCGTTGCCAGACTCTGCGCCGGATTTTGTGCAGTGGTGAAACACTGTCATATGCCCTGCAACAACAGTGTATGGCGCATTTTCCTCACAGCGAGTTGCATAATTTATATGGTCCGACTGAAGCCGCCATTGATGTAACAGCTTGGCATTGTCGGTCAGAGAAGTATCCGGGGCGAGTTCCCATCGGTCGCCCGGTTTCTAATACATATATCTATATTCTGGATAAAGATCACCAGCCGGTGCCCATGGGGGGCATAGGGGAACTTTATATCGGAGGTATGGCCGTCGCACGGGGTTATCTGAACCGGCCTGAACTGACGGCAGAACGTTTCCTGGCTGACCCGTTCAGCGATAAACCGGATGCCCGCATGTACCACACCGGGGATTTGGCGCGTTATTTGCCGGACGGCAATCTGGAATTTTTGGGCCGCACTGACCAGCAGGTGAAAATCCGCGGTTTCCGCATTGAACCGGGGGAAATCGAAGCGCGGCTGGCTGAACACCCGGCGGTGCGTGAAGCCGCGGTGCTGGCTCACGGGAAAGGGCTGGACAAACGGCTGGTGGCGTATGTGGCGGCGGACGTGGAAGAAGGGCTGGTGAATAACTTACGTGAGCGCCTGAGTCAAGTTTTGCCGGAGTATATGGTGCCGGCGGCGGTGGTGCG
>NZ_PUJV01000124.1:0-1089 GCF_011189495.1 Photorhabdus stackebrandtii
TATACCTGTGCTCATTGAAACTGCTTGATTTTCGCCCAAATGAGGTTCAGGGTATCCGTCATGAAAATATTCATTACCGATGAACAAAAAGCCGAACTTGAACACCTCCATCACACCTGCCGTGATAAGAGAGTGTGTGATCGCATCAAAGCGGTCCTCCTGGCCTCTGAGGGCTGGAGTTCTGTCATGATCGCTCAGGCCCTGCGTCTTCATGAAACGACCGTTAATCGTCATATCAGCGATTACCTTAATCACCGTAAAATCAAGCCCGAAAATGGCGGCTCTCAGAGCCATCTCAGCGAAACACAGACTCAGGAACTTATCGCTTATCTGACCGCGAATCTTCTGCCCACCACACAGGCGGTTATCCGCCTTGTCAAAGAAGCGTGGGATATCCGTTACACCGTTCCCGGCATGAATAAATGGCTGCACCACAAGGGATTCAGTTATAAAAAGCCGACCGGCGTGCCACACAAGTTCAACGCGGAACAGCAGCGGGCCTTTATAGAAACCTACGGGAAACTCAAGCAGGAAGCCGGAAACCATGAGCCCATCCTGTTCATTGATGGCGTCCATCCCACGCAAGGGACGAAACTGGCTTATGGCTGGATGCGTAAAGGTCAGAAAACCACGGGAAGCCGTACCCGTCTGAACCTGATGGGGGCCCTTAATCTGGCTGAGATTAGTCAAACGGTCGTACGCGAGTATGACCGTATCGACAGTTATCACATCGCCGAGTTTTTCATTGCCATCCGTGAGACCTATCCGGTCAGTCAGAAGGTTCATATTATCCTTGACGGAGCCGGTTACCACCGAAGCAGGCTGGTGAAAGACTGGGCTTATGTGATGAATATTGAGCTTCATTACCTGCCACCGTACAGCCCGAATCTGAACCCGATAGAAAGGCTGTGGAAGGTGATGAATGAACAAGTCAGAAATAACCACTATTTCGCCTCGACGACCTTGTTCAAACAGGCAATACATCGCTTTTTTACGGAAATATTACCGGAACTGGCCGGGAACTTGTCGTGCCGTATTAATGACAACTTCCAGGTTCTGAATCCTGCATCTTCAAGTTAAGTGGGTATA
>NZ_PUJV01000125.1:0-1083 GCF_011189495.1 Photorhabdus stackebrandtii
GGTAGATTCACATAATAAGTGCAACATCGTTAATCTGGAAGTAAACATGTTCGTATTCCCTTAAATAATTCATTCGGTGTTTTCCCACCCCGTGTTTTCCGGGGGCGATTATTTAATCGGTTTACCACAAAATTTATTTCCTGATCAGAGATTTCATTAAAATCGGTTCCCTTTGGAAAGTATTGTCTGATTAACCCATTGATATTCTCATTGATCCCTCTTTCCCAAGGCGAATAAGGGTGAGCAAAGTAAATTTGGGTTTCTAATTTTTCACTGATGATTTCATGATCTGCGAACTCCAGACCGTTATCGAACGTGATGGTCTTAACCTTTTGTTTTAACGGAAATAATACTTTCACTGCCGCTTTCGCGACTTCTGAAGCTCGCTTGCTATCAAGTTTAACGATAATTGTATACAGCGTCTTGCGGTCAACCAATGTTAATAAGACACTTTTTTTTCCTTTCCCTATTATCGTATCTCCTTCCCAGTCGCCAATACGTTCTTTTTTATCAACAATTTCCGGGCGTTCATCAATACTGACCCGATTTTTAATTTTGCCTCTTCTTTCATAGCTACCATAACGTTTACGATAGGGTTTTCTGGCAATTCGCAGATGTTGCCATAAATCACCCCCCTCTATTTTATCTTTATAAATCAGTCTATAAATTGTCTCATGATGCAAAGATATCCCTTTATGTTGCTTTAAATAATCAGCCACCTGTTCAGGACTTAAGTCTTTCCAAATTAACCGTTTTATCCATTTTTTTACTTCCGGCGTTATTTTCACGGCTTTCTTAGCAAAATGACGACGAGCCAATACCTTCAAATGAGCCTGTTCAGGGCAGTATGTCTGGACTTCTTGATTTCTCTTCAATTCTCTGCTGATGGTCGACGGGCTTCGCTTAAGTGACTCAGCAATGAAACGCTGTGAAAAACCCGCTTTTTTTAAACTGGAAATCTGATATCTTTCTGTCTCGGTCAGTTGTGTATAGGCCATAGTGCATTTTCCTGTGGCGGGAAAGGTGCCTACTATAGCAACTGACCGCCTTTCTGAAAAATTGCACTTATTAGTCGAATCCGCC
>NZ_PUJV01000126.1:0-1070 GCF_011189495.1 Photorhabdus stackebrandtii
TATCGATCTGGTCGAATGCACGAGCGTTACCACCGTAGGTTTTAGCCAGTACAGTAGTGATGGCAGCAGTCAGGGTAGTTTTACCATGGTCAACGTGGCCGATAGTACCAACGTTAACGTGCGGTTTTTTACGTTCAAACTTTTCTTTAGACATTAGATTGTCCCTCTAAGACACGGAATCGGTGGTTTCACCACATCAACCAAGCAGTTGCTTGTTGAACATTGCTTACAAGAAAAAATCAGGAGACAAGGACATAAGGAAATGGTGCTGATAGGCAGATTCGAACTGCCGACCTCACCCTTACCAAGGGTGTGCTCTACCAACTGAGCTATATCAGCACATCTTGGAGCGGGCAGCGGGAATCGAACCCGCATCATCAGCTTGGAAGGCTGAGGTAATAGCCATTATACGATGCCCGCATTGAACTCGGCTACCTGACTTTAATCAGCTGTAAATTGTAGCTCAATGTGCTGCGCTTGTAGTAACTATTCGAGCAGAACACTCAAGACTAAATCTGATTGTTTGGTGGTGGGGGAAGGATTCGAACCTTCGAAGTCTGTGACGGCAGATTTACAGTCTGCTCCCTTTGGCCGCTCGGGAACCCCACCCTATCCAAATTCTTAATGGTGCCGGCACCAAGAGTCGAACTCGGGACCTACTGATTACAAGTCAGTTGCTCTACCAACTGAGCTATGCCGGCATCAAGTGCTGCGCATTCTAGGCAGTGTGAACACTCTATGCAACAAAAAAATTGCATCAACCTGCTCATTCGGTCATAAAACACTCATTTTTATCTGATCAGCTGCTTTTTTCAATAGATTCAGACCAAATAACAAACAAAAAATTATCCGTAACTATTAAAGAACCGATTATAATCCTCTATAAAACTCGATAAATTACTTCATTTGCCGTCAATTAAATTTCCATCATTAAACAAACAACCTAGGGGCTGTTGACGTTTCGTGTACATAACTTATACAGCCCACATGGGTAACCACATCATTATAAAAGCCATGGCAACCATACTGGCATAATTTCGCTCAAGTTTGTCGTATCTTGTTGCTATTGC
>NZ_PUJV01000127.1:0-1052 GCF_011189495.1 Photorhabdus stackebrandtii
AAACCGCACGTTAACGTTGGTACTATCGGCCACGTTGACCATGGTAAAACTACCCTGACTGCTGCCATCACTACTGTATTGGCTAAAACCTACGGTGGTAACGCTCGTGCATTCGACCAGATCGATAACGCGCCAGAAGAAAAAGCGCGTGGTATCACCATCTCTACTTCTCACGTAGAATACGACACCCCAAGCCGTCACTATGCACACGTTGATTGCCCGGGCCACGCCGACTACGTGAAAAACATGATCACCGGTGCTGCCCAGATGGACGGCGCGATCCTGGTCGTTGCAGCAACTGACGGCCCAATGCCACAGACTCGCGAGCACATCCTGTTAGGCCGTCAGGTAGGCGTTCCTTACATCATCGTGTTCCTGAACAAATGTGACATGGTAGACGACGAAGAGCTGCTGGAACTGGTTGAGATGGAAGTGCGTGAGCTGCTGTCTCAGTACGACTTCCCAGGCGACGACACGCCAGTAATCCGTGGTTCTGCTCTGAAAGCACTGGAAGGTGAGGCAGAGTGGGAAGCGAAAATCATCGAACTGGCCGAAGCCCTGGATAGCTACATTCCAGAGCCAGAGCGTGCTATTGACCAGCCATTCCTGCTGCCAATCGAAGACGTATTCTCTATTTCAGGCCGTGGTACAGTAGTTACCGGTCGTGTAGAGCGCGGTATCGTTAAAGTGGGTGAAGAAGTTGAAATCGTGGGTATCAAAGACACCGCGAAAACCACTTGTACCGGCGTAGAAATGTTCCGCAAACTGCTGGACGAAGGCCGTGCAGGCGAGAACGTGGGTGTTCTGCTGCGTGGTACTAAACGTGATGAAATCGAACGTGGTCAGGTATTGGCAAAACCAGGTTCAATCAAGCCACACACCACTTTCGAATCAGAAGTTTATATTCTGAGCAAAGACGAAGGCGGCCGTCATACTCCGTTCTTCAAAGGCTACCGCCCACAGTTCTACTTCCGTACAACTGACGTGACCGGGACTATCGAACTGCCAGAAGGCGTAGAAATGGTGATGCCAGGTGATAACATTCAGATGAT
>NZ_PUJV01000128.1:0-1034 GCF_011189495.1 Photorhabdus stackebrandtii
CTGTCCAACAGGTAGATGCCAGTATTTTTGACCGGCCTGCCGATAGAACCAGCGTCCTCCGGCGATAAGATCGCCTTACAGGTGGCAATCACGGTATTTTCAGTCGGGCCATAGGTATTCAACAACCGGGGACGATAGGTTTTCTGGGCAAACCACGCCTGAATGGCGCTCTTTTTGACCGCCTCGCCCCCCATAATGATTAACCTGAGACATTCCGGTAACGGCAATGCCGCCAGTTCAGACCAAAACAGTGTCGGCAGAGACATCACCGTAATACGATGTTGTCGGATTAAGGCTATAAATGCCTGTACCGAAGCCAGCCAGCTATCATCACGCATCACCAGTGTTGCACCGTTGCACAATGACGAGAAAAATTCTTCGACCGACGCATCAAAGGCAAAAGAGGAGAATTGCAGCACCCGGTCTTGCGCCGTCACCGCATAGGTTTCATCAAAACCTAAACTGCGCTGATAAATCGCCTGATGTTCTATCGTCACCCCTTTTGGTTGTCCGGTTGAACCGGAGGTGTAAATGACATAGGCCAGATGCTGTGGAGTCAACGCCGAGACCTGCGGGTTGCTGTCCGGCTGGTCAAGCGGGGTATTCGGGTCAAGGATAAGCAACCCGGCCAGCGCCTCTTCACCCAGTGCCTCCTGTCCGGCTTCATCCGCCAGTACCAACACCGGTTTAGCATCATTCAGGATATGCGTCAGACGCTCAACCGGATAGGCGGTATCCAACGGGACATAGGCACCACCCGCTTTCAACACCGCCAACATTCCCACCACCATGGCCGGGGAACGTGACACACAAATCGCCACTCGCTGGTCCGGCGCTACCCCCTGCGCTATCAATTGATGGGCCAGTTGGTTGGCACGGGCATTTAATTCGGCATAACTGAGACGTTGTGTTTGATATTCTAATGCTGTGACATCCGGCATTTTCTGCACTTGTTGTTCAAACAGCTGATGGATACACAATGCATCAGAAGACCCGGGTTCCGTGACATTCCAGGTTTTCAGCAACAGTGTACG
>NZ_PUJV01000129.1:0-1027 GCF_011189495.1 Photorhabdus stackebrandtii
TTGTTACAGGTCATGCAGGCAACGCCGGCACGGGGTGAAATAGTGTGTTCAGTCATCTCAGTTACCTTATTGGCCGTTTAGTTGGGGATAAAACCTAATTCGCTTTTTAATAATGTTTCCATCCGATAATAACCCGGCCATTGAGTGTCCCGGAGTCCGGTTAACCAGGTCGGTGGGATTTGCTGAAACTGACCCATATTTCTCTCCAGCAGCAGGTAGAGGAATCCCCCAATAGAGCGCTCATCGGTGATTTCGTTCTCCTGACAAAAATAAAAACAATCCTCCGCCAGGTTTTTATGCTGAATAAAGGTCTCTTCATCCAGATAGGCGGGGGAATAATGCGTATTGGGGAGGGGATCTTGCAATATTTTATCTGCAATTGCCGACAGGGTTGAATGTGGCAGCGCTATGGTGCCGGCTCCATTATGGTAATTGATTTCATTAATGAGTCGCGTCAGTTTATTAATAAATCTTTGCTCGAACAGGTTATTTAACTGAGCATATTGCTCGGGAGCAATTTGCAACATCTTTTGCCTGGAGCGCGCTTCTGCGGGAAATTGTTTTCTGACGGCGTGAAAATTATCTTCCTGTTTAATCCCCATCAGGGAGGTGGTAATTTTATTTATCGGCCCCAGAAAGCAGTGAATTTCCCAGTCACTCAGAACACTGAGAAATTCCCAGATATTGCGCGGATCATAAAACCGGAAAAAGACCGGTTTATCTTGATCCGGTAATAATACCTGAAGAGATTTACGCAGATGTTGACGCAATGTTCGCATGTCCGCCTGTGAATGAAGACAAATTCCCCAGGGGGTTTGCCATTCCGCCAAATAAAGTCCGACTTTTTCTGTGACTTCCACTAAATAAGGCGCGACTTTAAGCAGTTCAGGTTGTAAAGACTCATTATAAAGACAGGTCACCGGGGGATTAACATGTTCCAGAACAAAGAACAATCGGGGTTCGCTGGCGCCGTCAATGACGGCATAGTGTTTTTCAGCGGCCATCAGTCGTTATCCTCCTTTGGACA
>NZ_PUJV01000130.1:0-1017 GCF_011189495.1 Photorhabdus stackebrandtii
AAAAAATCGATTGATTGCCTGTGTCTATGTGCATGCCCCTGCCATTCGTGTTTCACTGGAAACATTGTTGGCGTTTGCTGAGCCTATGCGCCAGACAGCACAAGCGCTCAGTCAACTGGTCACGGCTGATAACGTAGCATGATGAATTATAAAACCACCTTGGTACTAGACTTTATTGTGCTGTACACTGATGATGGGAATTATTTTTTAATAAGAAAATATGAATAATAAAAAGGCGCGCCCCACACCCCATGATGCTACATTCAAAGGGTTTATGGCTCAGATAGAGAATGCCCGAGACTTTTTTGACATTCATCTGCCGGAGAAAATTAAGAGGCTATGTGATTTTAATACGTTAACACTGACTAATTCTTCATTCATTGACCGTCAGTTACGTTCAAGAATGTCCGATGTGCTCTATTCGGTGAAAACTCAACAAGGTGACGGTTATATTTATGTACTTGTTGAACATCAGTCAACGCCGGATAAAATGATGGCATGGCGCATGATGCATTATGCTTTTATGGCGATGAATCAACACCTTCAACAAGGAAATAAGGAACTCCCGCTGGTTGTGCCCGTTTTGTTTTACCACGGTGATAGCAGCCCTTATCCTTTCCAGCAACGCTGGACACAATGCTTTTCATTACCTCGCTTAGCGGAAGAGGTGTATTTCAATCCATTTCCACTAGTCGATGTGACCGTGATTGATGATAATGAGTTAGTCAATCATCGCAAAATCGCCGTGATGGAACTGGCGATGAAACATAAAAATTTGCGAGACAGGGTTGAAGCTGTGACCACATTATTGGCACAGGCCCTTAAGTACAATTATAATAGTGACAACGATGTTGTTACTATTCTTAACTACCTGTTTGTTACAATGGATTCTCCACATTTTGAACAGGTACTTCAGAAACTGATTGAACAGGTAGGCAGCCATCAGGAGGCAATAATGAATATTGCACAGAGATTACGGGAACAAGGTATTCAGCAAGGTATTCAGCAAGGTATTCA
>NZ_PUJV01000131.1:0-1009 GCF_011189495.1 Photorhabdus stackebrandtii
TTTTAAGCGCAGATCTTTTATGACCTTATTCATTCGAAAACGGGAACCTTCTATTCATACTGGACGTCAGTTTGTCACCGCTCAGCACTTACCTGTCTTAGCGGGTTCTCTTTCCCTTTCTGATTATCTCAGGCAAATGGGGGAGCGTAGCGCATTTATTGTGGCTGACATTCTTGATGAGCAAGATTGGGCTCCCTTTGAACGCCATTATGCTTCGACAGGCAGAGCCCCTTATTCTCCCCGTTCCATGATGGGGATCCTACTTTATGGGATCATGAAAGGTCACTGCCCGCTCAGAGAACTTGAACGACTTGCGCGTTTCGATTTAGGCTGTATTTTTGTCAGTCAGGGAATTACGCCCGATCACGCCAGTCTGGGGCGTTTCATTTATCAGCACCAATCTGTCCTGACCGGGCCGTTTTTTGAAGCACTGACCTTCTCCATTTTGCACCGTAGCCATTCGGGGGTTTCGTGTCTGGCCGGTGACGGGACAGTGATAGAGGCGGCCTGTTCTCATTACCACCTTTTAACTCAGGAAGCGATTTCACGCGAAAAAAATGCCCTCACGGCAATGTCTGCCACAGTGCAGATAGAGAAACGCAGGAAACAATTGGAACAGGGAGCCGACGTCTTACGGCACCGACAAGAAAATCGGGAAAAAAAGGGGAAGGAGGCCAGCCAACTGCGTATCAATCCAACCGAACCCGATGCCGTCGTCCAGAAACTCAAGCGGGGAAGAGGATTTTCAACTTCTTATAAACCGTCTGTTTTGGTCAACAGCAGACGTATTATTGTCGCTCAAACGGCAGACCCCTCCAGTGAAACCCAAGTGATAGCCGCGTTATTGGCACAGAATTTCAATCTATCGGGGCGTCACCCGGACAAGCTGTTATTGGATGCCGGTTATTTCCATGACGAGGTGATTGCTGAGACGCAAAAACATCACATTCTGTTGTTCTGCCCGGAAGGCAATGAGCATCAGAGCCTAAGAAAAATCTACCCAAAATCG
>NZ_PUJV01000132.1:0-986 GCF_011189495.1 Photorhabdus stackebrandtii
TGTATGAAAATCAGTCCCTGAGTTATGCCGAATTAAATACTCGTGCTAATCGGTTGGCCCATCAACTTATTGCGTTGGGCGTAGAGCCGGATCAGCGGGTAGCGATTTGTGTCTCACGTTCACCGGCCATGGTGGTGGGATTATTGGCGGTATTAAAAGCTGGCGGTGCTTATGTCTCGCTCGATCCAAGTTATCCTGTTGAACGATTGGCGTATATGCTCAACGATGCCGCACCGGTGGTTTTGCTGACCCAGAGCGTGCTTGCTGACAGTTCGAAGCATGCTTTCTCTGCGGCTGACTACACAATCGTACTGCTGGATGCCCCTGACGCTGCACAGGTTGAACAACCTGACCATAATCCGGAACCCCAAACTTTGGGGCTGACATCACGCCATCCGGCCTACATTATCTATACCTCCGGTTCCACCGGTTTACCTAAGGGAGTGGAGATGCCGCAGGCGGGTCTGTTAAACCTGCTACAATGGCACCGTCAATCCCCGTCACAACCCGCCGGAAACGGTAAAACTCTCCAGTTTGCCGCACTGGGATTTGATGTCGCTTTTCAGGAAATCTTCACCACCTTGTGTGAAGGCGGCTGTCTGGTACTGATTAATGAGTCCCTGCGCCGGCAGCCGGAACAGCTTCTCCGCCTGATCTCGCAACAACGGATTGACCGAATTTTCCTTCCCTATATTGCACTCCAGCACCTTGCGGAAGCAGCCAGTCACAGCGGGGAAGATTTTTCCTGTCTGGCCCATATCGTCACCGCGGGCGAACAACTGCGTATAACACCGGCCATTCAGCGTTTTCTGCAACGTGCAGAAGGTTGCCGCTTACACAATCACTATGGCCCGACTGAAAGCCATGTGACAACGGCATACATTCTGGATCAGGACCCGAACCGGTGGCCCACTTTGCCTCCCATCGGTCGCCCGATTGCCAATAACCGTATCTATATTCTTGACACGTGCGGTCAGCCTGTTCCG
>NZ_PUJV01000133.1:0-981 GCF_011189495.1 Photorhabdus stackebrandtii
TAACCTCAGCTTCGTTTAAAAATAGCGATATCACAATCCCGTAAATTCAAGCTCGGTTTTTTAGGTTGGAATGTATAAGCAATTAGGCCAGCGACGATTTCCAATAAAAAACCGAGCTGACTGCGGTGTCTTGAATGCGCTATCTGAGAAATATTTTTAAGCTGATCCATGACCGTTTCTATCAAAAATCGCCTTCTTAACATCAGCTTATCCCAGAGAGATAATTCTTTTGCCTTCATGTTATGACGGACATGAGTGATTAACGTTATTCCTTCTGCTTCCAGTTCATCGCACAAAGCCTGCGACAAATACCCTTTATCGCCATATAAACATCCGGTTAACCCTTGTACCCGCGCTTTGACGGGATGGAGATCATCCTTATTTCCTGAGGTCAACTTCACTGCCAGAAGTTCACCACAATCATTGATAACCCGATGAAGTTTAAAGCCATAAAACCAGCCGGTACGGGTTTTCCCTCGCTGTGCGACGCCCTGAAATACGCGATGACGGGGAATACGGAGATTGTGGCAAACGGCAATTTTGGTTGAATCAATAAAAGCGATCCCCTGGGTTTGGGCCTTGCGTGACGAAAGAAAAGCACAGAGAGGAATGAGCGCCCTTTGCTTCAAGGTTAACATCCGGGTGTAGCTGACCAACTGGGGAAAATCGGCCTGAAGATAGTGTTTAACATGCTGAATATAAAACGTTTTAAAATCACGATAATGGCTCATGTGGAATAAAATGAGTATCGTCATGACTTCACTGAGAGAAAGGGAAGCTTCGCGGCGACGTTTGAGCAAACCATTTTCAATTAACTGTTGATGCCAGAGAGGAATAAATTGTTGGCAAAAGTCATCGACGCAGCAGTAAAGTTCTTCTAAATTAAACCTGCCTGAGGATCTCCACGATTTTGTTTTCTTTGACAAAAACTTTGATCGTGCCTCAGGCACTTAGTTCCCTTCTTAAGCAAACCTCAGGTTA
>NZ_PUJV01000134.1:0-973 GCF_011189495.1 Photorhabdus stackebrandtii
TCCAGTACTAGTATGGCCCGGGGGATCCGCTCGCACTTAGCCTGTTAAGGGGTTCGCGCTCGTCTAGTCTGTGCTGTTGCCTGGATAGTAAATTATCATGGTACAAACTTTTAAGAGCCAGTTAAATGGAGATGGATTTAAAAAGAGTTATTGTAAAGTCTCCCCAGGTGTGTCATTAAATATCCCAACAGATTGCCCTGGCCTGACCCCCTAAATGCAATTTTGGGATTCCCTTTTAGTTGCTTTCATTAAAATGTACCAGCGCAGTAAAAAAAGCACAAAGTATATTGTTTATGTAACTCACTATCTCATTTGCACTGGTTACATGGCAGCTTCAGACTGACTAAAACTACACTTTTCCCACCATGGTTCAAAGATCAACAGAACTGGGCCAACAAAAGCAATTTTTTCATGTGGTCTAACTACCAACTTATTATGAGTTAAGTTACTTTTAGGTTTAAAATCACAGCAGTTTTTCCCTCCACACCTCCCAGAGATACTTTCAGGGTGGCTAAACTTGGCTAAAGGCTTCCGGACCAACCCTTGTTTCTTTATGGTGCTTGTGTCCTGACAACCGCGTAAGGCATGGAAATTCAGCTATTTATCCGATCGTTTATATGGGCGTGCGGCCGCGATATCCTGCAGATGCATCCAGTACTAGTATGGCCCGGGGGATCCTTGGACCGTTAATTCATATATCGAAGTAGCAGGTTGTTGCCCCGCCTGATGTTGCCACTACTTGCTCATGACAGTTTTTTTAGGCAATGCAAACTACTATTTGATATTTTTTTCCAAGTACAGTTGTAGGGTACTCCTTATACTGATTCTTCTGAGCCTGTACGGGGAGCATTAGGTACTGATGTAGTAGGAGTTGAGCTTCACAAATTCACCAGGTAAGCCCAAATTTATTTTCTGCTTGGACAGGTCCACCTCACATGGGTCTGTCTAATATATTAAAAGAGGGATTTTCTTT
>NZ_PUJV01000135.1:0-958 GCF_011189495.1 Photorhabdus stackebrandtii
CAACACTCATTTTGATGAATTTTAGGCTTGCTTAAATCTATCCGGCGTCACTATAGGCAAGGATGCCCGCGCCCCAATGAGTTCCGCGCCTGATGCGCCTAAAAAAACCGTTCGGCTTCAAAGAGCCATTTTTATGCTTAGGTTCATCATCAGGCCGTCAGGTCGTTCATGTCATCAATAATCAGTCTTCGCAAAACCAGATGGGTAATCGGTTTAAATCAACGATAACGTGGCTGTTTAGGGGCACTTTATCGTTATCTTTCAAACACGGTTTGTCGTGTTGTTATGGCCCAGGCTATACGCGCTAACTTGTTGGCGAGCGCACAGGCCACAATATTCGAATGTTTTCGTTCAAGTTGAATTCTGACCCAATCCGCTAATCGCCAGGATTGGTGAGCAATACGTTGGATAAAAACACGGGCGCATTGGACTAATAGTTACCGGAGCTTCTTGTCTCCCCGTTTGCTGATACCCAGCAGGGTATTCTTTCCTCCCGTGCTGTATTGACGAGGAACCAGGCCTGTTGAGGCGGCAAAATCCCGGCTTCGGGCATATTGCTTTCCATCACCCAGCTGAGAGGATAACATACTGGCCGTGATGGGGCCGATACCCGGAATAGTCATCAGCCGTTGCCCCGTATCATCACATCGCAGTGCTTGCGCTAACTCATTCTCAAGCTCAGTTATCTGTTCAACCAGATAGAGATAATGGGTATGCAAGCGCATAAGTAACTGAGTTAAATAAGGCGGAAGTTCATTCTCGGCGAGCACGCGGGAAAGCCGTTTTATCATCGCTACTCCGGTCGGCATACTGATACCAAATTCCAGTAAAAAAGCCTGCATTTGGTTGGTCGTTTTAACCTTATCTCTGACCAGTGACTCCCTGACCCGATGTAATACACGCATAGCCTGCTGAGCTTCCGTTCTGAGTCGGACAAAACGCATGGAAGGACGTGAGG
>NZ_PUJV01000136.1:0-950 GCF_011189495.1 Photorhabdus stackebrandtii
TGGAGCTCACCCAATAACATTGGAGCACAAAAGTGATCTCCATCGATGTTATTAGGTGATCTCGTTGGATGGTATTAGATGATCTTGATGAATGTTATTGGGTGATCTGCTTGGATGAAAATACCCACCTTTGCCGCTTCTCCGCTGTTATCCGGAAAAACAGCACAAGACGCGCTCATTTTAGGCGCTATACGTTGCCATTGATGATTTTGATTACCTGTATTCTCAACGACTTCGCCGGGTGGCCAGTAACCCTGTTTGCGGTTCCCTTTCAGGGGTTGATAAACATGCCCCTGTCCTGTGCGGGTGATAATGTCAGCTAC
This sequence comes from Photorhabdus stackebrandtii, assembly GCF_011189495.1. Lineage (NCBI taxonomy): Bacteria > Pseudomonadati > Pseudomonadota > Gammaproteobacteria > Enterobacterales > Morganellaceae > Photorhabdus > Photorhabdus stackebrandtii. The sequence goes on from NZ_PUJV01000136.1 coordinate 324, forward strand.
CCGTTGCGCTACCACCGCAGCCGCTTTATCCTCATCCTGTTGCGTCACAAACCCGCTTCGCGGATAAATATTGCCCCGAAACGAATAACCCAGTTCACGTTTACCAGGAATCAGCGCTTCGGGATAAAACGACTCTGGCACACCGGTCCGCTAAACCAGGCTGTCCAGAGTACTCAAAAAGTAAGGCATAAAAGGCGTGGCGGCACTTTTATACGCATACCCCGAAATTTTCCCGCCTATCATTGCAGTTGCCGGATGCCCAATCGCATCGGCATATTTAAAATGCAGATTGTTTTTCCGGTTGCCTGGGGTTTTCAGCTGATGATTACCGCCGCCCACGGCTATCCCGGAAAGTGCTCTCGTTACGGCATTTTCCACACCGTCAACAGTCTGGCTGACCAGAGACATTTCTTTCCAGGGATTACCGCCAGGCGCGTTATAGACGGAGACCACTGCCTGAGGAATAAAATGTTCAACTTTTATCGAGGTACGCACTTTGCCAATGGCATTCGGTTAAGCTTCTATGCCTGTGCGCCAAAACAGTTCCAGCGAGTTCGGGGCTGCATAGATTTTCTTGGATAGTGCCTTCCTGGTCTTAACCGTTGAGTCATTCTGCCAATTCGCATG
>NZ_PUJV01000137.1:0-942 GCF_011189495.1 Photorhabdus stackebrandtii
GTATTCAATCTGAAATACTGTGTGACTACCGTATCTGTAATCCATGTTGCACCTCCCATGCAACACAGTATCTCAGCTAAAGCTGACCGACTAAAGTCGGTGGTTTCAACCTTTCATATGGAAGAATGAATCTGCAACGGCAATCCATCGATAATACCGACAGTCGTATTAATACCTTGTCTGTGCCGCCAAAAGGACGTGAAGGACAATAATGATGTCTGAGCAAAGTGAAATCCGGGTGCCTGCTGACACTAAACAGTGGTTGATTGCAGGACTGAAACGGAATCTCAGACGAGGGTTAATCGTCACGTTGATGATGGGGGGCATGTTACTTGTTGCCGCAGTTGGCTTGGCGTATCCGTCTCAGTTCAATGCTTTACAACATTGGATGTACACGACCCGTTACGGCTGGCTGGCCTGGCGATTGGTCATGTACAGTGTTATTGCCTGTTTCATGTGGCAGCTTTGGCGATCCCCATTGCCGTTAACACAGAAAGCTGCTTTGAAACGGATTGTGCTAATTTCGCTGGGATTTGTGGGATGTTGTGAGTATGCCATGTTCTTCGTCTCCGGAGAGCAGTCATGACAACTTACAGCTATTTGGAATATTTTCTGACCCTGCTGGGTTGGATGGTGAATAATGGCTTGTGGAATGTGCTGTTGGCCACCGGGTTATTTGTGCTGCCGCTGACATTTAAAATTATAGGTATCTGGCTGAAAGTCCGGGAAGAAGGGGAGGATGAAGGGAATAAGGGCATGCTCTCAGTAACCCGGATTGAAAACACCTTGTATGGTGCTTTTCTGGTGATGATTGCTTGCTGTGTGCCGTTGGTCAATGTGAGTCTGAGTACCATTACGTATGATGACTCGCGGGCAAAAAGTTGTGGTACTTGGACACCGAAACCGGCTGAAACGGGTTATGCGTCAGTGATATCGTCGCTT
>NZ_PUJV01000138.1:0-922 GCF_011189495.1 Photorhabdus stackebrandtii
TCCCACCACCATCGCCGGACTGCGTTCAACACAGATAGCGACCCGGTCATCAAGCTGTACGCCCAGTGCAATTAAATGATGCGCCAGCTGGTTGGCGCAGCGGTTCAGTTCACCATAGCTGAGTGACTGCCCTTCAAATAGCACGGCGGTGGCATCCGGGGTGCGTGCGGCCTGTTGCTCAAACAACTCATGGATCAGGGCCGCTTGCGGGAAGTCACGCTCAGTGGCATTGAAGTCCGCCAGTAATTGCTGACGTTCAGCGGCGGGCAACACATCCACCGCCAGGGCCGGCGAATGCGGTGCATCCGCCAATATCGCGACCAGTTGTTCCAGTGCCCTGACCAAATAGGCATTGATCCTTTTCGGATCGACAGTGCTGACAGTTTGAGCGGATAACATAAAATCCTTACCATCATCATCAATCGAGATCCCCACGGGATAATTGGTGCGTTCCCGGCCAGCCAGACTGGTTATACCAAACTGCGACAGGTTAAGCGTGCTGCTGTCCTTGTCACTCACATGCCGGCAGTTGAGCAAGGCACTGAACAACGGCATATTGCCGAGCCCGCTATAGCGCTGCACCAGGGACAAGGGGGTCTGTTCATAACGCAGTAAATTAGCGCATGTGTCAGTGACTGCCTTGACGAGTTCCTCAACGCTGATCCCTTTAAGTTTCAGCCTGACCGGCAAAGTATTGATAAACATCCCCAACGCGCCCGCACTGCCCGCCATGCCCGACATACGGCCTGATAAGGTGGTGCCGAATACAATATCGTCACGCCCGCTGGTTCGGGCAACGACCAGTGCCCAACCCGCATGGAACAACGCCGCGGGGCTGGTGCCCAGCCTGCGGGCCGTTTCACGGAGGGCGCGTGATAAGCCGGCATTAAGGGGCTGTTGAGCTTCTGCCGTATGTTCGCCC
>NZ_PUJV01000139.1:0-920 GCF_011189495.1 Photorhabdus stackebrandtii
GAGGGTGTCGCAAAAGGGTTGAGGTCATTTTTTCAACGCGTCAAATTGAATCCAGCTCCCCTTCTTTAGTGCCTGTTATTTGTCCGAATAACAGGCTAAACATCACCCATAATATCAGAGCTACCGCTCTTGATAAGTTATAGGCCATCGCATGCAGGGTAAATTCCAACTTTACCGCTGACAATCCCTTACGCCGAAAGCGCTCCAGCCCCTGAATTCCTCGCAAGGCTGAAAATACCGGTTCCACTATGCTCTTTCGTTGACTCAATATCTGTTTTGATTCAGGGGTCGCCATATGCAAACGAAGTTCATCCCGCTTTTCATCTTCCGGATAGCGTTTTATTTTTCTCCCGCCTTTGGCCTGCGTACATTGGTTTTTTTGCCTGCATTGGACGCAATTGGCACCGCCATAAACCCGATAGCCTCGCGTTTTTTCCGACCCGGCTACTGTGCTTTTCAGGGATAATTGATGGCGGGCAGGACAGGTATAACTGTTTTGCTCGCCATCATAGATAAATAACGATTTGGGGTAAATTTTTCGGGGGGTCTGCCGGTGGGAATTTTCAGAGCAAAACAGCCGGATTTGATATTTTTGTGTCTCAGCTATCACCGCGTCATGGAAATAACCGGCATCCAATAACAATTTGTCCGGATGATATCCCGATAAATTGAAATTCTGCGTCAATAAATCCGCCATCACCTGTGTTTCACTGGACGGATCGACGGTCTGGGCGACAATAATCCGCCTGGTATTGACTAAAACAGACGGTTTATAAGCCGTTGAAAATCCCTTTCCCCGCTTGAGCTTCTGGACGACCGCTTCTGGTTCTGTTGGATTAATACGCAGCTGGCTGCCATCTTTACCCTTTTTTTCCCGATTTTCTTGTCGGCGCCGTAATACTTCGGCGCTCTGTTCCAAT
>NZ_PUJV01000140.1:0-916 GCF_011189495.1 Photorhabdus stackebrandtii
TCCACCGTGACGGCTCACAGGTGACGGAATTCCACCGGATGTTGCCGGCGGAACTGAATGCCCGTCTGCGCCAGCAGGCGCAGCAGTTGGGTGTCAGTCTGGCAACGTTGTGCCATCTGGCCTGGGCGCAGGTGTTGTCACGCACCAGCGGGCAGGAAAAGGTGGTGTTCGGCACCGTGCTGTTCGGGCGCATGGCGGCGGGAGCAGGGATGGACAACGGGCTGGGGCTGTTTCTTAATACCCTGCCACTGCGGCTGGATATCGATAACACACCGGTGCGGGAGAGTGTGCAGCAGGCCCATACTCGGCTGGCCGGATTACTGGCGCATGAGCATGCGTCACTGGTGCTGGCGCAACAGTGCAGTGGTATCGACAACACAGGCCCGCTCTTCAGTGCCCTGCTGAACTACCGGCATAATGTGGTATCAGCCCTGTCCGATGAGGGGCTAAACGGAGTTGAGTTTATGGGCGGGCAGGAGCGGACGAACTACCCGTTTACGCTGTCGGTGGAGGATTTTGGTGATGCGCTGGGGCTGACGGCTCAGGTTGTCGAGCCGTTTGACCCGGCACGGATATGCGGTTATATGCGGCAGGCGCTGGAAAGTCTGGCAGCGGCGCTGGCGCACACCCCGGACAGGCCGGTTGGGGCGTTAGATATTCTGCCGGCCGCGGAACGTACCTTGTTGCTAAAAACCTGGAATGCCACGGAAACGCTGTATCCTGAAGACTTGTATATTCATCAGTTATTTGAACAACAGGTGGCGAAAACCCCGGAAGCGACGGCTTTGGTGTATGAAAATCAGTCCCTGAGTTATGCCGAATTAAATACTCGTGCTAATCGGTTGGCCCATCAACTTATTGCGTTGGGCGTAGAGCCGGATCAGCGGGTAGCGATTTGTGTCTCACGTTCACCGGC
>NZ_PUJV01000141.1:0-911 GCF_011189495.1 Photorhabdus stackebrandtii
GTACTCTATCCTGCATCTGTGGCAACAGAGCTACAACGCCTCCAATATCTACCCATTGACCATCGGTTTCTATGTCGAAAGGCTCAAAGCGACCAAAGACCCGGCGCTGAAAAAGAAAATAGATGACAGTATTAACCAAGAGCGCTGGGATAACGACTGGCCGAAACTGAAAAAAACCACCCAAGACTTTGAAGTCCGTCAGGCGATGTTGATGAAACTGTTTGAAGCTTTTGCGGATAACCCGGCGCTGAGTTATCAGGTCGGCGGGCTACAAAATTACTTTCACTACTTCTTTTCACTGCAAGATGAAAAAGAGACGCGGGAAGAAGAGGACGCGCTGGAGTTCCAGTTTTTCAGTGAAATCCTCTCAGGACTGCTCGGCAATCTGCAATCCTCCCTGCCCGGCCAGCAGGTTTTGGCAAAACTTGCCGCCAAAGAGTCGGACAGCAACGGGGATGGCAACTTCTGGCGCACCATTACCGGCAGTGTTATCACCGTGCTGAATAACGACAAAGTCAAATCGCCGATGCTTGAGAGCCAGTTTATTCGCGGAGTCGATAATATTCTGCTGGGCATGGGGACTTTTCTGGCTACCGTCTGCGCCAATCCCGGTCAGGCGATTTCTCAGGGGGCAAATTATGTCCGGCAGCTTCCCCAGAAAGCCATTGACCGGATAACCCAACAATTTGTTCCCGCCTTGCTCTCTACGCTGGGCGTGGTGATTGAGCCGGATGGCAGAGTGGCGCTTAGTGAACAGAGCTATCAGGAAGTGCTCAAGCGACTGGAATCGAAAGCAAATCGTCACCTGCCAGATCCCGCGATGCGGACACAGGCTATCGGGGAACGGATCATTAACTGGAGCAAGCGGCTGGAATCACTTGGTGACAAACCGGTGATAACCCTGCCCGCCG
>NZ_PUJV01000142.1:0-909 GCF_011189495.1 Photorhabdus stackebrandtii
TATAAAACCCCCAAGAATACGTCCCGACATTATCCCTATGCTATGATGAGTTGTCTTTATGATGTTATGAATGGTTTGATATATGACATTGATCTTGTTGAACATAATAATGAAAGAGCTTGTGCATTGAAGCATTTTTCAAGATTAAAAAATAATGATGTCATTATTTTTGATAGAGGGTATTTTAGTTATTACATGTTACATCAAATCACAAATAATGACTTAAATGCGGTTTTTAGAATTCAAGAAGGCAATAGAAATAAAATTATCAAAAAATTTTCCGAAAGTGATCTGATATTTGAATATACCCCCTCCGAAGCTGTTAAGTCAGAGCTCAGAAAAAGAGGGTTGCTTTAAGATTTTCCATCAATTAAGTTACGTTTAATTAAATTCACCAATCAAAACAAACAAATTATTTTCGCCACGACTCTCCTTGAAGAGGATAATTATGAATCAGAAAGTATTTATGAACTATATCACGAGCGGTGGAGTATCGAAGAGTTATATAAAATTTCAAAATCAATTCTTTGCATTGAAGATTTTCACTCACATAACGAGTATGGTGTCAGGCAAGAAATCCATGCACATGTGTTATTATTGAATCTGGCAAGAATATCAGAAGGCGATCTTGATAAGGATATAACTCTCGCTTAAAACACTAACGGTAAAAAAAACGTGAAGTATAACTTTAAAAATTGTTTATTTTGGGTTGTAGAAAACCTCACTCTTCTAATCTTTGGGGTAAAGAAAACACATCTAAAATCATACTGTTACTCATTACACATGCGAATTGGCAGAATGACTCAACGGTTAAGACCAGGAAGGCACTATCCAAGAAAATCTATGCAGCCCCGAACTCGCTGGAACTGTTTTGGCGCACAGGCATAGAAGCTTAACCGAATGCCATTG
>NZ_PUJV01000143.1:0-893 GCF_011189495.1 Photorhabdus stackebrandtii
GATGAAATGTACACCTACATTGAAAATAACAGCATGATGATCCCGAATTATGGTGAAATGTACCGCTATGGTGAACCCATTTCCTCTTCATTTGTTGAATCGACGATCAATGAAGTGATTGCCAAACTGATGGTGAAAAAGCAGCAGATGCAATGGAGCCAGCAAGGTGCGCATGACTTACTCCAGACCCGCACAGCCGTACTTAATGATGATTTGAAAACCCAATTTGAGCATGGGTATCCGGGCATAAAATTAGGTGACGAAACGGAGCATTCTTGGACAGAAAAGATTGCTGCATAAGTGCCCCACAGATTTTTATGGTCTCCTATAAGTATTCATGGGCCGATAATGGGTAATAGTCCGGTTGAGTTGCCCATTTTACCGCTAAATAATTCAAGTGCCCCAGACTTTTTTATGCTCTCCTATTATTAATGTAAATAGTTACCCATCTTGGTTTTGCAAAGACTAATTTTGATTTATGATGGGCTTGCTTAAATCTATCCGGCGTCATATAAGCAAAAATGCCAGCGCCCCAATGAGTTCCGCGCCTGTTGACATTAGCAAATACTTTTACCCACCTTAAAAAGGTGAGTAAAAGTACAAAAAATAGAAAGGAAAAGGTTATTGTAAGGAGAGGAGTTCTTCACGGCTAAGACCGGTGCTTTTCATAACCAGTTCAATACTGGCACCATTCTTTAAAAAGGCACGGGCAATATTAATTGAAGCTTGTTTTTCACCTTCCTGAATGCCTTCCTGAATGCCCTGTTGAATACCTTGCTGAATACCTTGCTGAATACCTTGTTCCCGTAATCTCTGTGCAATATTCATTATTGCCTCCTGATGGCTGCCTACCTGTTCAATCAGTTTCTGAAGTACCTGTTCAAAATGTGGAG
>NZ_PUJV01000144.1:0-890 GCF_011189495.1 Photorhabdus stackebrandtii
CCGATTGGGCTGAATGGGGGCCTGAATCCCTATTCGTACGTCCATAATCCCACCGGATGGGTTGATCCTCTGGGGCTGGCAACATGCCCAGTAATCAAACAACGTGTTCTGGACAATATCGCAGCAAGTAAAGCCGCCAGAGAATCATCTAATTTCAGTAAACCTAATACAAAAACGGGTTTTGGTTATGGAGTGAATGATAAGCCCGTCAGAATATCTGGAGACTGGAGTAAACAAGACATATTTAATGGATTGCATGGAAGAACACCTAAAGGTTTAGGCTCGCCAGATCTACATCATGCTCATCAAATGCCAGGTTCTGCCATCCATGAAGTTTTACCAAACGTTCATAGAGGCAATACTGCATTACATCCAAATAAATTTAATCAGGGTGTCACACCGGCCATGCGAGATGCGGATAGGAAATTACATTGGTGGTATAGAGCAAGAGAACAAGGTGCAGAGCAAATATATCCTCATCTAATTTACGATTAATATTTTGGTACTAACATGAATACACATGAATTCTCACGAGTTGTTAATTATGTAAAAAGCATCAAACCAAATTGGTTTTTATCAGGAGATGAATATTTGGCAAGTAAGGAGGATATAGAACAAGTAGAGTTGCTTGTAGGAGGAACTTTACCAGATGAATATGTTTATTTTTCAAATAATTATAATGCCGGATATTTTGCATTCGTGAATATTTACTCTCTTAATCCTAATAGTGAGTGGTATTTACCTGTTAAGAATAAAGAATATGAAATGGTCTCAATGCCACAAGGTTTTATTGCTTTTAGTGATGATGAAACTGGTGGTTATTACGGTTTTTTAAAAGAGAAGACTCAATATAAAAATGAAGTATATTTTTTTGATTCATCAGGGGATGG
>NZ_PUJV01000145.1:0-889 GCF_011189495.1 Photorhabdus stackebrandtii
CGGTGCGCTGGGCAAAGCTGTACTGATCTTGCGGGTGAAAGTCCCGTCGTAGAAAGGGATTAGCCAGACCACTATGTAGCGAGTCTTGCGTTTCCGGCGGTAACAAAGGAGATGAAGCGTAGACAGCGAAACACTCGAGCCGAAACCAAAAGGTGAACGTGATAGCGCCGAAATACATTTAATCGTGTGTGCCGATAGTATCGTTCAGCTAGCAGGCAGCAGCGTCTGAATGGTCACACTGGCAAATATCCATTCAGCAGTACACACCGGAGCTGCAGGCGTCGGCGAGTTTGTAGAGAACAGTGCGGAACCCAGGAGATCCTGATATTTCTCAATGGAATGAGTATTTCGGGTACAAGTGCCAAACACAAGGCCTGAGAAATGAATATCAGGAAGTCGGAGTCAGCCATAGTAGCAATGAAGCGAGTAATGACCGTGGAGCGAAGGGCTGGCAGACAGATCGAACGTAAGAGGGCAACAATGACCGTACACAGCAACGACGGGTTATCATGGTTAACAAAACTTGAGCGTATAGGCGAGAAGTCAGCAGGTAACAAACAACGGGTGTTCAATAATTTGGGGCACCTGTTGAACAGTGACATGCTGAAAGGGCAATTTCTGCGGCTTGACGGGAATAAAGCCGTGGGTATCGATCGCATGACAAAAGCCGCTTACGGTGAACATCTTGATGAGAATATCCAAAATCTCATCCTGCGGATACGCAGAGGGACGTACCACCCGAAAGCCGCCCGGATCACTGAAATTCCAAAAGAGGACGGCAGTAAACGGCCTTTAGCCATTTCGTGCACAGAGGACAAACTTATCCAGCTTGCAGTCAGTGATATCCTCAGCCGGATTTATGAACCGTTGTTTATGCCTTGCTCCTACG
>NZ_PUJV01000146.1:0-889 GCF_011189495.1 Photorhabdus stackebrandtii
TTCTCAAAAGCAATCGACGTATTGCAACACGTTATGAAAAAACAGCGCGAAACTATCTGTCGATGGTGAAATTAGGCTGTATTAGGCTCTTTTACAGACGATTAAATAATTAAGGGACACAGCCTAGTACTACAGCCGTACTTACTTTTTTCAACAGAAAAGACACGCATAGAAAAGCTTAATTCATACGGTTTCTCAGCGTTGTGAGCATCAAGGAAAATGCAACTTTCTGATATCTACGGCTGTAGTACTAGAGAGCACAGTCTCAAAAGCAAGAAATGAAAAGTGAGAGCAATTGATGGAAGTGAAATATTGGGAAGGTGGTCTTCAGATACAGGAAGTAAGTGCCATCGAAAATTAAGTGGTACGTGAAAAAAGAAATAGGAATTACAATTGAAAAAGGCACCAAATTGACGTACAATTCAGTGCATTACTTATACAATAGAGGATATTCATTATGAGTACAGCAACAGAACGAATTAATCTTCGATTACAACTTAACGCAAGACGCTCAATTGAGCGGGCAGCAAGTTTCGAAGGTAAGACCATCAGCAATTTCATTTTGGCTTGTGCACTATCACAAGCGGAAAAAGTTATTCATGAACACGAAGTGATTCGTTTGAATAGTCAAGACTCTGAAGCATTTTTTAATGCACTAGAAAAGCCGGTTGATTTCAATAACAAATTAATTGCTGCATTGTCAGAACATAGCGAACGAGTCATCCATAAATGACAGATTATTCAAAACTCATTATATCTAAGCTAGGGGCTGTTGACGTTTCGTGTACATAACTTATACAGCCCACATGGGTAACCACATCATTATAAAAGCCATGGCAACCATACTGGCATAATTTCGCTCAAGTTTGTCGTATCTTGTTGCTATTGC
>NZ_PUJV01000147.1:0-884 GCF_011189495.1 Photorhabdus stackebrandtii
TAGGGGCTGTTGACGTTTTGAGAGGAATTACGGAACAGCATGATGATGGGGTATAATTGCTTTCGCCAAAAAACGACTCTACCTCACCATCATGCCAAGAACTATGTTAACAGATGAAGTATGGAATACGCTATCCTCATTGATGCGACACAGTGGCCGTGTCTATAACAAAGCAGAACACCGTATGACGCTGGAAGGCATTCTCTATCGAATGAGAACGGGCTGCCCCTGGCGGGATATCCCTGCCGATTTCGGTCAATGGAATACGGTATTCTGTCGTTTTAATCTGTGGTCAAAGAAAGGTATTTTGCAGTTATTATTCAAATGGTTATCTCATCACACTGATTCAGAATGGTTGTTCATTGATGGCAGTATAATCCGGGCGCATCAGCACAGTGCCGGCGCAGCTTCAGGGGAAGATACATCAATAGGCCAGAGTCGAGGGGGACGCTCAACCAAAATCCATTTGGTGGTAGACAGTTATGGACTTCCTGTCCACTTTGAACTTTCAGGCGGTCAAGAAAACGACATTGTTCATGCCGAGAGTCTGATTATGCAGTCACCTCCGTCAGAGTATGTCATTGCCGACAAGGGATACGACAGTGAAAAGTTCAGAGACTTTATCCGAAAGGGTGGAGCAACCAGCGTGATCCCTTACCGGAAAAACAGCCGCCAAAGTGACCAAAGCATTGACAGGCACTTATATCAGTATCGGCATCTGGTTGAAAATGCCTTTGCCAGAATTAAACATTTTCGAGCAATAGCAACAAGATACGACAAACTTGAGCGAAATTATGCCAGTATGGTTGCCATGGCTTTTATAATGATGTGGTTACCCATGTGGGCTGTATAAGTTATGTACACGAAACGTCAACAGCCCCTAG
>NZ_PUJV01000148.1:0-857 GCF_011189495.1 Photorhabdus stackebrandtii
CTTGTTCAAACAGGCAATACATCGCTTTTTTACGGAAATATTACCGGAACTGGCCGGGAACTTGTCGTGCCGTATTAATGACAACTTCCAGGTTCTGAATCCTGCATCTTCAAGTTAAGTGGGTATAGATGGTAATAAAAACCTGATGAAATATAGTGAACTTCCTGATGAGAAAGATATGAACGATTTTGATAAGTGATTTAAATTCAAGATCTAGATATTTTAGCCTGTTACTATGAATATCAACTGAAATGCGTGATTCATAAATATAAGAGAAGGGCAGATTGTTATTTTTGTTGCCGAGTTCCAGCCCGTAGGGTGTTTGTATATAGCAATCCTACAATCAAAACCGCTTACATAACATTATTTTTCCAAGGAAATCTTAGCAGAGTCGTGCGAAATTACCTTCCATGAATAAATTTTTAATGCTCTTAATACAAGAGTAAAAATAGAATAATATTCCCCATATAACTTGAACTAAAAGGCGATTATTCACTAACCATCAACTTTACAGTAAAGCCATTCTAAACGAATCTAGCTGATGATCTCCACGAACTGAGTCTTCTGAAAAAACTCTGAATACCTCAAGAAACTTTAATTCTCTTTTTAATATCACAGTCGCAGAAACCCATATTTTTTCTGATGTTCACAACACAGAGAAACCACATTGAAATTAGTTATCAGAAAAGAGTTTCCAAGCTCAGATTATCACTGTGTAATAAGAAAAATTCCCTGAAACGCAAAAACCCCCAGCAGGCGCTGAGGGTTTCTACTTCAATTAAAGCCTGGCAGTTCCCTACTCTCACATGGGGAGACCCCACACTACCATCGGCGCTACGGCGTTTCACTGCTGAGTT
>NZ_PUJV01000149.1:0-854 GCF_011189495.1 Photorhabdus stackebrandtii
GTAATGCCTGGCGCATTGCATCAAATGCCGGAAATGCCGCCAGACTCCCCAACGACATCCCACCCAATGAAGCCAGACGGCCCACTGAATTCATCAGGGTAAAATCCGCGTTACCCCCGTAACCGGCATAGACATGTCCCCCCTGAGATGTTGTCAGGTTTTCCGGACTCACCAGACGCCGTATCACCGCTTCTTTGTACTCTGATGTCTCCTTACCCATCAGTTTTAATGCCGCTGATAGCCGAAACCACATGCCTGGTTCAACCTGCGCCATGATCCGTTTTTCCAATCCTACTTGACTGTCTGACCACCATTCCTTACAGGCCGGATAGCCGCCTTGTCCCGTATTAGCAAAACCATCATCACGGCGCGGTTTCCAGGGAAAATCCGACCGGGGTGTTTTTGACTGGAGCACATCATAATAACCCGCCCCATTCAGAAACGCTTTTGACCCCAACCATTCAATACCCGGTAATACCGCTTCATCCAGGTTTTTTCCCTCGTCCCGGCGTTTCCACTGATACAATGCCAGCGCATAACAGTCATGGGTGAAATCCTGTAATATCTGAGCCAGTGCCGGATTATTAATCCGCGTATGCTGGACCTCAAAACGCAGTTGCCTCAGGTCGGGACGGCAGGGAAGAGAAGCTATTGATGCCTGAGTGACTCCTTTGGAAATCTGATGAACCAGTATCCACCAAACCGGAGCCGCCGCTGTTTTACCCTCAAGCGACGATATCACTGACGCATAACCCGTTTCAGCCGGTTTCGGTGTCCAAGTACCACAACTTTTTGCCCGCGAGTCATCATACGTAATGGTACTCAGACTCACATTGACCAACGGCACACAGCAA
>NZ_PUJV01000150.1:0-851 GCF_011189495.1 Photorhabdus stackebrandtii
CCGCTACGACATTCCTGATGACGCCTGGATATTGATAGAACCTTGTTTGCCCCCTGTACATTCAAAGCGAGCAGGACGTCCACATGTTGAACACCGCCGTGTGATGAATGGGATGTTCTGGGTGTTATGCTCAGGGGCACCGTGGCGCGATTTACCTGAACGCTATGGTCCCTGGAAAACGGTCTATAATCGATTTAACCGCTGGTCAAAATCGGGCATTATCAACAAGATATTTAATCGGTTACTGTCCATTCTTGATGAAAAAGGCTTGATTGACTGGTCTGAAATTTGCCTGGATGGGAGCAATATTCGCGCCAGTAAAGATGCCGCAGGGGCAAAAAAAAACATCCTGATATCGCTGACGATCATGCGCTGGGTCGCTCCCGCGGTGGTTATGGCACCAAAATCCACCTGGCAACCGACGGAAAAGGTTTTCCCCTCAACCTGATTTTGACGGCGGGGCAAGCTCACGAAAGTCAATCTGCAATCCTATTGCTCGACGGCATTGGCATACAACGTCAAAATGGTTTCATGAAACGGCGTGGCAAAGCGGTACTGGCAGATAAAGGCTATTCGGGAGGAAAACTCCGCGGTTATCTGCGTAAGCTGAGAATTAAAAGCATTATTCCGTATAAAATCAACGAAAAAGGCAGTGCAGAGGGTCGTACGCAATTTGATAAACAAGCGTATCGTGACCGCAATGTTGTTGAACGCGGCTTCAGTTTTCTCAAAAGCAATCGACGTATTGCAACACGTTATGAAAAAACAGCGCGAAACTATCTGTCGATGGTGAAATTAGGCTGTATTAGGCTCTTTTACAGACGATTAAATAATTAAGGGACACAGCCTAG
>NZ_PUJV01000151.1:0-848 GCF_011189495.1 Photorhabdus stackebrandtii
TCGCTGTCTACGCTTCACCCTCCAAGTTACCCAGGACGGCGCAAGACTCGCTATCCGGTGGCACTGGCTATGCCTTCCGGAGCAGGACTTTCACCTGCAAGATAAATGCAGCTTTTCACAGCGCACGGAGCAACGGAACCATAAGTACTGATAAGTGGTTAAATAGAATGGCTAATATTCATAAAATCAAATAATTATGAGTTTTACATTACCTATTATGAATATACGTCCAAGATGAGTTAAAGGTTATTTGGCTATCGTAGATAGACTGGCTAAAAATAGCAATTCACGATGTCAGTTGGCTACCCAATTTTTGGCTATTTAAATTGACCGTTTAACGGTGTTTACTACTCCATTGCTCCTGAAACCCCTAGCCACCAAATTGAGTAAAATGTAGACATAATACATCCCTGCAAGGTAGTGCCATCATGATACTGCCTCGTTCTGCGTTAAAGAAAGACAAGCTGGCATCCGAATATCACCGTCGAAAAATCGATGAATTAGGTGATCCACTGCTTGTCCTTGATAAGTATGTTGATTTCTCGGCACTGGCTGACACCATAAACCGTGTCGTGCCACGGATTATTTCTCCCAAAGGCGGACGACCGCCATTCCCGACTGAGGTGATGGTTCGCATCATTATCCTGGGGTAGTGACCGGGTAGCTGGTCGAGTAGCCCGGAGGAGCCTCCCCTCCAGGCTCTCACAGAACCGTACGTGAACCTCTCGATTCATACGGCTCTTATTGTTCAGCCCTGAGCCAGAATATACCAGTGTGCGAAAAGTCTCTGGTTTTGCTGTTGCAATCTCTTTAGAAACTTTGTGCTTTTCCGGTAACTCCTGCCCAGT
>NZ_PUJV01000152.1:0-845 GCF_011189495.1 Photorhabdus stackebrandtii
ATTACTAATGCATGGGGTGCGTGGAAAGCTAAGCAACTGGGAACTAGTTTGCATTTTACTGCGAGTACTAAATATGGTGGTAATTCTCACCTTTCTCCGTATACAAAATATGAAGTTCAGAGCGATTTAGAAGCTGGGGGGTTTCATTTTGTAAACAAAAGAGAACTTCCTGATGGTGTGGGATTTGATTTATCCCACACTGTGCATAACAGCACGGGAGAAAAACAAACAATGGATGTTACGTTTACAGAGAAAAAAACCTCTGAACTAACTATTAGTGTTACCGAGGCAGTGAAAATTGGCAACAAGGTATCCGGTGGAGTTAATGTTCCTTTCTTTGCTGATGGGAAAGTAGAGATAACAGCAGAGTTAAGTGTTTCATCCACACAATCTTGGAAAAACTCAAAAGACAATGGGTTAAGCATTAAGGTACCTACTGTTGTACCTGCTCACTCTTCTGTATTAGTAAAATCAACATGGGTTATTAATAGATTACAAGCTGATTGGGTTGCTGATGTGGTAATGAGGGGGTATGTAGCTGTTAGATTTAACGATTATGTTTACTACGACAATTATAAGGAAAACGGATGGCATGCTTTATGGTTCATCCCTATTAAAAGTGTGTTTGATGAAATCATTCAGAACAATATCATTGATACAACAGGGTATATACGTCAATACAACTCAGTAATTGCTCAGGCAAAAGGAACCCTGGAAACAGCAACTACTGCATTTGGGAAAACTAGTTTTTCACCAATTGACTCAGCCTCAGTTATAGGTAATGTACGATACAATAAGGAGGAGCCTGTGGATTATGTTCTCATCGGGGCGGATAATGAAGAAGG
>NZ_PUJV01000153.1:0-839 GCF_011189495.1 Photorhabdus stackebrandtii
TATAGAGGATTATTTCCTCGTTTTTAGCATGGATGAAAAGGTATACCTTTATGGATACCGATCATCCTATCGGCTACAGCCCTATCACAATAGGTTCCAGTTCCGGTGAATCAAGGTTGAGCCGACTCAATTGGCGGTTAACCTTTTTGCGGTTAAATCTGACGGCATCAAGTTCATCAATTAATGGACGGATATCTCCGATCGTTGCTGTTTCATCGGCATTAACGATGGCTTCCAGTAACGCCAGTGTTTTCTCACATTCATCAGCTAACGTTGCCCCCGGCATTCTATTTCCGGCCAAACAAAAGGGAAATTTCAGGTTAGCATTGTCAAGAATGGTCTCAATACGGATATCGTGAAGCCAGTTCTCGAAAAAGTTGTATTCGTAAGTAAATCGATCTCCGGCATCAAACTCAAAGTCATCGAGCGTGATTTTGTAAGGGTTATCAGAAAACGCAATTCCGCCAGAATAGGAAATGCCGTAATTTTTACCATAAATACGGAATTGATGCAGGTGATCATCCTGCCATCCCTGCGCGATCTGAATGATATAGTGAAAAGCCGCTAAAGAAGTCTCGCCTGATAGCCGAAATCGGCGCCAGACCATAGGGCTGACACCGCGAAGAGCCACTTTAACGATATAGGCTTTCATGGTGAGCTGCCTGCTAAAAACCTGCCAATTCGTTCATCCTATCACCAGCTTAACGGAGTGCCCCAAGGTAATGAGATGGTTCCCCTCACTCTAACGGCAGTATATTAGCAGAGTGATTATCTTTGATAAGAGGCTACCATCATGAACACTATCGCACTGATTGGCATCGATCTCGGCAAGCATTCTT
>NZ_PUJV01000154.1:0-797 GCF_011189495.1 Photorhabdus stackebrandtii
CCCACCCAAGGGCGCTGCGCGGTCACCTCAACAACAGCGTGCGGCTGGCCGCCGGGTTGAGCTTCTCAGCCCCAGAGGCGCACCGGGTTCGCTCGCTCACCCGCTGCTGTCAGTATCAGTGCTAAAACCCACCGCCGCAGTCGCCGCCATCCCTGGCGGCTCCGGTGATAACATCAGTCCTAAAACCCGCCGGCAAGCCCGTCAAGGTCAACGGCCACAGACCGGTAAGCCAGTCGGCCTGCGGCCTCCGCAGTTTATTACCCCCGCCCCAACCCTGCTGCACTGGCTGCGCGCGGCTCGCACTGCGCTGCGCTCCGTTGCTCGTCCCCGTGCTCGCCATCGCCGCCCCGTGCAGCCCCCAGGGGGGCTTCCCTGTTAAAAAGCTTCACCTGCGGGCCTCGCCAGCCCGCACCCGCCAACCCGCGTCAGCGGCGCAGGCAAGCTGCCCCGCCGTCACGGGTTCCCGATAAAACCCGGTTCTGACAGGAAAAGCGGGCTGAAACCCGGCGCTGACGTCGGGGAAAAAGTGAGCTACAATCGGCAAAGTGCCCGTCAGGGCGAGTTGGAATGCTCTTTAACAGGGAGGGAAAAGGTGGCTAGAAAAAAGGCTGCTAAATCAAGGGGAAAAGTGTCCTAAACCGTATGATGGCGTCGGGATAGTGCCGAAGACCCGATTGGGCTGAATGGGGGCCTGAATCCCTATTCGTACGTCCATAATCCCACCGGATGGGTTGATCCTCTGGGGCTGGCAACATGCCCAGTAATCAAACAACGTGTTCTGGACAATATCGCAGCAA
>NZ_PUJV01000155.1:0-780 GCF_011189495.1 Photorhabdus stackebrandtii
TCATTATAAAGACAGGTCACCGGGGGATTAACATGTTCCAGAACAAAGAACAATCGGGGTTCGCTGGCGCCGTCAATGACGGCATAGTGTTTTTCAGTGACCATCAGTCGTTATCCTCCTTTGGACAGTGTGCAACAAACATCGAGCCGGCACTGGCGGCCGCTTGCAGAATGGCTGGACTAGCGGGCCGCAATAAATCCCCCGGGCTGCCACCTGAGTTTAGATTAATGGACGGGCCTTTGATATCGACCCCACCGGCATGAATGACCACAAAATTATTCCCCACTTTCAGGCTAATTTTGCTGTTACTCTGCACCGTAATATCACCCTCGGTATCAATACTGAACATCCCCTGGATTTTCTGTGCCACATTGCCACTGACCTGCAAGGCTTTGTCACCGTCAACCTGAGCAAGATAGTTACCGGTGGTTTTATGATCCTGTTGCCCTTCAACCGTGACTTTACGGTTATTGGCAATGGCCAGTTCGTCATCATGTCCAATCGCGGTTGTGCGGTTGTAATTAATTTTCTCATCCCGGGAATTACGCACCTGAATCGCCAGATTCTTCTGGGCGTGAATAAAGACTTCTTCCCGGTCTTTTTCATCCTCAAACCGCAGTTCATTAAAACCTTCTCCTTTATGGGTTTTTGAACGGATTGACATCTGGGTTTTTGCTATCGGTAACGGGTTCGGCACAATATTGCTGGCATGATAGGTGCGCCCAATAATAATCGGCTGGTCCGGGTCACCATGCAAAAAATCCACCAGCACTTCCTGAC
>NZ_PUJV01000156.1:0-715 GCF_011189495.1 Photorhabdus stackebrandtii
GCCATGATGCAAAAAACGCCTTTCAGGTTGTCACCGCTTATGACACAGAGAATGGCTTGGTCTTGTGTCAAAAAGCCACGGAGCACAAAAAAGGGGAAATCGCGATGGGGCGGCAACTGCTGGATATTCTGGAACTTAAAGGCAGCATTGTGACGCTTGATGCGCTCCATTGCCAGCGTGAAACGCTGGAAAAAATCCGCGAAAAGAAAGCCCATGTTGTTGTTCAGGTTAAGAAAAATCAACCCAAATTATGGGAAGCCGTTCAATCACAATTTCAAGCGGTATTTGATGCGGGTAAAGAGAAAATCGTCACGGAAATCAAGCAAACGGTTCATGGCCGTAAGGAAGAACGTTATGTATTCCAGCTAAAGGCCGCCTTTCCCCTGGAAATAGCGAAAAAATGGCCGACAATCCGCAGCATCATTGCCGTTGAGCGTCACCGGACAAAGAATGGTAAAGGTACCGTTGAGACTTCCTACTATGTGAGTTCGTTCTCTCCCCGACACAAATTATTAGGACATTACATTCGCCAACACTGGCGTATTGAGAATAGCCAACACTATATTCTTGATGTGGTTTTTAAAGAAGATGATTCACGTATCGTTCTGGACGGAGCCATTGAGAATTTGGCGTTATTCCGGCGTTTTGTTTTAAATATGCTGAAACAATGTGATTGCGGTGCGCCAAGTCAAAGGAATAAGCTTAAAAAAGCCGG
>NZ_PUJV01000157.1:0-712 GCF_011189495.1 Photorhabdus stackebrandtii
AATTTGCGACACGAAGTTGTTTGTTGAAGTTGTTCCCACGGCAATGACGGAGGGAACCGCCCGTATCACCGGGTGAATCTAGGGGTCTGAATAAAGAGCGACCTTGACAATGAAACGAAACGCCACATGGCGTGGGGCATAAATCGTGAGAGACATGCCCTTCTGGGAGCCACACCCCGGATGAGTGCTAGATAGCGGGTATGGTGAAGGTATCTGAACCTGTGATAAAGATCGTGAGTAATGACAAGCGGAAGTGGCTACTACGCTTGACCAAAACGGTAATGGAGGGGGGAAGAGTGACTATTTGCTGCACTCTCGTGATCCACATCCCTCCCGGTCAACAGCAGGCATCTAACCCCGCGGACTTCACAGACGGAACGTGGAAACCCCGTATCACTCCCCCTTGGGGACAGCAGCCTGCAAAGATCGCCTATGGTGGTGCGGGATTGGGAAGTCGGAAAAAGCGAAGGCTGGGCTGTAATGGTCCGGATACGGGTTTTAACGTTACCCGACACGAAAGTGTGCCCACGTCCGACAGGTCTTACCTCGCGAGAGAGTTTGCAGAATCGTTATGAGGAGGAAAAGCAAATGACAGCAGCGGGTAAACCGGTGACTGGTGCAACCTTCGAGGCTATTCACTGGGATGTCATCAACTGGCGGGCCATTGAACAGCAGGTGCGGCGACTGCAAATGCGTATCGCGAAGGCAACCC
>NZ_PUJV01000158.1:0-712 GCF_011189495.1 Photorhabdus stackebrandtii
ATTCTGAATATGGCATTCAAGTTATTTTTTATGACTTGATGTAACATATAATAACTAAAATATCCCCTGTCGAAGATAATGACATCATGGGTATTCAGGCAATGAAAATGTTTTTCCGCACAAGCTCTTTCATTATTATGGTTAACAAAATCAATATCATATACAATTGAATTCAACACATCATAGAGACAGCTCATCATGGCATAGGGATAATGTCTGGACGTACGTTGTGTGACACGATAGCCATTATTGATAAGTTTTCTGGGGACATTGAGCTTTGATCCATCAATGGCAAAAATTCGGTGTCCTTTCCATGTTGTCGGGAGAGTATTTTTCTCCCAGACAGCCACAATATCTTTATTAATGGTTTTGATGGCATCATCAGGTAATTTCATTCTGGCTTCGCACATTGATGAGGCTGAAATAGGACTGCACTGAGGTAGAGGTATATTTTCATGAACGCAGTCATCCCATATTTCATTGATGATATAAGCATATCCATGATTATTTTTCCTGAAATAATTTTCATGAGGAATAAGACAATCAATTTTGTATCTATTGTTCTTTTTCTTTTTTGCCACGATTTATCAATCGTCGAACATGAATTAAAAAAGGTTTTGTTTAGGCGTTGATATAAATCCATGATCCATTCCCCCTTGCTCATTTAAACCCTATTTTATCACATCGTTGTTTCCTTAACCGAATGCCATTG
>NZ_PUJV01000159.1:0-691 GCF_011189495.1 Photorhabdus stackebrandtii
CGGATTGACATCTGGGTTTTTGCTATCGGTAACGGGTTCGGCACAATATTGCTGGCATGATAGGTGCGCCCAATAATAATCGGCTGGTCCGGGTCACCATGCAAAAAATCCACCAGCACTTCCTGACCGACGCGCGGAATGGCAATCATGCCCCAGCGCTTGCCGGCCCAAGCCTGGCTGACTCTAATCCAGCAGGAGCTGTTATCATTAAATTTGCCATATTCGTCCCAGGCAAATTGCACCCGTACCCGCCCATATTCATCACAAAAGATTTCTTCCCCTTCCGGACCAACCACCGTCGCAATTTGCAGACCATCAATGCGCGGTTTCGGGTAAGGTGAAGGACGCCATACCCGGTAACAGTCACCAAAGGTGAAGCTGTTGGTCAGGCTCGTCCCCCTCTCACCAAAACGGGATCCATCCGCCTGCGGTTGTCTGCCGTGGTGACTGATTTCAATCACTTGCCAGAAAGTATTAAATTTCTCTTTCGGGTGATCGGTAAGTGTAAAACCCGAAGCAGCCGAAAGGACAAAACAGTTACTTTGCCCGTGACCGAGCATCGCGTCACGGCGGAGGGCTTCCAGACGATATTGACTGATCCGCTGTCCCGTCCCGTCTTTATAGCGCCCGGGAAAATCGTAGTAACGGTAGCTGTGCAGATCTGAGCGTTGATGGTGAAGCTGACGTTCAT
>NZ_PUJV01000160.1:0-677 GCF_011189495.1 Photorhabdus stackebrandtii
CCTCTCGATTCATACGGCTCTTATTGTTCAGCCCTGAGCCAGAATATACCAGTGTGCGAAAAGTCTCTGGTTTTGCTGTTGCAATCTCTTTAGAAACTTTGTGCTTTTCCGGTAACTCCTGCCCAGTTTCTTGTATTTCTTTCGTGCCCAGCGCACAAGCGCAAAGTCAAGTTTCCGTACCAGTTGGTATAGTTCGGACTTTCCAAAGTGCTTGTAATAATTGAACCATCCCTTGATCACTGGATTTAAGGCCAGAGCTATTTCATGGGCGTTATGTCCGCTCCATGTTTGAATTTTCCATTTCTTAATTCTCGTGCCAATCCTCTTCAGGGCCTTCTTACTGATCGCCGGGGCAAAACTTGTGAATACAGCTCCCTGTTTTGCCATAGCCTTTCTCGGCCTGAAGGTGAAACCAAGAAAATCAAAGCTTATCCATTCATGCTTTCCTTTACGATTGCTATCCTTGCAATAAACAACCTTGGTTTTATCTGGGTGGAGGACCAGCTTGCATTCCTCCATTCGGTTCCGTAATTCACCTAACAGATACTCAGCACCACATCGCGTTTTGCAATGGAGCACTGCATCATCCGCATAGCGCTCAAAGACGGTTTCTGGATGATGGCGGGTAAGCCAGGTATCCAGAGCATAATGCAGGAAAAGGTTCGCAAGCAAAGGAC
>NZ_PUJV01000161.1:0-668 GCF_011189495.1 Photorhabdus stackebrandtii
GAGCTTGTGCGGAAAAACATTTTCACTGCCTGAATACCCATGATGTCATTATCTTCGACAGGGGATATTTTAGTTATTATATGTTACATCAAGTCATAAAAAATAACTTGAATGCCATATTCAGAATGCAGGAAGGTAATAGAAATAGAGTGGTTAGAGAATTTTCTGACAGTCATTACGATGATGCGATTGTGACTTATGTTCCCTCTGAGGCGGTAAAATCAAACCTTAGAAAAAGAAAACTACTTTCAGCATTCCCTGCTATAACGTTACGGCTAATAAAGTATTTTCATAAAGATGTTGAATATATCTTTGCCACGACTTTAACCCATCAAGACCATTATAAAGTCGAAGACTTCGGTGATTTATATCATCAGCGATGGGAAATAGAAGAATTATATAAATTATCCAAATCAATATTATATGTTGAAGATTTCCATTCACATAATGAGAAAGGGGTCAACCAAGAACTTCAGGCACATATTTTATTACTTAACCTGGCAAGAATATTAGGAAATGATTGTTATCACAAAGACGATGAGGGTAAGGGTATCAATGACAAGGATAATAGGGATAATGAACGGAAACTGAACTTTAAAAACTGTTTATTTTTTATTGTCAAACACCTCCCTCTGATCATTCAAAGTAGGTTAAAAAAGCATTTTAAA
>NZ_PUJV01000162.1:0-667 GCF_011189495.1 Photorhabdus stackebrandtii
GAGGGTGTCGCAAAAGCTCATGTTATCCATTAAGATCGGTGTTCTTTCTGTTAAACGCCGATCTTTTATGACCTTATTCACTCGAACGCTGGAATCGTCTGCTCACACCAAACGTCAGTTTGTCAAAGCGCAGCATTTACCTGTATTGGCCGGTTCTCTTTCCCTTTGTGATTATCTCAGGCAAATGGGCGAACGCAGTGCATTTATTGTCGCTGAGGTTTTGGATGAACAAGACTGGGGACCTTTCGAACACCGTTATGCTTCAACAGGCAGGGCGCCGTATTCTCCCCGTTCAATGATGGGGATCCTGCTTTATGGGATCATGAAAGGACACTGCTCGCTCAGAGCACTTGAACACCTGGCGCGTTTAGATTTGGGGTGTATTTTTGTCAGTTATGGCGTGACACCTGATCACGCCAGCCTTGGGCGTTTCATTTATCAGCATCAAGCTGTCCTGACAGGGACGTTTTTTAAAGAACTGACCTTATCTGTTTTGCGCCGCAGCCAATCCGGGATTTCGTGCCTGGCGGGTGACGGAACAGTGATTGAAGCTGCGTGCTCTTATTATCATCTTTTGACTCAGGAAGCGATTTCACGAGAAAAAAGCGCCCTCACGGCAGCGCCCGCTACTGCGCGGACAGAAAAACGCATTAAGCAATTGGAACAG
>NZ_PUJV01000163.1:0-645 GCF_011189495.1 Photorhabdus stackebrandtii
GAAAGACAAAGAGGGCATTCCATTTACCCAATACCGGCTGGAAGCTTTACGTGCCGACAGCAAATCCGGGCAAGCGGACAGTAACTGTATTCGATTAATGCCGGGCAGGATCTTCACGTTAACCCACCACCCGATTGACACCATGAATGACCGCTGGCAAGTCGTCTCTTCCCGACATCAAGGGCATGTGCCCGCCGTTTTGGGCGATGGCGGAGCCGGCACTACCCTCAATTCACAGACCCAATTTATTCCGGGCCGCAACGACTGGCGTCCACCCTACCGCTATAAACCACAGGCCGACGGCGACGAAGTTGCCACAGTTGTCGGGCCCGGCACGGAAGAAATTTACGTCAATAAAGAGGGGGCGGTTCGCGTTCACTTCCACTGGAACCGTTACGACGCGCCGGACGACCAGGCTTCCTGCTGGGTGCGGGTGGCACAAGGCTGGAATGGCAACGGATTTGGCTTTCTGGCAACCCCACGAGTCGGCCAGGAAGTGATTATCTCCTACCTCAACGGCGATATTGACCGCCCCATTATCACCGGATGTACCTATAACGCCCTTAACCGTCCGCCGCTAAATTTACCGGCGGAAAAGACCCGCACCACGTTCAGAACCAAGACCCATAAAGGTAATGGTTTTAA
>NZ_PUJV01000164.1:0-643 GCF_011189495.1 Photorhabdus stackebrandtii
CCTTCGAGGCTATTCACTGGGATGTCATCAACTGGCGGGCCATTGAACAGCAGGTGCGGCGACTGCAAATGCGTATCGCGAAGGCAACCCGGGAAAGACGCTGGGGCAAGGTGAAAGCCCTGCAATGGCTTCTGACCCATGCGTTCTCAGCCAAATTACTGGCGGTACAGCGCGTAACGAGCAATACCGGCCGTAACCCCCCCGGTGTGGATGGCCAAATCTGGAAAACCCCCACGCAGAAACTCAAGGGTGCGCAGTCATTACAACGGCGAGGGTATCAAACCCAACCATTGAGGCGCATCTATATCCCCAAAAAGAATGGCAAACGTCGACCGCTCGGTATTCCCGTTATGGCTGACCGTGCTCAGCAAGCACTTCATTTGCTGGCACTGGAACCCGTAGCAGAAATGCTGGCAGACCCAAACGCCTACGGGTTCCGGCCCGGACGGTCCGCGGCAGACGCCATCGCACAGTGTTTCAATATACTGGCACAACGCAACGCAGCCCGGTGGATCTTTGAAGGGGATATAAAAGCCTGCTTTGATCAAATCAGCCATACATGGCTTCGTGAGCATGTGCCGATGGATAAATCAGTCCTCGGAAAATGGCTGACGGCAGGCTACATGGAAGACGGCAAGGTCTA
>NZ_PUJV01000165.1:0-628 GCF_011189495.1 Photorhabdus stackebrandtii
CCGAAAGGGGTGATGGTCGAACATCGTGGTGTGGTTAATCTGGTATTGACACAAATTGCCCGGCTTAACATGCGTGTAACCAGCCGGATGTTACAGTTTGCTTCATTCAGCTTTGATGCCAGTGTTTGGGAAATCATGATAGCGTTGGGTGGGGGAGCTAGCTTGGCGATCCCTGCCGCCATGGTTCGTCAGGCTCCGTGCCGCCTCTGGCATTATCTGGAAGAACAGGCGGTGACACACGTTTGTTTGATGCCCGCTTTGCTCCAGGAAGGGGCTGATTTGCCGGAGATAACAACAAAACCCACGCTGGTACTGGCGGGTGAAACCCCCAGTGCCGCGTTGCTTCAGGCATTGCGGGGCCGGGTAACGCTGTTCAATGCTTATGGTCCGACGGAAACCACGGTTTGCGCGACGATTTGGCGTTGTCCGTCAGACTACACGGATGAATGGGTTCCAATTGGGCAGCCGATGGTTAACACGCGGGTTTATTTGTTGGATATCTATGGTCAGCCAGTACCGTTAGGGACGGTGGGTGAATTGTACATTGGCGGTGTCGGTGTTGCCCGGGGTTATCTCAATCGTCCTGATCTGACTGCGGAACGCTTCCTGGCTGATCCGTTTAGTGATG
>NZ_PUJV01000166.1:0-625 GCF_011189495.1 Photorhabdus stackebrandtii
AGATATCCTGCACATTGCCCGCCCCGCCCGCCACGGAGCCGGCAATGGTGTCGATTTCGGTCTGGGACAACATGACCAGTGGCAACATCTCAGGCGTGAGTGCGGTGCAGCCGTCAGGAATACGGTTAGGCGGTGCAATAAAGGCCGTTTCTCCCTGCTCCGCCCGGATAGCCTGCGCCATGTCGGTCAGTACGGGCGCGGAGAAGACACTGCGCACATCAAGCAGCCAGCCGGCATTGCGCAGTTGTTCAATCAGGCTGACCGCCATCAGCGAGTGGCCGCCGAGTTCGAAGAAGTGGTCGTGCCGGCTGATGCGTGCCAGCCCCAGCAGGTTTTGCCAAATCTGCGTCAGGGTGGTTTCCCGTTCACCCACAGGGGCTTCATAGTCACGGGTGACGGCTGCTGACTGGTCAGGCGCGGGCAGCGCCCTGCGGTCCAGCTTGCCGTTCGGGGTCAGCGGGAAAGTCGCCAGCATCACAAAGGCACTGGGTAGCATAAAGTCGGCCAGATGCTGTGCCAGTTGCTGGCGTAAATCCGCCGGCACCAGGGCAGCACCCGCCTGCGGCCGGAGATAGGCCACTAACCGTTTGTCACCCGGGATATCTTCACGGGCGATAACGGCCGC
>NZ_PUJV01000167.1:0-613 GCF_011189495.1 Photorhabdus stackebrandtii
GACCACTTTGTGATTCATGACTGGGGTGAAGTCGTAACAAGGTAACCGTAGGGGAACCTGCGGTTGGATCACCTCCTTACCTGAGATGCCGTTGAGTGCAGTGCTCACACAGATTGTCTGATGAAAGAACAGAGTAAATTATCGTAACAGGCTTGTAGCTCAGGTGGTTAGAGCGCACCCCTGATAAGGGTGAGGTCGGTGGTTCAAGTCCACTCAGGCCTACCAATTCTGGTTATCCTTGGGTCTTCCCCCGCGGCGTGACTCATGTGCTGGCGCACACGGCGTTACTCGCGTTGAAATACCCGGCGGCTAAGCGAATTGGCTGGTATTGATGACGATAATGAAGTCTGTCGGTATGGGGCTATAGCTCAGCTGGGAGAGCGCCTGCCTTGCACGCAGGAGGTCAGCGGTTCGATCCCGCTTAGCTCCACCATACACAAGAAATAGTTCAGAGTATATTGGCGACAGTATGCTGTGAATTATATTGCTCTTTAACAATCTGGAACAAGCTGAAAATTGAATACAGTCAATAGTCTCCCCGAGGGATTATTGATGAGTCTCTCAATAACACATACCCCGAAACTCTTTCGGGTTGTGAGGTTAAGCGACTAAG
>NZ_PUJV01000168.1:0-591 GCF_011189495.1 Photorhabdus stackebrandtii
ACTCAACAACCACCGACTAAAGTCGGTGGGTTAGTGATTAACGGACTGAAAGTCCGGATACGCATCGGCTGAACGATGCGTCAATTGTCCATCCTGAAGTTATCATCCGGGTTTGGTTCAAAATGATGCTCCAGATAAGCCTTTATCATCTCTTCCGTTAACTGACCCACCGTCGCACAAAAATAGCCTCTGCCCCAAAAATGCTGACCCCAGTAGCGTTTCTTTAGATGCGAAAACTCTTCAAACAACTTACTCGCTGTCCTTCCCTTCAGTCTCCTCATGATTTCTGAGGGAGATAATGTCGGGGGACTACTCACCAGTATGTGAACATGATCTTTGCTCACGACTCCTTTTAATATCCTGATTTCAAATGCTTCACATGTCTGACGAACTAACTCGCGCACCCGTATTGCTACTTCACCTATCAGCACTTTGTGCCTGTATTTCGTTACCCACACAAAATGGTATTCAATCTGAAATACTGTGTGACTACCGTATCTGTAATCCATGTTGCACCTCCCATGCAACACAGTATCTCAGCTAAAGCTGACCGACTAAAGTCGGTGGTTTCAACCTTTCATATGGAAGAAT
>NZ_PUJV01000169.1:0-587 GCF_011189495.1 Photorhabdus stackebrandtii
TCTGCCAGGCAAACATTACCTGGAACAGCGGCGTATGCGCCAGCCGGCGCGGCGGTTGGACAATTTCCACCACCTGCTCAAACGGCAGATCCTGATGGGCCTGGGCCGCTAACGCGGTTTGCCGGACTTGGGTCAGCAATTCAGCGACCGTTAATGCCCCCGAGAAGTTCATACGCAAGGCCAGCGTATTCACGAAGAACCCCATCAACGATTCCACTTCCTGCCGGCTGCGGCCGGCACTCGGGGTGCCGATAATAATATCCTCCTGACCGGACAGCCGCGATAAGACCACGCCCCAGGCCGACAACACGGTCATAAACAGGGTAACCCCGTGCTGCTGGCTTAACTGTTTCAGGGCGGTGGTTAATTCGGGTCCCAAGCGAACCGGTAATACCTGACCGGCAAACGACGGCTCTGGCGGGCGGGGACGGTCTGTGGGCAACGCCAGCAGCACCGGGGCATCGGCCAGTGTTGTGCGCCAGTAGTCCGACTGCGCCTGGGTACGTTCGGCGGAAAACCACTGATGCTGCCAGGCGGCGTAATCCGGGTACTGAATGGCCAATGGGGGCAGCGGATCCGGCTGGCCG
>NZ_PUJV01000170.1:0-575 GCF_011189495.1 Photorhabdus stackebrandtii
CCGAGGTGTAAATGACATAAGCCAGGTGCCGTGATGTCAATGTGGTTATCTGTGGGTTACTCTTTGATTGTTCAAATACGGCATTCGGATTCAACACCTGACGTTCTACCAATACCTTTTCTCCCAAGGAGGACTGTCCAGTTTCATCCGCCAACACAATAACTGGATTGGCATCAGTAAGAATATGGATCAGGTGCTCACCGGGATAAGCCGGATCCAGCGGGACATACGCCCCACCGGCTTTCAGGATGGCCAATATCCCGACCACCATGGCCGGTGAGCGTGAGACACAAATCGCCACTAACTGGTCGGGCACGACCCCCAGCGTAATTAATTGATGTGCCAGCCGGTTCGCCCGGGCATTGAGTTCCGCGTAACTGAGCGACTGATTTTCATACACCAAAGCAATGGCGTCCGGGGTTGTCGCTGCCTGCCGTTCAAATAACTGATGGATACATAAGTCTTCAGGATACGGCGTTTCCGTGGCATTCCAGGTGGTGAGTAACAAGGTCCGTTCCGCGGCCGGCAGAATATCTAACGCCCCAACCGGCCTGTCCGGGGTGTGCGCCAGCGCC
>NZ_PUJV01000171.1:0-569 GCF_011189495.1 Photorhabdus stackebrandtii
TCCAGTACTAGTATGGCCCGGGGGATCCGTTAGCTATCGTTCGCGAGAAAGTTAGTAGACACACAGGACCCAGGCGTGCAAGTCAATTTCAGCTGACTACACCGATTCTGGTTAAAAGAGCCTATGGCCACCCTTATTTTAGAGAAAAAAAACCACACCTCTAATGTGTTGGGCACTAGAAAAAGCTAACTACCTAGTCCGTTTCTGGACGACTTCATTGGGAATAACATACCCCCCACTGTGATTAAGACTGGCACTGTCCTAATGCTTTCTTCAATAGGTTTGGCTCATGTGTGATTCCCTCTGGCAAACTTATAGAGGACAAGCAGAATAAACCAATTCAAGGTCGTTGTAGCTGAAGGCCTGGCCTGCCTGACAGTTAATTATGAGCATGTCTTGCCCTTCATGGTGGATATTCACAGCTGAAAGTGGTATTGGCATTTTTTTCTGAGGACACAACGAGGAAATCTGATAAATACGGCCACCTGAAGTCTAGCTCGGAGTTAACAATTTACCACGTTTAGAGCGGCCGCGATATCCTGCAGATGCATCCAGTACTAGTATGGCCC
>NZ_PUJV01000172.1:0-554 GCF_011189495.1 Photorhabdus stackebrandtii
GGTCCAGGCGCACCACCGCCGCCGGCACCATATACTCCGGCAAAACTTGACTCAGGCGCTCACGTAAGTTATTCACCAGCCCTTCTTCCACGTCCGCCGCCACATACGCCACCAGCCGTTTGTCCAGTCCTTCCTCGTGAGCCAGCACCACGGCTTCACGCACCGCCGGGTGTTCGGCCAGCCGCGCTTCAATTTCCCCCGGTTCAATGCGGAAACCGCGGATTTTCACCTGCTGGTCAGTGCGACCGAGAAATTCCAGATTGCCGTCCGGCAAATAACGCGCCAAATCCCCGGTGCGGTACATGCGGGCATCCGGCTTATCGCTGAACGGATCGGGCAGGAAACGTTCTGCCGTCAGCTCAGGCCGGTTCAGATAACCCCGTGCGACGCCTTGACCCGCAATATAAATCTCCCCAAGTCCCCCCAACGGAACAGGCTGACCGCACGTGTCAAGAATATAGATACGGTTATTGGCAATCGGGCGACCGATGGGAGGCAAAGTGGGCCACCGGTTCGGATCCTGATCCAGAATGTATGCCGTTGTCACATGGCTT
>NZ_PUJV01000173.1:0-522 GCF_011189495.1 Photorhabdus stackebrandtii
GTACTGGAAGGTGAATACCCTGTCATCGGCATACCTCACCATCTCTGCCCGCCCGTGAATATGTGAACGGCTGATTTCATCAAACCATCCATCTATTACATGATGCAGGTAGATATTAGCCAATACCAGTGACAGAATTGAACCTTGCGGACACCCGCGCACATTGCGGGATGTCTCTTTATCCACTATGACGGGCGCCGTGATTAATACTTCGATCAATCTGAGGAAACGGCGATCTGATATTTTCTTCCGCAGTATATTCATTAACTCATCATGAGGTATCATGTTGAAATACTTTCGGATATCAATTTCCACTACGGCACCCTTCCCGTTACGGTAGGTTTGCTGCTGTAGTGCCTTTAATGCTGCATGACAATTTAGTCCCGGTCGGAAACCGTAGGAGCAAGGCATAAACAACGGTTCATAAATCCGGCTGAGGATATCACTGACTGCAAGCTGGATAAGTTTGTCCTCTGTGCACGAAATGGCTAAAGGCCGTTTACTGCCGTCCTCTTTTGGAAT
>NZ_PUJV01000174.1:0-499 GCF_011189495.1 Photorhabdus stackebrandtii
ATCATTTTGAACCAAACCCGGATGATAACTTCAGGATGGACAATTGACGCATCGTTCAGCCGATGCGTATCCGGACTTTCAGTCCGTTAATCACTAACCCACCGACTTTAGTCGGTGGTTGTTGAGTTCTACCCGATTTTGTTCACGCTCAAGCGCGGTCAGTGCAGTATTTTGTGCAATCGCCCGGCGCAGCTCCATTTCATTCTTCAGCGCGACAATTTCTCTGTCCAGTATCGCAATGCGACGATCACTCTCTTCCATAGCTTGCGTCTGAGCAGCCGCATTTGGCTCTGCCTGTCCGGTTATCAACATTCGCCGCATAGTGAGCGCGGTCTCAATGGTGTCTGCCATCGCTAACTCACTGGCCAACCGACTCACCAAAGCCCCACTGTCCGGATCACGTTTCAGGGCCTGGATAACCCCGCGAGTCACCGCCAGGCTACCCGTTTTGAGTTTTGCCAGATTGACTACGGTAGGAGCATTTTCCCCGCTGATCAGT
>NZ_PUJV01000175.1:0-478 GCF_011189495.1 Photorhabdus stackebrandtii
AATGATGTTATTTACCAATCGAAAAACGATGGAGAACGTTAATGTCAAAAGCGGTTATTCTGCTGGGTGATACGACAGATCATGGCGGTAAGGTGATTACCGCTATTGATCAATATACTCACAATGGTATTCCTATAGCGGGTAAAGACGATTGGGTAGAGTGCCCCCAATGTAAAGGTGTTTTTCCTATTGTTCAGGGTGCTGATTCTTTAAAATATAAAGGAAAACCTATTGCGCTTGAAGGCATGCAAACAGCCTGTGGGGCAAAATTAATTGCCAGTCAGCATAAGTTTACTCTTGCCTGTTAATGTGAATTTAATTCGGGGTATTTGAATTCCCGGTCAGGAGCTGGAACAGCAGTTTCAAGACATTCTTTGTATTGCAAAAAATAAGATAAACAGGAGACGTTAATATGCCCATACCCTTATTGGCCCCTGTCGCAGTGGGTGCGGCTGAATATGTTGCAAGCGCCTGTGCC
>NZ_PUJV01000176.1:0-465 GCF_011189495.1 Photorhabdus stackebrandtii
GCGAAGACTGATTATTGATGACATGAACGGCCTACCGGCCTGATGAGAAACCTAACATAAAAAATGGCTCTTTCAAGCCGACAAGGTTTTAAGGTTCATCAGGCGCGGAACTCATCGAGGCGCAGGCCCCTTGCCTACAGTGACGCCGGATAGATTTAAGCAAGCCAAAAATTCATCAAAAATTAGTGTTGCAAAAACGAGGGGAATCATAGATTTTTTATGCTCTAAACGGTCTTTTCGGCTGGTTAATTTCAGCCGCCAGTGCCCTTTTCGCGTTTTCCCCCAATAGCAGGTAAACCCCAGAAAATTAAACGTGGGCAGGCGATTTCCTGACTGACTGGCTCTCATTGCCGCTATGTGACCCGCGGGAATTAATTGCGATTTGTCACTGTGTAATTCCAGCCCATATTTCTTCAGTCTTTTGGGTAACACCTTATAGAAACGTTTGGCTTCGCTAGGGTACTG
>NZ_PUJV01000177.1:0-455 GCF_011189495.1 Photorhabdus stackebrandtii
GGCCGTAACACCCCCGGTGTGGATGGCCAAATCTGGAAAACCCCCACGCAGAAACTCAAGGGTGTGCAGTCATTGCAACGGAGGGGGTATCGACCCCAACCGTTGAGGCGCATCTATATCCCCAAAAAGAATGGCAAACGTCGTCCGCTCGGCATTCCCGTTATGGCTGACCGGGCCCAGCAAGCACTTCATTTGCTGGCACTGGAGCCCGTAGCAGAAATGCTGGCAGACCCAAACGCCTACGGGTTCCGGCCCGGACGGGCCGCGGCAGACGCCATTGCACAGTGTTTCAATATACTGGCACAACGCAACGCAGCCCGGTGGATCCTTGAAGGGGATATAAAAGCCTGCTTTGATCAAATCAGCCATACATGGCTTCGTGAGCATGTGCCGATGGATAAATCAGTCCTCGGAAAATGGCTGACGGCAGGCTACATGGAAGACGGCAAGGTCTA
>NZ_PUJV01000178.1:0-449 GCF_011189495.1 Photorhabdus stackebrandtii
CAGCAACTACTGCATTTGGGAAAACTAGTTTTTCACCAATTGACTCAGCCTCAGTTATAGGTAATGTACGATACAATAAGGAGGAGCCTGTGGATTATGTTCTCATCGGGGCGGATAATGAAGAAGGTGTGTAGCATTTATTCTTCCATATAAAAGGTTAACCACCGACTTTAGTCGGTCAGCTTTAGCTGAGATACTGTGTTGCATGGGAGGTGCAACATAGATATACAGATACGGTAGTCACACAGTATTTCAGATTGAATATCATTTTGATTGGGTTCGCTAGGGCTAGATTGTTCAGTGGAATAGGGGGTCCGCGCACATTTAACGACATAGACTTTCTGGCGAGGGGCAGCGCGTTGTGCCACCCACTCCAGCCCGTCCAGTGCCATATTAGCCAGAACCGGTGACGCGATACCGCCCTGTGGTGTTCCTGCCTTAGTGGGGTA
>NZ_PUJV01000179.1:0-447 GCF_011189495.1 Photorhabdus stackebrandtii
GATACGTTTCACTGACCCCGTCAAGCTGGGCCAGGAACCATAAACGCTGTTGAGCAAAGGATAACGGCAAAGTTTCCGTCCGGGAGACCGGCAGTATGGCGGGCAAGGCGGGCCGGTCTTGTTTCTGTACCGCCTGCGCTAAGGCCGCCAGCGAAGGCGAATGAAACAACGCCGCCAGCGGGAGCTCCACACCCAGTACGGCCATTATCCGGTTCATCACCCGTACAGCCAGCAAAGAATGCCCGCCCAGGGCAAAGAAATTGTCATGCCGGCTGATTTTTTCGATACCCAGTAACTCACGCCAGATCGCCGCCAGGGCAGTTTCGGTGGCGCCCTGCGGGGCTGCATAACGCTGGCGGGCAAAGGCGTCCTCCCCGGGCACCGGCAGTGACCGGCGGTCCAGTTTGCCGCTCGGGGTTAGCGGGAAACGGTCCAGGCGCACCACCG
>NZ_PUJV01000180.1:0-421 GCF_011189495.1 Photorhabdus stackebrandtii
GTATTCAATCTGAAATACTGTGTGACTACCGTATCTGTAATCCATGTTGCACCTCCCATGCAACACAGTATCTCAGCTAAAGCTGACCGACTAAAGTCGGTGGTTTCAACCTTTCATATGGAAGAATGAAAAGGATTTCCCCTCAATTTGGTTACTGTATCCATCTTCCGAGCCATTATGGGGAGTAACCAATATACTACTGCTGAGGAAATGTTATAACCGTTGGCCTCATATTAGAGGCCAACTTTCTCAAAAAGAGAAGGCATAAAATCATTCTTACTATTATTAAAGAGGGGCGGATTCGACTAATAAGTGCAATTTTTCAGAAAGGCGGTCAGTTGCTATAGTAGGCACCTTTCCCGCCACAGGAAAATGCACTATGGCCTATACACAACTGACCGAGACAGAAAGATATCAGATT
>NZ_PUJV01000181.1:0-416 GCF_011189495.1 Photorhabdus stackebrandtii
AGGATAAACCGGTTGAAGACGATGAACACATTCACCGTAAGAAAATGGATTTTGTAATAAGCCCTGAAATCACGGATGCAGACAGAAATATCGTCTGGAGTGCCGAAGCCCATGCGGATTTTTGGGAAGATGATGATTTAGGGGAAGGATCTGTTGATACCAGTGCGGTTCAGGTTAAGGCCCAGTCTAAGGCGGAAGAGTGTGAAGAAACGGGGACTAAAAAAGAGTGCAAGGCTTGTCTGGCTATTCCGGTGACAAATGAAAAGTATCGTAAGGTTAGCCGCTGGAGCGCCATCACGATTAACTATCAGCGATTTATTGCTAAAACTAAATATGACCCGGCCACACAAATGATCCAGGAATTTCAGTGCCTGAAAGTGACCTTTGATGGCTGGCGACCAGCGTATTGCCTGTTT
>NZ_PUJV01000182.1:0-414 GCF_011189495.1 Photorhabdus stackebrandtii
CACTAGTATGGCCCGGGGGATCCTACGTTCCAAATGCAGCGAGCTCGTATAACCCTTTAAGAGTTGCTCTTTTTGTTTGGTAAGTTGCAAATCGAAGTTTTAGATTGAGTTCTACGTCGAGCGGCCGCGATATCCTGCAGATGCATCCAGTACTAGTATGGCCCGGGGGATCCTTATCTGTCAAAACCGCTAATGTCCGTTCTAAGACCGTCTGGAGAACACTTGCCCATCAGTGCTTTTGAACCTTTTTTTCACAGGTCCCTTCCGATTACACTGAGAAGCTGACCACACCTGCTAGAAGATGGAGGTATGCAGCCCGTTAGTAGGAGTAATACTACCCAGCTTATAACCCTCAAACGTAGGGCAGATGGCGGCCGCGATATCCTGCAGATGCATCCAGTACTAGTATGGCCC
>NZ_PUJV01000183.1:0-403 GCF_011189495.1 Photorhabdus stackebrandtii
CCGAGGTGTAAATGACATAAGCCAGGTGCCGTGATGTCAATGTGGTTATCTGTGGGTTACTCTTTGATTGTTCAAATACGGCATTCGGATTCAACACCTGACGTTCTACCAATACCTTTTCTCCCAAAGAGGACTGTCCGGTTTCATCCGCCAACACAATAACTGGATTGGCATCAGTAAGAATATGGATCAGGTGCTCACCGGGGTAAGCCGGATCCAGCGGGACATACGCCCCACCGGCTTTCAGGATGGCTAATATCCCGACCACCATGGCCAGTGAGCGTGAGACACAAATCGCCACTAACTGGTCGGGCACGACCCCCAGCGTAATTAATTGATGTGCCAGCCGGTTCGCCCGGGCATTGAGTTCCGCATAACTGAGCGACTGGTTTTCATACACCAG
>NZ_PUJV01000184.1:0-393 GCF_011189495.1 Photorhabdus stackebrandtii
AGTTATGCCATGGGGAAGTTTAAAATCACAGACCGTTTCACGGTTTGTAACGATGTTGCAAAAATGAAAATTTATTGAGTTATTGACACGTGTTACTCATTTACGCAGGAATCCTTACGGTACCCCAGAGTAGTTAAACAACGTCAACTTATCATATTTGATAAATAGATTTTTCAACACCATGTAGGAAGCCATAGTTGTAACGGCTCGCAATCGAAACCCCTCCGACTCGCAATCAGCGCATATTTCGGCCCACATTAACTGCAAATTTGCGACACGAAGTTGTTTGTTGAAGTTGTTCCCACGGCAATGACGGAGGGAACCGCCCGTATCACCGGGTGAATCTAGGGGTCTGAATAAAGAGCGACCTTGACAATGAAACGAAACGCCACA
>NZ_PUJV01000185.1:0-373 GCF_011189495.1 Photorhabdus stackebrandtii
AGATGTATATTGGTGGCGACGGGGTCGCCAAGGGCTATCTGAACCGGCCTGAACTGACGGCAGAACGTTTCCTGGCTGACCCGTTCAGCGATAAACCGGATGCCCGCATGTACCGCACCGGGGATTTGGCGCGTTATTTGCCGGACGGCAATCTGGAATTTTTGGGTCGTACTGACCAGCAGGTGAAAATCCGCGGTTTCCGCATTGAACCGGGGGAAATCGAAGCGCGGCTGGCTGAACACCCAACGGTGCGTGAAGCCGTGGTGCTGGCTCACGGGAAAGGGCTGGACAAACGGCTGGTGGCGTATGTGGCGGCGGACGTGGAAGAAGGGCTGGTGAATAACTTACGTGAGCGCCTGAGTCAAGTTTTGCC
>NZ_PUJV01000186.1:0-372 GCF_011189495.1 Photorhabdus stackebrandtii
AGGCAAAAGCGCGTAATACCATGGAAAATGTTAAACCTAAAAATGGCAATAAACTGCGTGCAGGGTGGACCGTCAATACGGATGAATTTTATATTTCCAGAGAGACGGCACTTCATGTTGAGTATGCATTAACTGTTCAGGATATAGATTATTCGGCCAAATTTGCCGAAGTTAACAAAGTCAGAAAAACACGGCAGAGTTTAGACGCCATCAAGCGGGTGGAAAAACTGTTAGGCTATACCCAGAAATACCTGGTGCCTGATCCTGACTCAAACGGTAAAGGGACCCGTCACTACCAGCTGTTTGACCTGAATATAAATCCCATCAATATCGGGCTGGCTTATGCTTATGACCGCACCACCTCAGTCGATG
>NZ_PUJV01000187.1:0-367 GCF_011189495.1 Photorhabdus stackebrandtii
ATTCCAAAAGAGGACGGCAGTAAACGGCCTTTAGCCATTTCGTGCACAGAGGACAAACTTATCCAGCTTGCAGTCAGTGATATCCTCAGCCGGATTTATGAACCGTTGTTTATGCCTTGCTCCTACGTGTAACGGCTCGCAGTCGAAATCCCACCGACTCGCAATCATCGCCAGTTTCGGCTCACATTAAGTGATAACGGGCTCGCATTTATCCTGCCCGGCTTGCAATCCATTTCACCGGGCTCACGATAATTGCAAATTTGCGACACGAAGTTGTCTGTAGAAGTTGTTCCCACGGCGAAGACGGAGGGAACCGCCCGTATCACCGGGTGAATCTAAGGGTTTGAATAAAGAGCGACCCTGACAA
>NZ_PUJV01000188.1:0-365 GCF_011189495.1 Photorhabdus stackebrandtii
AGGTTACTCAATTTAATGTCCCTCACATGGAAATAACATTGGGATCAAGAGCTTTATTATCTTAAATTCTAAAGTCCACATCCACCATTTCCCTAGTAAAAAGAGGGGCTCTGTTATTTAGCCATTTGTGTACTTTTTGTGAGGAGGTTATGTCAATAATATCCTTTTTGCTGCTGAAGTTGCGGAGAGTTTTGGCCACATATTCTATTGTAGTCTGGATCTTCCTCGGTAGGCTAAGCGTCGTTCCACACACAACAACATCTCTCCACTGTTTGTTTAAAGTTTAGAAAGAAAATATCCATCGTTCACAAGATCGTAGGAGAAGGACACGACTTAAGGATCCCCCGGGCCATACTAGTACTGGA
>NZ_PUJV01000189.1:0-358 GCF_011189495.1 Photorhabdus stackebrandtii
AAAGCCTGCATTTGGTTGGTCGTTTTAACCTTATCTCTGACCAGTGACTCCCTGACCCGATGTAATACACGCATAGCCTGCTGAGCTTCCGTTCTGAGTCGGACAAAACGCATGGAAGGACGTGAGGTTGAGTATTACCATGAAAAACGCCGGTATTAGATGATCTTGATGAATGTTATTGGGTGATCTGCTTGGATGAAAATACCCAGTGAGGCCGCTTCGCAGATGGCTTTCCGCATCAATAAAATCATTTTTATTACTTTTAACAAAAGGCCGGACAAACTGCGGTGAAATTAATTTAGCTTCATGGCCTAAATCATTTATTCGTCTTGCTATAAAATGCGCGCCGGCACAAGCC
>NZ_PUJV01000190.1:0-355 GCF_011189495.1 Photorhabdus stackebrandtii
GCACCACATCGCGTTTTGCAATGGAGCACTGCATCATCCGCATAGCGCTCAAAGACGGTTTCTGGATGATGGCGGGTAAGCCAGGTATCCAGAGCATAATGCAGGAAAAGGTTCGCAAGCAAAGGACTAATAACGCCACCTAATGCACAGTGAAGATAAATGCGCAGTGATGCTAAATTGGGCGTATGGGATCAGGCCATACGCCACAAAGAGGGGTTCTACGCCGGACAATGGCATTCGGTTAAGGAAACAACGATGTGATAAAATAGGGTTTAAATGAGCAAGGGGGAATGGATCATGGATTTATATCAACGCCTAAACAAAACCTTTTTTAATTCATGTTCGACGATTGATA
>NZ_PUJV01000191.1:0-354 GCF_011189495.1 Photorhabdus stackebrandtii
ATAGCAACAAGATACGACAAACTTGAGCGAAATTATGCCAGTATGGTTGCCATGGCTTTTATAATGATGTGGTTACCCATGTGGGCTGTATAAGTTATGTACACGAAACGTCAACAGCCCCTAGCTTGCTCAAACGAGTCTTTAACCGCTGGACACCCTGCCAGCCCCAGAGGGTCAATCCAGTTTGCCGGGTTATGGACATACGCATACGGATTCAGGCCCCCTGCCAGCCCAATCGGGTCTTCGGCACTATCCCGACGCCATCATACGGTTTAGGACACTTTTCCCCTTGATTTAGCAGCCTTTTTTCTAGCCACCTTTTCCCTCCCTGTTAAAGAGCATTCCAACTCGCCC
>NZ_PUJV01000192.1:0-352 GCF_011189495.1 Photorhabdus stackebrandtii
TTTTGGGGATATAGATGCGCCTCAACGGTTGGGGTCGATACCCCCTCCGTTGCAATGACTGCACACCCTTGAGTTTCTGCGTGGGGGTTTTCCAGATTTGGCCATCCACACCGGGGGTGTTACGGCCGGTATTGCTCGTTACGCGCTGTACCGCCAGTAATTTGGCTGAGAACGCATGGGTCAGAAGCCATTGCAGGGCTTTCACCTTGCCCCAGCGTCTTTCCTGGGTTGCCTTCGCGATACGCATTTGCAGTCGCCGCACCTGCTGTTCAATGGCCCGCCAGTTGATGACATCCCAGTGAATAGCCTCGAAGGTTGCACCAGTCACCGGTTTACCCGCTGCTGTCATTTG
>NZ_PUJV01000193.1:0-350 GCF_011189495.1 Photorhabdus stackebrandtii
AAGCCATGTGACAACGGCATACATTCTGGATCAGGACCCGAACCGGTGGCCCACTTTGCCTCCCATCGGTCGCCCGATTGCCAATAACCGTATCTATATTCTTGACACGTGCGGTCAGCCTGTTCCGCTGGGGGGACTTGGGGAGATTTATATTGCGGGTCAAGGCGTCGCACGGGGTTATCTGAACCGGCCTGAGCTGACGGCAGAACGTTTCCTGCCCGATCCGTTCAGCGATAAGCCGGATGCCCGGATGTACCGCACCGGGGATTTGGCGCGTTATTTGCCGGACGGCAATCTGGAATTTTTGGGTCGTACTGACCAGCAGGTGAAAATCCGCGGTTTCCGCATTG
>NZ_PUJV01000194.1:0-347 GCF_011189495.1 Photorhabdus stackebrandtii
CCATAGCCGTATTGATGGCAGGCACTTTTATGCCGTTCATCAGCGCCTTGACTATCGGGGAGTTTACCTTACTCGCTAGCGTCGAACCGAGGGAGGCCAAATCGGCACTCATACCAATCACCGCGGTACTAAAGCGCAGCAGACTCGTATAGGACGGTCCGGGCTGTAACGGGTTGTTGCGGGCATAGTCTGTCTGCGTGAGCACGTCCGCCAGGGTAAAAGCATTTAGAAACAGGCTGGTGCCGGTCAGTGAGGAGTCAAACAGTAAACCAATGGACGGTTTACCGGCACCGTCTAAGGTAAAAAGCTGAACCGGCGAGTCTGCAAGGGTCTTAACGGCGGGCAGG
>NZ_PUJV01000195.1:0-345 GCF_011189495.1 Photorhabdus stackebrandtii
ATGCCCGCCCAGGGCAAAGAAATTGTCATGCCGGCTGATTTTTTCGATACCCAGTAACTCACGCCAGACCGCCGCCAGGGTGGTTTCGGTGGCGCCCTGCGGGGCTGCATAACGCTGGCGGGCAAAGGCGTCCTCCCCGGGCACTGACAGCGCCCGGCGATCCAGTTTGCCGTTCGGGGTTAGCGGGAAGCGGTCCAGGCGCACCACCGCCGCCGGCACCATATACTCCGGCAAAACTTGACTCAGGCGCTCACGTAAGTTATTCACCAGCCCTTCTTCCACGTCCGCCGCCACATACGCCACCAGCCGTTTGTCCAGTCCTTCCTCGTGAGCCAGCACCACGGC
>NZ_PUJV01000196.1:0-336 GCF_011189495.1 Photorhabdus stackebrandtii
ATGACCCGGTAACCCAACGTGCTTTACTCCTGGATAAATCCCTTCCCTTATGCTCCGCTTCGGGCTATCTGATCCGCGCACGACGCTCAAAGTACTGTCGGTATGTCGGATCATAAGGGGTCGCATTAGCTCTGATCTTGATGTGGCGGACGATCGGGGTACTCGCCATTGAGAACAGGTCGAGATATCCCTGTTCTCCCTTCATATTCCTGAACATCGGGAAGAAAGTCCATTGACGTAAACCAAGGCGACGGAAATAACGCTTTTGCTTCCATCGGGCTGATTTGTTTGGATGTCGTCGATTTATCCAGATAAGCAGAGCCTGAAACACCTGAT
>NZ_PUJV01000197.1:0-321 GCF_011189495.1 Photorhabdus stackebrandtii
GTCAGTCTGGCAACGTTGTGCCATCTGGCCTGGGCACAGGTGTTATCGCGCACCAGCGGGCAGGAAAAGGTGGTGTTCGGCACCGTGCTGTTCGGGCGCATGGCGGCGGGAGCAGGGGTGGGACTGTTTATTAATACCCTGCCGCTGCGACTGGATATTGATAACACACCGGTGCGGGAGAGTGTGCAGCAGGTCCAGTCCCGGCTGGCCGGATTACTGGCGCATGAGCATGCGTCACTGGCGCTGGCTCAGCGGTGCAGCAGCATTGACAATGCGGGGCCTCTTTTCAGTGCCCTGCTGAACTACCGGCACAATGATGTA
>NZ_PUJV01000198.1:0-315 GCF_011189495.1 Photorhabdus stackebrandtii
TGCGTAAAGTGTGTTCAACGTTGACTGATGGAGATCAGTCAATATAGTTTATTAGCAGGTTCTATGAGTGGGGTAAATAGCGATCTCTATCGATGTTATTAACTGATCTCTTTCATGGTAATACTCAAAAGGACGGGAATTATGTCTTTGCATTGTGGCAACCCTATAGTTGTTGTCAGCGACGTGGGCAGACTTTTCTCTACAGTACCGATTTTTGAGACTGGGATCATGGGATGAGACAACGATTATTTTTGCCTGTATTGATAGCACTGGCGTTTATGCGTGCTCCTGTTGTTCAGGCGGCAGGTTTTGCCA
>NZ_PUJV01000199.1:0-303 GCF_011189495.1 Photorhabdus stackebrandtii
AATCAAATTGGCAGGCACGGGCACGGCCGCGTACTGCTCCAGCTTTTGTGCCAGATTGGCTAACACCGGAGTCTGAAACAGGTCGCGTACCGCCAGTGTAAGCCCCTGCTGACGCAAATGTTCTATCACCCGCACCGCCAGCAAAGAATGCCCGCCCAGGGCAAAGAAATTGTCATGCCGGCTGACTTGTTCAAGGCCCAGTAACTCACGCCAGACCACCGCCAGGGCGGTTTCGGTGGCGCCCTGCGGGGCTGCATAACGCTGGCGGGCAAAGGCGTCCTCCCCGGGCACCGGCAGCGCCCG
>NZ_PUJV01000200.1:0-291 GCF_011189495.1 Photorhabdus stackebrandtii
CATTGCAGGGCTTTCACCTTGCCCCAGCGTCTTTCCCGGGTTGCCTTCGCGATACGCATTTGCAGTCGCCGCACCTGCTGTTCAATGGCCCGCCAGTTGATGACATCCCAGTGAATAGCCTCGAAGGATGCACCAGTCACCGGTTTACCCGCTGTTGTCATTTGTTGGGGTACCGTCAGGATTCCTGCGTAAATGAGTAACATCCCCAATTTCGCTACATTTGAAACGTCACACCGTAGTCAATCGGCGCTACATCTCGCTCCCGTAGCTCATACATACCAAAACGATTTG
>NZ_PUJV01000201.1:0-289 GCF_011189495.1 Photorhabdus stackebrandtii
TCAAGTTTTGCCGGAGTATATGGTGCCGGCGGCGGTGGTGCGTCTGGACCGCTTCCCGTTAACCCCGAACGGCAAACTGGACCGCCGGGCGCTGCCGGTGCCCGGGGAGGACGCCTTTGCCCGCCAGTGTTATGCAGCCCCGCAGGGCGCCACCGAAACCGTCCTGGCGGCGGTCTGGCGTGAGTTACTGGGTATCGAAAAAATCAGCCGGCATGACAATTTCTTTGCCCTGGGCGGGCATTCTTTGCTGGCGGTGCGGGTGATAGAGCATTTGCGTCAGCAGGGGCTT
>NZ_PUJV01000202.1:0-277 GCF_011189495.1 Photorhabdus stackebrandtii
TTATCGCAGATTAGCACGTCCTTCATCGCCTCTGACTGCCTAGGCATCCACCGTGTACGCTTAGTCGCTTAACCTCACAACCCGAAAGAGTTTCGGGGTATGTGTTATTGAGAGACTCATCAATAATATCGCGTCGATATTATCGTATGTTTCAATTTTCAGCTTGTTCCAGATTGTTAAAGAGCTTTTATCGTTAAGCCGACTTCATCTAAAATCCGCTTAACGATACCACGACCACGGCTTTCACCCGTCATCACCGCAAGTGGCGTCCCCTAGG
>NZ_PUJV01000203.1:0-268 GCF_011189495.1 Photorhabdus stackebrandtii
GATCGGGTGGTGCTGGACCGCTATCTGGCCGCGGTGCAGCAGGTGGTCAACCGCCACGATATTCTGCGCACCGCCTTTATCTGGCAGGGGCTGTCAGAGCCGGCGCAAGTGGTCTGGCGCCAGGCCCCGTTATCCGTCACCGAATTGACATTAGATCCGGCAGACGGGCCGGTCAGTGAGCAGTTAAGCCGGCGTTTTGACCCCCGCCATTATCGTCTGAACTTAAGTGAAGCCCCGTTATTGCAGTTTGTTGTTGCCCGGGACACGG
>NZ_PUJV01000204.1:0-259 GCF_011189495.1 Photorhabdus stackebrandtii
CCGGGCGGAACTTATCCGACTGACGGAAGAGGATTATCAGTTTTTGCTGACCCAGCATCATATTGTGTCCGATGGCTGGTCAGTCGATGTACTGATAAATGAACTGAACGCACTCTACGCCGCCTTTCTGGCCGGCCAGCCGGATCCGCTGCCCCCATTGGCCATTCAGTACCCGGATTACGCCGCCTGGCAGCATCAGTGGTTTTCCGCCGAACGTACCCAGGCGCAGTCGGACTACTGGCGCACAACACTGGCCGAT
>NZ_PUJV01000205.1:0-258 GCF_011189495.1 Photorhabdus stackebrandtii
TCGGCCAGTGTTGTGCGCCAGTAGTCCGACTGCGCCTGGGTACGTTCGGCGGAAAACCACTGATGCTGCCAGGCGGCGTAATCCGGGTACTGAATGGCCAATGGGGGCAGCGGATCCGGCTGGCCGACCAAAAAGGCGGCGTAGAGTGCGTTCAGTTCATTTATCAGCACATTGACTGACCAGCCATCGGACACAATATGATGCTGGGTCAGCAAAAACTGATAATCCTCTTCCGTCAGTCGGATAAGTTCCGCCCGG
>NZ_PUJV01000206.1:0-256 GCF_011189495.1 Photorhabdus stackebrandtii
GCACCACATCGCGTTTTGCAATGGAGCACTGCATCATCCGCATAGCGCTCAAAGACGGTTTCTGGATGATGGCGGGTAAGCCAGGTATCCAGAGCATAATGCAGGAAAAGGTTCGCAAGCAAAGGACCAATCACGCCCCGAACGCAAAAGGTAACATTCGCCAGTGCTCTGTAAATCGGAAGATATCAGCGAAGGTGGATTGTCGCCGGAAGGGGTATTAGTCAAGGGGATTGAATGACGAATAACGATGGTGTCA
>NZ_PUJV01000207.1:0-255 GCF_011189495.1 Photorhabdus stackebrandtii
GATCGGGTGGTGCTGGACCGCTATCTGGCCGCGGTGCAGCAGGTGGTCAACCGCCACGATATTCTGCGCACCGCCTTTATCTGGCAGGGGCTGTCAGAGCCGGCGCAAGTGGTCTGGCGCCAGGCCCTGTTATCCGTCACTGAATTGACATTAGATCCGGCAGACGGGCCGGTCAGTGAGCAGTTAAGCCGGCGTTTTGACCCCCGCCATTATCGTCTGAACTTAAGTGAAGCCCCGTTATTGCAGTTTGTTGTT
>NZ_PUJV01000208.1:0-254 GCF_011189495.1 Photorhabdus stackebrandtii
AGTGATTGAAGCTGCGTGCTCTTATTATCATCTTTTGACTCAGGAAGCGATTTCACGAGAAAAAAGCGCCCTCACGGCAGCGCCCGCTACTGCGCGGACAGAAAAACGCATTAAGCAATTGGAACAGCAATGGCATTCGGTTAAGATCTTGCCGGCGCATCAAAAGAGTTCCACCGTGTTCGGGGTTTCATCGATTTTCGTGGATAGTGTCGTCCTGGTCTCACCCGTTGGGTCATCTTTGTTATATACTTGTG
>NZ_PUJV01000209.1:0-254 GCF_011189495.1 Photorhabdus stackebrandtii
TATCAATCGTCGAACATGAATTAAAAAAGGTTTTGTTTAGGCGTTGATATAAATCCATGATCCATTCCCCCTTGCTCATTTAAACCCTATTTTATCACATCGTTGTTTCCTTAACCGAATGCCATTGATTGGAACAGAGCGCCGAAGTATTACGGCGCCGACAAGAAAATCGGGAAAAAAAGGGTAAAGATGGCAGCCAGCTGCGTATTAATCCAACAGAACCAGAAGCGGTCGTCCAGAAGCTCAAGCGGGGA
>NZ_PUJV01000210.1:0-254 GCF_011189495.1 Photorhabdus stackebrandtii
CAAGCTGTTATTGGATGCCGGTTATTTCCATGACGAGGTGATTGCTGAGACGCAAAAACATCACATTCTGTTGTTCTGCCCGGAAGGCAATGAGCATCAGAGCCTAAGAAAAATCTACCCAAAATCGTAATGCCGATCAGTTAAGGATCAGTTGACCGATCCAGTGGTTATGTAAGAATCCGTAACTTATAACGATTACGGATTTTTTTATGCTACTCAGCCAAGCTCTTGAGACTATCCATAACTATACACCG
>NZ_PUJV01000211.1:0-254 GCF_011189495.1 Photorhabdus stackebrandtii
CCCGTATAAACTCGATGCCCACGGCTCTTTTCGGAAGGTTTTACTGTACTGACAGGCAGCAACCTGTCATTGGCCGGGCAGATATAAAGGTCTTTCTCCGCATGATAAATAAACCGCGATTTTGGGTTAATGCTTGTCAGTTAAGATAATTAACCTGAGATTTGCTTAAGAAGGGAACTAAGTGCCTGAGGCACGATCAAAGTTTTTGTCAAAGAAAACAAAATCGTGGAGCTCCTCAGGCATGTCTAATTTAG
>NZ_PUJV01000212.1:0-253 GCF_011189495.1 Photorhabdus stackebrandtii
CTCGAAGGGTCTTCCGGTTTTGATTCGAATCATTATTGAGTTAAAACATCTAAATCAAAATGTTCTGGTTGGAAACCTCTGCTAACAACAAATTCAAAAAAATCCTCTTTTATTGATTCAATGCTTCCATCCCCTGATGAATCAAAAAAATATACTTCATTTTTATATTGAGTCTTCTCTTTTAAAAAACCGTAATAACCACCAGTTTCATCATCACTAAAAGCAATAAAACCTTGTGGCATTGAGACCATTT
>NZ_PUJV01000213.1:0-253 GCF_011189495.1 Photorhabdus stackebrandtii
CTCGAAGGGTCTTCCGGTTTTGATTCGAATCATTATTGAGTTAAAACATCTAAATCAAAATGTTCTGGTTGGAAACCTCTGCTAACAACAAATTCAAAAAAATCCTCTTTTATTGATTCAATGCTTCGTGCGCTGTGAAAAGCTGCATTTATCTTGCAGGTGAAAGTCCTGCTCCGGAAGGCATAGCCAGTGCCACCGGATAGCGAGTCTTGCGCCGTCCTGGGTAACTTGGAGGGTGAAGCGTAGACAGCGA
>NZ_PUJV01000214.1:0-253 GCF_011189495.1 Photorhabdus stackebrandtii
CCCGATCAATACTCTGGACTCGCTGAATATGTGTGGGGACACTGATCTGTCGGGAGCCGGATGCGGTAGTTCCGCACGTCCGGTTCTGAGGAGGGGCCCGTCTGGGTAACCGGCGGGTCTACTCAACCATCCCCTGATGAATCAAAAAAATATACTTCATTTTTATATTGAGTCTTCTCTTTTAAAAAACCGTAATAACCACCAGTTTCATCATCACTAAAAGCAATAAAACCTTGTGGCATTGAGACCATTT
>NZ_PUJV01000215.1:0-252 GCF_011189495.1 Photorhabdus stackebrandtii
ATTTAACGACATAGACTTTCTGGCGAGGGGCAGCGCGTTGTGCCACCCACTCCAGCCCGTCCAGTGCCATATTAGCCAGAACCGGTGACGCGATACCGCCCTGTGGTG
This sequence comes from Photorhabdus stackebrandtii, assembly GCF_011189495.1. Classification (NCBI taxonomy): domain Bacteria; kingdom Pseudomonadati; phylum Pseudomonadota; class Gammaproteobacteria; order Enterobacterales; family Morganellaceae; genus Photorhabdus; species Photorhabdus stackebrandtii. The sequence goes on from NZ_PUJV01000215.1 coordinate 109, forward strand.
TTCCTGCCTTAGTGGGGTAGACCTTGCCGTCTTCCATGTAGCCTGCCGTCAGCCATTTTCCGAGGACTGATTTATCCATCGGCACATGCTCACGAAGCCATGTATGGCTGATTTGATCAAAGCAAGCTTTTATATCCCCTTCAA
>NZ_PUJV01000216.1:0-250 GCF_011189495.1 Photorhabdus stackebrandtii
TATACCCTATAGATTTCAAGATGCATCGCGACGGCAAGGGAGCGAATCCCCGGGAGCATAGCAAACTATGTGACCGGGGTGAGCGAGTGCAGCCAACAAAGAGGCAACTTGAAAGATAACGGGTATAAAACCCCCAAGAATACGTCCCGACATTATCCCTATGCTATGATGAGTTGTCTTTATGATGTTATGAATGGTTTGATATATGACATTGATCTTGTTGAACATAATAATGAAAGAGCTTGTGCAT
>NZ_PUJV01000217.1:0-249 GCF_011189495.1 Photorhabdus stackebrandtii
ACCCGTTATCTTTCAAGTTGCCTCTTTGTTGGCTGCACTCGCTCACCCCGGTCACATAGTTTGCTATGCTCCCGGGGATTCGCTCCCTTGCCGTCGCGATGCATCTTGAAATCTATAGGGTATATATCCATTTTCCAGCAATCCTCTGGGAACATTTAACTTGGAACCATCGATAGCGTAAACTCGATGCCCCTTCCACATGCCAATCCCACTTTTATCTTCCCATTCTAATAGAATATTTTCGTTTAT
>NZ_PUJV01000218.1:0-244 GCF_011189495.1 Photorhabdus stackebrandtii
AGTGATTGAAGCTGCGTGCTCTTATTATCATCTTTTGACTCAGGAAGCGATTTCACGAGAAAAAAGCGCCCTCACGGCAGCGCCCGCTACTGCGCGGACAGAAAAACGCATTAAGCAATTGGAACAGAGCGCCGAAGTATTACGGCGCCGACAAGAAAATCGGGAAAAAAAGGGTAAAGATGGCAGCCAGCTGCGTATTAATCCAACAGAACCAGAAGCGGTCGTCCAGAAGCTCAAGCGGGGA
>NZ_PUJV01000219.1:0-243 GCF_011189495.1 Photorhabdus stackebrandtii
CCCGTATAAACTCGATGCCCACGGCTCTTTTCGGAAGGTTTTACTGTACTGACAGGCAGCAACCTGTCATTGGCCGGGCAGATATAAAGGTCTTTCTCCGCATGATAAATAAACCGCGATTTTGGGTAGATTTTTCTTAGGCTCTGATGCTCATTGCCTTCCGGGCAGAACAACAGAATGTGATGTTTTTGCGTCTCAGCAATCACCTCGTCATGGAAATAACCGGCATCCAATAACAGCTTG
>NZ_PUJV01000220.1:0-219 GCF_011189495.1 Photorhabdus stackebrandtii
CCTAGGGGACGCCACTTGCGGTGATGACGGGTGAAAGCCGTGGTCGTGGTATCGTTAAGCGGATTTTAGATGAAGTCGGCTTAACGATAAAAGCTCTTTAACAATCTGGAACAAGCTGAAAATTGAATACAGTCAATAGTCTCCCCGAGGGATTATTGATGAGTCTCTCAATAACACATACCCCGAAACTCTTTCGGGTTGTGAGGTTAAGCGACTAAG
>NZ_PUJV01000221.1:0-219 GCF_011189495.1 Photorhabdus stackebrandtii
ACAGTCCCACCCCTGCTCCCGCCGCCATGCGCCCGAACAGCACGGTGCCGAACACCACCTTTTCCTGCCCGCTGGTGCGCGATAACACCTGTGCCCAGGCCAGATGGCACAACGTTGCCAGACTGACACCCAACTGCTGCGCCTGCTGGCGCAGACGGGCATTCAGTTCCGCCGGCAACATCCGGTGGAATTCCGTCACCTGTGAGCCGTCACGGTGGA
>NZ_PUJV01000222.1:0-214 GCF_011189495.1 Photorhabdus stackebrandtii
GCTAACACCGGAGTCTGAAACAGGTCGCGTACCGCCAGTGTAAGCCCCTGCTGACGCAAATGTTCTATCACCCGCACCGCCAGCAAAGAATGCCCGCCCAGGGCAAAGAAATTGTCATGCCGGCTGACTTGTTCAAGGCCCAGTAACTCACGCCAGACCACCGCCAGGGCGGTTTCGGTGGCGCCCTGCGGGGCTGCATAACGCTGGCGGGCAA
>NZ_PUJV01000223.1:0-212 GCF_011189495.1 Photorhabdus stackebrandtii
CTGGCGGGCAAAGGCGTCCTCCCCGGGCACCGGCAGCGCCCGGCGGTCCAGTTTGCCGTTCGGGGTTAACGGGAAGCGGTCCAGACGCACCACCGCCGCCGGCACCATATACTCCGGCAAAACTTGACTCAGGCGCTCACGTAAGTTATTCACCAGCCCTTCTTCCACGTCCGCCGCCACATACGCCACCAGCCGTTTGTCCAGCCCTTTCC
>NZ_PUJV01000224.1:0-212 GCF_011189495.1 Photorhabdus stackebrandtii
TCTCTGAGAAAGGCAGCTACAGCAGGTTTCACCCGTTCTTCCAGTACTTCTTTCGAACTCCCGGAAATGACGAAATCATCCGCATATTTAACGACATAGACTTTCTGGCGAGGGGCAGCGCGTTGTGCCACCCACTCCAGCCCGTCCAGTGCCATATTAGCCAGAACCGGTGACGCGATACCGCCCTGTGGTGTTCCTGCCTTAGTGGGGTA